>DASXTK010000292.1:0-6697 GCA_036505485.1 Acidimicrobiales bacterium
CGCGCTATAAGCGCGAGAAACGCCTCAATTTCGGCGAGCGACCGCGGTGGGCGGCCAAGGGACAGCCGGAGGCCGAGTAGCCCTCGGCCCGCTCGATCGAGTCGAGCGGCGGATCGGCCTCCACCAGCCGCTTCTCGGAATCCCGCAGCGCGCCGAACGCATCTGACAGCCCACTGTCCCCCGTTGGCATGCCAGCAAACTAGAACGTGTTCTTCTCGGCGTCCTGGTAACGGTGGGATTCGAGCAACCAGGCCAGGTGGTTGGCCGGGGCTCGCCTGATGACCTCGACCACGTCGTTGGCCTGGGCCGCGGCCGCGACCGACAGGTCCAGCCGGGCGAACAGGCCCGGCAGAGATCGGGCGATCGTCCGCATGTCGACCGTGGCGTCGACGATGCGGTCGGCCACCCAACTTCGGGCGGCCACGGCGTCCAAGCCCAGCGCCTCGGCCGCGACGATCACGTAGTTGTGGACGTCGTCGTGGGCTAGTTCCCTGGGCAGGGAGGCCAGGTCGTTGCACCAGACGATCACGTCGTTGGCGACCTGGTTGAGCCGCACCCAGACCGGGGTGCCGGCCAGTTGGGGCAGCAGCTCCACCTCGAGGAACGGCTCGATGAGGTCCAGGAGGAGGAAGGTGCCGTTGGAGTCCCGCCGCAGCGCCGGATACTCCTCCAGCGTGGGGATCCGACCCGCGGCCCGGTTCTCGTCCTCGGCCCGGACGCCTTGCCACTGGGCCAGGAAGTGCTCGATGAACCGCTCCCGCCATGCCGCGCTGGTGTCCGCCGCGGTCACGTTCCACAGCTCGCTGAGCGCCGTCTCGATCGGACCGGCGTACAGCCCCGGCTGACCTCGTTGGAGCGCCGCGAGCAGCCCGCCGTACACGTCGTCGACCCGGTCCGGCCGGGCGTTCGGCGGGGCCTCGTCGCACTGGTCGTCCAGGTAGAACAGCCAGGCCAGCCATCGAGACAGCAACCCCACCCGCGTGGGGCTCACCTGCTCGTGCCCGAAGGCCCGTGCCGCCATGCGCTCGAACCCGGCCCGGCGCAGACGCTGGGCCGCCGGTTCGGTGGTGATCAGACCCAGGTGTCGGGCCCAGGCCACGGTGGACTCGCCGACTTCGCGGCTCGCGTCGGCATCGGTGGCGGCGGGCAGGGCCAGCCACGGGTCTCGGGTGGCCAAGTCCAGCAGCAGCTCGGCCCCCGAATCCGCCCGGCTGAGTGAGCTCGCCCCTGTGGTCCAGGTGGCGACCCGGACCACAGGAGCAAGCTCGTGGGAGCTAGACGTCGGCGTCGACGTCGCCGAACAGCCAGTTGCCGGTGGCGTTCGGGTCGTCGCTGAGGTAGTACTGCCGACCGGCCTCGACCAGCTCGTCCACGCTGATCAGGCCGTCCTCGTCGGTGTCGATCTTGCGGAACGACGGGTCCACTTCATCGGCCCCGGTGCCCCAGGCCTCGTGAAGGTGGCCGAAGTCCTCGTAGTTGATCATCCCGTCGTCATCGGTATCGCACAGGCGGGACACTGCTTCCACCGCGGGGCGGAACACCCGGTCGTAGTCCGGTCCGTCGATGAAGGCCGCGGTCATGCCCTTGCGGTACTCCTCCGGCGAGATCATCCCGTCGTCGTCGACTTCCATCACCTCGAGCAGGGTCGTCCAGAACCGACCGAAGGAATCGACGACGGCCTTGCCCTTGGGCGAGTCGAGGGACTCCCCGAAGGCGCTGACGAGACGGTTGCCGAGGTTCACGACGTCCTCGGTCTCGATGAGACCGTCGTCGTCGACGTCCAGATAGCCGAAGGCCCGATCGATCTTCCGATCTTGCAATGCGGTGGTCATGGATCCTCGTTCCACACGAGCCCGCGAGGAGTCGTTTAACGACCTTTCCGCCAATCGTCAAGGGTTGGGGGGCAGGTCGGCCTCGATGCCCTGGAGCAGCCGGGCCAGGTTGCGATCGAACCTGCTGGCGTCGTGCATGCTCGTTCCCACGATCTCCCACAGCTCGTCGTAGCCGTGGTGGTCGGCGAGGGCGGCCAGCTGGGGATACTCGCCGGAGGCCACGAGACCGTTGACGTAGTCCTTCATGTCGTCGGCGAAATCGATCTGCTGGGACTCGCGGGCGTGGAAGCAGTGACCGAACACGTACTCGTCGACCGCGGTCACGATGTCGAGCTTCTCGGCCAGCCCCAGATCCAGCGAGGCCACCGCCTCGAGCGTCTGGTCGAAGTGCCGCACGCTGTTGGGACCGATCGGCGGGTCGTCGGAGATCTCCAGCATCCACGGGTGACCCAGCAGCGCCTGCTTCGTCCGCCGGGCGATGACGGTGATCGCCGCCTTCCAGTCGGCCGGTAGGGGCTCGTCGTCGGGGACCACCACCTCGCCCATGACCGCATCGGTGACCAGGGTCAGCAGCTCGTCCTTGGTGCGGATGTAGTGGTAGAGGGTCATGGTCCCGGCCTCGAGCTCGGCGGCCAGCCGACGCATGGACAGGGCGGCGAACCCCTCGGCGTCGGCCACCCGGACCGCAGCCTTGGCGATCTGGTCCCGGGTGAAGCGGGGCTGGCGCGTCCGGGACTCGCCGCGGGTCCACACCTCCAGGGCGTCGAGGTGCGAGGCCAGCCGATCGAGGTTCTCGGCGTGCCTGGACGCCTTGCTGGCCAGCTTCTCGACGCGCCGCGCCGCCTTCTCGGCCTGGCGAGCGGCCTGCTCGGACTTCTTCTCGGCCGCCGAGACCACTCGGGACAACTTGTCGCGTTTATCCATTGCCACTTCGTACATCGTACTGCTAACGTTACTCGTACTATGTACGACACACTGGTACGCCATACGATCGACACACAAGCCGCGTCGCTCGATGTCGTCGAGTCACTCGCATCGTCGGCATCAGAAGGGGTCCTGGCCCAAGGGCTGGGCAAGCGGTTCGGGGATCTCTGGGCCTTGCGGGACCTCGACCTCGACGTCGCCCCCGGCACCGTGCTTGGGCTGCTGGGACACAACGGGGCGGGCAAGACCACTGCCATCCGCATCCTCACCACGTTGAGCACGGCGACCACCGGCGCCGCCTGGGTGGCTGGAATCGACGTGGCCCGCGATCCGGTCGCGGTGCGGCGAGTGATCGGCGTGGCCGCCCAGGAAGCCACCGTCGACGGGCTGCTCACCGCCCGGGCCAACCTGGTCATGGTCGGGCGCCTTCACCATCTGTCCACCGGTGCCGCTCGCCGCCGGGCCGATGAGTTGCTGGAGCTACTGGACCTGGCCGACGCGTCGACCCGGCTGGTGAAGACCTTCTCCGGGGGCATGCGGCGCCGGCTCGATCTGGCCGCCACCCTGGTGTCCCGGCCCCGGGTGCTGTTCCTCGACGAGCCGACCACCGGGCTCGATCCCCGCAGTCGGAACGATCTGTGGAACACCCTGCAGGACCTGGTGCGCGAGGGCACCACGGTGATCCTCACCACCCAGTACCTGGAGGAAGCCGACCGACTGGCTGACGAGATCGTGGTGCTCGACCACGGCTACACCGTCGCCCACGGCACGCCGGCCGAGCTCAAGACCAGGATCGGCAGCGAGCGGATCGACATCAAGGTGGCGTCCCGGACCGACATGATCGCCGCCGGCGAGGCCGCCGAACCCTTCGCCTCGAAGCCGCCGACCTACGACATCGAGGAGTTGGCCGTGACCGTTCCGGTACGGGAGGGCGTGCGGCTGATGGACGTGATGCGGGCGCTGGACGCCGCGGGGATCGACGCCATCGACCTGAACCGCCGCCAGTCCACCCTCGACGACGTGTTCCTCACCCTGACCGACCGTGACAACCCTTCAGAAGAGGTGATCCCGTGACCGCGATCGTGACCGAGATGCCGCCGAGCCCCGGCGCTGTCATCGACCTGACCCGGGGGCCGGCCCGGTTCCGCAGCTTCTGGAGCGACAGCCTGGTGTTTGCCGGGCGGAACCTGGAGCACATCCGCCAGATCCCCGAGAAGTTGATCGACGTCACGGTGCAGCCGCTCATGTTCGTGCTGCTGTTCGCCTACGTGTTCAGCGGCGCCATCAACGTGCCCGGCGGCAGCTACCGCGAGTACATCATCGGCGGGATCCTGATTCAGTCGATGGCTTTCGGCATGACCGGACCGGCCACCACCATCGCCACTGATCTGACCGACGGCGTGATCGACCGGTTCCGGTCCCTGCCGTCGTCTCGCACCGCCTATCTGTTCGGGCACTACCTCTCGGAGCTGGCCGGGATGGCGTTGGCCACCGTAGTGCTGCTCGGCGCCGGGCTGATCGTGGGGTGGCGCACTGATGCGGATGTCCTCCACCTCGGCATGGTCTCGGTGCTGTTGCTGCTGTTCGCCTCGGCCATGATCTGGGTCGGCACGCTGGTCGGGCTGATGGTCCGCTCGCCCGATGCGGTGATGGGCATCGCCTTCACGGTGATCTTCCCGCTGACATTCCTGAGCAGCGCCTTCGTGCCGATCGACTCGCTGCCCAACGTCCTGCAGACGGTGGCGTCGTGGAACCCGGTGAGCGTCGTGATAGGAGCGGTCCGGGAGCTGTTCGGCAACCCCGTGGCCCCCCTCACCAAGCACACCTGGCCCCTCGACCACCCCGTCGCCGCGGCCTTGATGTACTGCGCCGCAGTCCTAGCGGTCGTCGTCCCCCTGACCCTCCACCGCTACCGCTCCCGCACCACCGACTAACCCCCGGCGTCAGCCGAAACTGAGACAGAAAAGCCGCTCTATGCGGCTTTTCTGTCTCAGCTTCGGTGGCGGGGCCGTACCCGCTACGCCGTCAAGGCTGCAGGAACAGGCTCGACCCTGCGCTGAGGATCAGGTCGCCGTCCGTCTCGGTGGTGTCGCCGAGGCCGGACTGGCGGGCCAGGGCCCGGAGCTGGGTCTTGGCCATGTGGACCGCACCCTCGGGCTTGGCCGCCAGCCGCGTGGCCCAATCATCGACCACGGCATCGAGCTGATCCGACGGCACGGCTCGATGAACCAGCCCCCAGGCCGCAGCCTGAGCACCGTCGACCCGGTCGGTGAGCAGGATCAGCTCTCGGGCCCGGGCGGCGCCGACCTCGTGCACCAAGCGGGCGGTGCCACCCCACGTGAGGGGGAGACCCAGGTCCACCTCGGGCAGGGCCAGCTGGGCGTCGGAGGCGGCGATGCGGAAGTCGCAGGCCAAGGCCAGGCACAGCCCGCCACCCAGGACGTAGCCGTGCAGCCGGGCGATCGTCACCACCTCGGCGTCGGCGATGGCGGCCACGGCCCGCCGACCGAGCTGCGACCACCAGCGGCGCTGCCGCGCCCCGGCGCCACCCGAGCGGGCCACGTGCTCCGAACCGGGTGGCGCGCTGCGATCCGCTCCGGCTGAGAACGCCGGACCCTGACCGCCCAGCACCACCACCCGCACCTCGAAGTCGGTCTCGAAGGAGCGGTACAGGGCGATGAGCTCCTCCAGGGTCGGGGTGTCGAGGGCGTTGCGCTTCTCGGGTCGGGCCAACCACACCCGCACCACCGGTCCGTCCCGCTCCACCACCAGCCGCTGTCCGTCCGCGTTGCTCATGGCCCGCAGCTTGGGCGACCGGTCGCGACGCTGCAATCAAGCACAACATACCGGCAGGCTTGCCTGTCTGTATCTGAGGCGCGTACGGTGGGCTCGTGGCCGTAACAACCGACCGGAGGACCCAGCGGGAGCGGGTCGATGCCATGCGGGGCCGGTTGTTGGACGCCACCATCGAGTGCCTGGTCGAGAAGGGCTACGGCGCCATGTCCACCAACGACGTCGTGCGGCGGGCCGGGGTGTCCCGGGGAGCGTTGGCCCACCACTTCCCGACCCGGACCGCGCTGGTGGTGGCCGCGGCCGAGCGTCTGCTCGAGCAAGGGTCGGTCGAGTTCCGGGCCATCTTCCTGGCCCTGCCACCCCGCAAGCGGACCCTGGCCCACGCCCTCGACCTGCTGTGGTCGTACTACGAGGGACCGACGTTCGTGGCCTTCCTGGAGCTGATCATGGCCGCCCGAACCGATCCGGAGCTTCGCGAGGTGCTGGCCGACGGTCCGAGCCAGTTCAGCGCGGCGGTCTACGAGGTATTCATCGAGCTGTTCCCGCACATCGCCGAGAACCCCGCGGCCGAGCAGTTGGTCCACGCCACCTTGGCCCTGCTGGCCGGGCTGGCGCTACAGACCATCGTCGACGGCGACCGCCACGGCCAGCACGCCGCGGTGCGCGACCTGGTCAAGTCGCTGGGCGGCCTCGTCGTCCCAGGCGAGCCGGGGTAACCCGACCCGAGGGGATGGCGGACATGGCTCCCGATCACGAGGTGGCGATCATCGGCGCCGGACTGGGCGGCCTCGGCATGGCCATCGCCCTGCGTCGGGCCGGCATCACCGACTTCGTGCTGCTGGAACGGGCCGACGACGTCGGCGGCACCTGGCGGGACAACACCTACCCCGGCATCGCGGTCGACGTCCCGGCCCAGGCCTACCAGTTCAGCTACGAGCTGAACCCCGACTGGAGCCGGGCGTTCGCCCCGGGATCCGAGGTCAAGGCCTATGTCGACGGTGTGGCCGACCGCTACGACCTCCTTCCCCACGTGCGCCTCAGCCACGAGGTCGTCCAGCGCACCTGGGACGACGAGCTCCACCTGTGGCGGTTGGAGATCACAACAGGAGCGGAGATCACCGCCCGCTATGTGGTCAGCGCCATCGGGG
>DASXTK010000293.1:0-19185 GCA_036505485.1 Acidimicrobiales bacterium
CGCTCATGTGACTCAGAGGCGGTCGAGCATGTGCTGAGCGAGCGACGTCAGCTTCTCCTGCATCCCGTCGACTTCGGTGATGAAGGACCCCGACACGGAGAGGACCTGGTCGCCGGAGCGGAACCACAAGCTGTCGGAGCCCAGGAAGGCCTGGTCACCGATCCCGTCGACCTCGACCTGGTTGCTGGAGATCTCGTGTATTTCTGCCAATGCCTGCTCGGCGGAAGGGTTTCCGAGCGCGCTGGTCACCGCCACGGCCCCATAGCCCTCGTCCGCCACGTCACCGACCTCCCAGGAACAGCTGAAGCCGAGCACCTCGCCGTCGGCCACCGCCCCACGGTCACCGAACTCCGCCTCGATCTCCTGCACCTCGAGCAAGGAGCACGCATCGCCGTCCGAGCTCTCGCCGCCCCCGGCGTTTCCAGGCTTGGCACCGCCCGGACCGTTGGCGGGACCCGCTCCTGCCGTTCCGTCCGCGTCGTCGTCGCCGCATGCTGCGGCGCCGACCAGCAGGAGCAGCGTGACCATTCCAGCCCGCGCCTTGAGTCCCATCCATCCACCTCCGTGTTCCGCCTCTCGACGGGGAGGCTTGATCTGACGGGACCACAAACCGGGCGAGCCGTCATCGGCATCCAGTACCGATCTCGTGCCTCGTCAGGCCGCGTTTGCGGCACTCATTCGAGGCCCTCTGACCTCGACGGACGCTGTTCGACTCCGTAGTCCTTGCCGATGCGCGGCCGGTACCGTCGTCGGCGTCGCGTCCTCGAGGAGGACGCGACACGATCACGGACTCCCGGTAAACCGCTGAGCCGGGTTGTGCGTTGTTCTTTTGATGGGGATGTGGTGGCCGCGGCGGGCCCGCATTCCGAGTGTCGGGGTTTTGCTCGGGGTGTGGTTGCCGGTGATGTGTTTCGTGGTGTTGGCGTGGAATCGCCGGTGGATGTCCGACGACGGCTACATCAACCTGCGGATCGTCCACAACGTGTTGCATGGGCACGGTCCGGTGTTCAACGTGGGAGAGCGAGCGGAGGCGGCGACCAGTCCCGCCTGGATCGCGGTGTTGTCCCTGGCCCGGATCCCGTTGTGGTTCATGGACCCGGCCTGGGTCGCGGTGCTCGTCGGCATCGCCCTGGCCTCGCTCGGTATCGCTCTGGCGATCCTGGGGGCGCGTCGGTGGTGGAGCAGTCTCGGCCGACAGGCCTCGATCCCGCTGGGTGTGCTGGTGCTAATTGCGCTCCCGGCAATGTGGGACTTCGCCAGCTCGGGTTTCGAGACAGGACTGTGCTTCGCCTGGCTGGGCGGGTGCTGGTGGGTCACGGTCCGCCGTCTCGACGGTGAGCCGCCGGCGCTGCACCGACCGTTGTGGGCCTCGGTGCTCATCGGCCTGGGACCGCTCGTCCGGCCGGACTTCGCGATCTTCACGCTGGTCTTCGCGATCTCGTACACGGTCGCCTCGCAGCGCACGCGTCGTGGCGCGGTGTTGGGACTCGCGGCCGGCCTCGCCCTACCGGTCGGGTACCAGATCTTCCGGATGGGCTACTTCGGGATGCTCGTGCCGAACACAGCCCTCGCCAAGGAGGCCGGGCGAGCGCTCTGGGGACGCGGTCGTCTGTATGTGGACGCGTACCTCGACATCACCTTGCTTCTCGTACCGCTGGTGGTGATCGCCGCAGTCGTGCTGATCTTTGCGTGGCGATCCAGGCCCTCGCTCCGACACACGATCGTTGCGCTGGCCCCGGTGCTGGGCGGGCTGTTGCACGCGCTCTACGTCATGCGTGTAGGCGGCGACTTCATCTTCGCCCGCCTGCTTCTCCCGGCCACGTTCACCGTGTTGCTCCCGGGTGCCGCGGTGCCAATGCCACCACGTCGCTTCCTCCAGGGGGCGCTGCTGGCCGCAGCCGGGGCCTGGGTGATCTTCAGCTCAGCTCAGCCGCCCTACGAGCCCCGCACTCAGGTCGAGGCCTTCTACTTCGGCGACCTGCGGGCCGCCTTCGTGGAGCGGACCGGCAACCCGGATCCCGTCACCCTTGATGACTTCGCGGTGGTGGGTGGGAGTTTTTGGAGCCGCGAGGCGGTGCCGGGCCAGATGGTGGCGGTCCTGTCGGGCCGGGCAGTGCCGGCCGACCGGCCCATCATCGTCTCCGGGGTCGTCGGCATGGTGTCGGTGCGGTTGTGGGGAACCCATGTGGCCGACGACTTCGCTTTGGCCGAGCCGATCGGGTCACACATGGCCGCCGGCCCGCCCGGCCGTGCGGGGCATGAGAAGCGCATGGAGTGGTTCTGGTTGGAGGCTCGCTTCGGCACCGGGGAGGACCCAGCGGCCGACGTCGCTGCAGCCCGCCGTGCCCTGGCGTGCGGCAAGTTGGCCGAGCTGGTCGAGGCGGTCGACGACCCGATGACACCGGGCCGTTTCGTGAACAACCTGTTCGGCGCCGTCGACCGCACCTCCCTGCGCATCCCCGTCAACCCCTTCGAAGCCGAACGCCGGTTCTGCTGATTCCCGAGCCACCGACAGCCTCGGGTTGCGGGGCGGGGGACGGGGAACTCATGTCGTGTGCGCCTTTCGCTCGATGCACCGCGTCCGACCGGGTGGCGTCGACCGGCCCGGTCGATCTCGGCGATCGCGTCTCGGGTGGAGGAGCGGATCGAGCGTCGGGTGGGCGTCCTCTATGGGTGGCTCGAGCACAACCGCTTCACTCGCGGGCCGTGGGCGGTCATCCAGATCTTCTCGGAGGCCCAGGGAGCGCTCCTGTCGGGGAGCATGGCGTACTACACGTTCTTGTCGGTGTTGCCGTTGCTCATGTGCAGCGGCGTGGTCATCGCCACCTTGGCCCGCTTCGATCTCGACGTGCGCCACGCCGTGGTCCAGGCGGTCGAGACGGCCTTCCCGAACGCCAACGGCGGGGAGGTGCTCGATCAGATCATCGGAGCGCGGTTGACGGTCGGGCTGGTCGGTTTGGCGACCTTGGCCTATGCGGGAAGTGGGTTCATCGGGGCCTTGACCGCGTGTCTGAACCGCATGTGGGATGTGCCGACCGGGCGCAATCCGGTCGGCCAGAAGCTGGTGAACATCGGCGCTGTGGTTCTGCTGGCGACGGTCCTGGTGTCGTCGGTGGGTCTCAGCTTGTCGGCCGAGTATCTGGCCCAGGTTGCGTGGGGCAGCAACGCAGGGTGGGTCATCGCGCTGCTCGATGTCCTCGCCGCTCCCCTGGCTCTGTTCGTCGTGGTGATCCTGCTGTACCGGCTACTGCCGGCCCGCCCACTCACGTGGCGCAGCCAGCTGCCCGGCGCGGCGTTCGCGACGGTTGGGGCCGAGCTGCTCAAGCGCGGCTTCGCCTTGTGGGCCGACCGCTCCAGCGGCATCGAGACGCTGCCCCGCTCGCTGGTGTCCGTGGTGCTCCTGCTGGTGTGGCTGGGGATTTTCAGTCAGCTCATCCTCTACGGCGCGGCGCTGAACGTCGCCCGTGCCCGACGAGCTGGGAGATAGCCCGATGACCGCGGCGGCGGAACAGCCCAACCTGTCGCCATCGGACGGTGTCGAGCCCGCGCCAGCACGGGATCCCGACGCCATGCCGAAGTGGGTACCACGGGCCATCGTGATGTTCTTCGCCGGGGCCGCCGCGTTCCTCCTGGCGCGCTGGCTACTGGCCGAGCTGCGGAGCCTGCTCATCACGCTGCTGGTCTCGCTGTTCCTGTCTTTCGCCATCGAACCCGCCGTCAACTGGCTCACGGCCAGGGGATGGCGACGAGGAACCGCCACGTGGGTCGTGTTCCTCGCGGTGGCTGTGGTCAGCCTGGCGTTCCTGGCTGCCATCGCCACGGTCCTCTTCCGCCAGCTCACCACCTTCGTCGACTCGGCCCCCGACTACCTCAAGGACATCGAGCGCTGGGTCAACGACAAGTTCGACACCAACATCGACACCGACAAGCTCGTCGACGACCTCACCGACGCCCGAGGACCGCTACGTGACGTCGGCAACCGCGTCGCCCAGAACGCCGTCGGCTTCGGCCTCAGCGTCGTCGGTGGCGTGTTCCAGGTCTTCACGGTCGCGCTGTTCACCTGGTACCTGGTGGCCGACGGCCCTCGGCTGCGGCGAACGATCCTGTCGGTGTTGCCCGCCCACCGTCAGGACCAGGTGCTGCGCACATGGGAGCTCGCGATCGACAAGACCGGCGGCTACATCTACTCCCGAGCCCTGCTTGCAGCAGTCTCCGCCTTCACCGCCTGGATCTTCCTGACCATCATCGGCGTCCCCTACCCCGTACCGCTTGCCCTGTGGGTCGGCGTCGTCTCCCAGTTCGTGCCCGTCATCGGCACCTACCTCGCGGGACTGATGGCCGTCCTCGTTGCTCTCCTCAACGACCCGGTCGACGGCGCCCTGACCCTCGGCTTCGTCGTGGCCTACCAGCAAGTCGAGAACTACTTCCTCGCACCCCGCATCACTGCCCGCACCATGGAGCTCCACCCCGCCGTCGCGTTCGGCACCGTCATCACCGGAGCAGCGCTGCTCGGCCCCGTCGGAGCAGTGCTCGCGCTGCCGGCTGCCGCCATCCTCCAAGCCTTCGGGTCCACCCTCATCGACCGCCACGACGTCCTCGAGACCTCACTCACTGCCGAACCGACCCACCGGTCCCGTTGGTGGACACGCAGACGTCGTGAAGAGCCCGAAACAACCTGAGGCCGCGGGGAGTCGAGGCGTGTACGGTGACCGTGACACGACAAGAGCCCTACGTGTCGGGCCAGCTCGGCTGACTCGGGAGCGGTGCTCCAGACCCTGGTAGCGCATCATTCGAAGCGCCTGAAACCAGGAGAGTGCCATGCCTCCCACCGAGTCGTTGTCAATGACCGTCACTCGTCGAAGTCTGAACCCGTTCGGTCGACGTGACCCCCCGACCACCCTCATCAGACTTGACGGCGAGCACGACATCTCGACCGCAAGCGAGCTGTCGGAGACGCTGGCACGGGCGATCGGGGCCGACGACGCCGATGTTGTGGTGGACTTGAGCGAGGTGGAGTTCATGGCCGCGGCAACCGTCGGCGTCCTGCTTCGGGCTCGGGAACTTCTGCGGATGCAGACGCGGTCGTTGGTGCTGCGATCCCCTTCGAGGAGAGCCCGGCGCGTCCTGGAGCTGTGCGGCGACGCCGATCTCCTCGATCCCGGGACGGGAGCCGGTGATGCGCTTCTCAGCTGGGTAACGGTGCCCGCGAAGGTGCCGTCGGCGATCGCCGATCACGCAGCCGCCGCGTTCACCGTAACCGTGGCCGGTCTTGGGACGCCGTGACCTGTGGCGGGCCAACGGCGCCTGCGGATCCTCAGCCGACTGGTCGGCCGCGGTACCCCCGAACTGGGAACACAGCGACTGTGCGATGTCTCCGCCGACGTCACCGGGATGAGCGGCGCCGGGATCATGCTCATGTCAGGTGACATGCCCCAGGGCTCGGTGTGCACCACCAACAAGGTGAGCGCCCTCATCGAGCAACTGCAGTACACCCTCGGAGAGGGACCCTGCGTGGACGCCTACCGCCATGACCGGCCCGCGCTCGAGCCGGACCTGGCCCAGCCGCGCACGCCGCGGTGGCTCGGTTTCAGCGGCCCCGCCATCAGGGCGGGCGTGCGAGCCGTGTTCGGCTTCCCTCTCCAGGTCGGGGCGGTCCGCCTCGGCGCCCTCAACCTGTACTGCGACCGGCCAGGCCCGCTCAGCGATGACCAGCACGCCGACGCGCTGGTCATGGCCGACGTCGCGGCCCAAGCCGTCCTCGTCCTCCAGGCGAACGCTCCGCCCGGGAAACTGGCCGCCGCGTTGGAAGAGGGCGCCGATTTCCAATACGTGGTGCACCAGGCCTCCGGCATGGTCGCGGCCCAGCTCGAGGTCAGCGTCGGCCAAGCCCTCATCCGGCTGCGGGCCCATGCCTTCGCCATCGACCGGCCCCTCGCCGAGGTGGGCACAGACGTGGTGGCCAGGAAGCTGCGCTTCGATGCCGCAAGCGGCGAGACGGACTCCGAGCAGTGACACCGCAACTCCCGGGAAAGCCGCCACGGCCGGATGACGACGGTCCTACTCTGGGAGACGGGTCGCGCTCCGGGACCAGGGACGGCCACCTCACCGGGGCCGAGGTGACAGGAGGGCCGATGCCCAGAGAAACGATGCTTGCCAAAAGACTCGTGGAATTGGCCGACACCCTTGTTGCCGACTTCGACGTGGTCGAGCTTTTGACCCTACTCACGGACAGTTGCGTCGACGTGCTCGACGTCGCAGCGGCCGGACTCATGCTGGTCGCGCCGGACGGTGACCTCCGGGTGATGGCCTCGTCCAGTGAGACCATGCGACTGCTGGAGCTCTTCGAGCTCCAATCCCGGGATGGCCCCTGTCTGGACTGCTACCGCACCGGCGAGCCGGTCCTGAACGAGGACCTCGACACGGCGCACGAACGCTGGCCGTACTTCGCGGCCGAAGCGGTCGCCGCCGGCTTCTCCTCCGTGCACGCCTTGCCGATGCGTCTGCGCGGCACGGTGATCGGCGCCCTCAACCTGTTCCGCACCCACCAGGGCGAGATGCGACCAGCGGACATCGAAGCCGCCCAAGCCATGGCTGATGTCGCCACCATCGCCATCCTCCAACACCGCGCCACCCACGAGGCCCAGGTCATCAACGAACAACTCAACATCGCGCTCAACAGCCGCATCGTCATCGAGCAAGCCAAAGGCATGCTCGCCGAACGATCCGGTGTCGACATGGAACAGGCCTTCACCACACTGCGCAACCACGCCCGCCATCACAACCTGCGGCTCGTCGACGTGGCCCGCGACGTCATCGAAGGCAGGCTGGCTGCCTCCGCCTTCGACCGTCCACCTCCTGCGAAGGCTTCGTAGGAAGATTCGATTCTTGAAACTGATTACATGTATCTGAGTTCAGGTGTATCGGTGGGTGACCCCCATCCCTACGGCGTCGCCCATCGGCGATACGTCGGCGAAACATCCTGATCAGCCACGACCGCGGGGCGTGAAGCGGAGTCTGAAGGCCGACGCCAGCGGGAAGACCTAGTCCACACAAGGTCACGCCCTGGAGGCACACCGTGGGATTCATCGCTTTGTTGGTCATCGGGCTCATCGCCGGCGCAGTTGCCCGCCTCGTCGTGCCGGGTCGCGACACCCTGGGGCTGGGAGGCACGTTGGTTCTCGGCCTGGTTGGGTCGATCATCGGCGGTGTGGTCGCCGTAGTCCTCACCGACCGCACCCTCGACGAGTTCAGCGCCGCGGGCCTACTGGGTTCGATCCTCGGCGCGATCGCCGCCCTCATCGTCTACAGGCTGCTGCAACCACGCGGTTTCATCACCCGCCGACGCGGCGCCCGCGTGTAGAGGGATCCGGCGACGTCCACCTAACGGTGTCACCGGGGGGAGCCGGAGGTCATGGCGAGGTCACGGCGGCGGTCTGGGCGGAAGCGATCCCGGCGCTCGCGGCGCTCGATCAGCGGGCTCCAAGCGTTGGTGATAGTGGTGCTGCTGGTGGTCGGCTTCATCGCCATCCGCCGCTCTCAGGGCGAGGCGAGCGACGGTCCGGCGATCCCACAAGAGTCGACGCCACCGGTCGAGCCGGCGGACGGCGACCATTCGGCGGCCGACTTGCTCGCCACGCTCGCCGTAACCGGTGAGGTCAGCCGGGAGGGCTACGAACGCGAGGCGTTCGGAGGGGGCTGGCTTGTCGGCCCCGACGGCTGCGACGTGCGCAACCAGGTGCTGGCCGAGGAGTCGCAGGTGCCCGTCACGCGAGGCGCCGACGGGTGCACGGTTGTCGGGGGAGAGTGGTTGAGCCTCTATGACGGTTACAGCACACCCAACCTCCAGGAGCTGGAGATCGATCACATGGTGCCCTTGGCCGAGGCCTGGGATTCCGGCGCCAACGCGTGGCCGCCTGAGCAGCGGGCGCAGTTCGCCAACGACACGGTTCGACCCGACGCCCTCATCGCGGTGACCGCCGCGATGAATCAATCGAAGTCCGACCGAGATCCCGCCGAATGGATGCCGCCGAACCGAGACGCCTGGTGCCGCTACACGGATGCCTGGATCACGCAGAAGGCGGCATGGCAGCTGACGATCGACCTGTCCGAGCACGACGCCCTCCAGAACGTCCTGGCCACCTGCTGATCCGACTATGAGGCGGTTCCGCCGAAGGCTTCTGCGGCGGCTTTGACGATCTCGTCGTGGGGGACGTCTCTGAGATGCTGGGCGACGCCCCAGCGATGGCCGAACGGGTCGATGACCTGACCGAAACGCTCGCCCCAGAAGGTGTCCCCGAGTGGATGGAACACCTCAGCGCCGGCAGCCAGCGCCCGTTCCCAGACCATGTCCGCGTCGTCGGTGGCGATCACGAGTGCGCCGTAGGTGCCGCCGAGGGTCAGCGGTGAGACGATGCCGGCGTCCGGGAACTCGTCGGCGACCATGACGGTCGAGTCGCCGATGGCGACCTCGATGGCCATGATCTTGCCGCCGGGTAGCGGGATGCGGCTGCATTCCTTGGCGTCGAAGACCTCCGCGTACCAGGCGAGGGCACGCTCGGGATCGCGAACCACGATGTGTGGAGTGATCGTGTGTGGCATTGGTCCCTCCTGAGGGGTCATTGTGGCTCTTGTGACCTATCCGTGGGTGATCTGTCGGTCGAGTTCGGTTGGATGCTCACGTGGGGCGCGGGCTTCGCCGGTGACACGACGCTCCGAGGGATGGTGGCGGAGCGGCTTGTTCCATCGCTCTTTGAACGTTTTTGGTTGCCTACCAACCAAAAACGTTCAAAGAGTTCCTGGACGCCGGTCCCCGACGACCCAACGTGTTCCCGGCATCGGGTTGAGCCACAAAGACCGTTCCGGGCCAGCTCGTTTGACCGCCGCCCTTCCCTCGAAGCGTCATTTAGCCACCGAGAGCAGCCCATGGCGTCACCGAGCCGCGAAACTCGACCCACGGATAGGTCACAAGAGCCTCATTTTGAGAGCGGCCTGGACCACCCGGTCCCGCACGGTCGGGATCCCTAACCGGCGGCGCTTGCCACCGGGTTTGGGGATCATCCGTTCCCGCACAGGCAACGGGCGGAACGTGCGGGTCTTCAGTTCGGCCCGTATGTCGGCAAGGAATGCCTCCACGCCCCGGCCGGTCTCGATGGCGTGGGCGGTGTTGCCGTCCACGCCCGCCGATCGGCCCCCTCGGTTGCCGCGCACCCGACGCCACGCCTCGGCGAGGACATCGGGGTCATAGACAAGGTTGTAGAGATCGTCGAACCGACGACCAGGATCGGTCGTTGCCCAACGGTGCAACTTGGTCTGGATATGCAGTACCTGGAACTTCGAGGCCAGCCGAGGCCGGTCCTGTGGTCCCTGCGCATCGGTGTTCACCGATGACCTCCTGTTATGGCAGTCCCGAAACCTGCGGACTCGCTGCTCTCCTTCGCCATGTACACGGCTTTCCTGTGCTCGGACTACTACGAGAGCCCCGCCCCACCCCCGGGCCGTCAGCCGACGACGAGCCTTCCCTCCACCGGTCTGGCAGACCGGCAGGTCGGGGACCCGAAGGTGGTTCCCACGTTCACTGTCAACCGTTCGACGGGATCGGCGTCCGGCTTTCCCCCTGCGGCCTCGCGACGGCTACGCCGCAGACATTCACCGTGGCCTCCGGACCAGCTCATGTGCACCGGTCTTGGGAGTCGCCTCCGAAGAGGCGTGCACCGCCACCCGGCCCCTATCCACCAGATTTCGGGCCGGTCGATGGCTTGAGGGGGTTCAATAACCGGTTTCTGTGTCGTACACCTCTCCGTCTCGTTAGCCAGGCCCGCACCGTCTGGCAGTACCAGCACGACCCGGCGTTGTCGAGGCCGCTTGCCACCCAGCCCTGCGTCTCCAAGGCCAGGCTGCCTCCAACTTCACGCAGCCTGCTGCGACAGACCGCCCGCGGGTCCTTTCACCCCACCCGGTAGACAGCGCCTCGTGGCGCACCCATGCCCCCATCATCCTCAGGAGGTCTGACACTTTCGGACCCCCAGACCCCGGGCCCGCAGAAACCTTGAGAAACCGGGGAAGACACCCCTGAACCCATTTCGTTTCTTTCGCTGCGGATCCCCCGGTCCTGGGCCCTGACCACGGCGACCGCCGCCGACTCCTCCGGCGAGCTCCACCCACCACTTCGCCGAACCCGGCAACGACCACAACACCCAGCCACGAGACCCGCCGACGGAGTGAGCCGTCAGGCGAACGAGAACCCCGCCGACCCCAGGACCGCAGCGCAGCGCCGACCATGCGAGTGAGCCGCCAGGTGAACGGTGTTCTGACGGGACCGGAGCGCAGCGAGGACCCGTCCCCGCGGAGTGAGCCGGTGGGCGAACGACAGCCCGACGGGGGGAGGAACCGGGGCGGAGTGGAGGTTCCGTTGGGTCAGTCGGGGTTTTGGGGGCGGGAGCGCCATTCACCCATGGCCCGTAGGGCCAGGGTGGCTACGACGGCTACACCGCCGGCGCCGATGATGGCGCCGATCAGGGCTCCGATGCCCGACTGCGTTCCGCAGTCGCCCGAGCACTGCAGGTCGACGAAGGCGAAGCCGATGACGCCGCCGCAGAATCCGGCCACCAGTATCGACACGAAGGCCAGCACCCGGGCGCCCACCGGTGGCAAGGCGTTGGGGGCGTAGTCGCTGTCGGGCGGGGGCGGGGCCGGGCCGTCGGACATGGTGGGCGATGATGCCAGACTGGGCTGGTGTCGGGTTACATGCGGGACTGGACCGTCGCCGGTGGGTTGATCCTGGGGGACGCCGGTCTGCTCCTGGTCCGCAACCGGCGGCGCAACGGATCCCACGATTGGAGCCCCCCGGGCGGCGTCATCGAGCCGACCGAGTCCATGGTGGCCGGTCTGACCCGTGAGGTGGTCGAGGAGACCGGCGTCGAGGTCGACAAGTGGGACGGACCGGTCTACGAGGTCCATGTCGAGGCCCCCGACATGGGCTGGCGCCTCAAGGTCGAGGCCCACCTGGCCCTGGCCTACCGGGGCGAGCTGCGTCTGGGCGACCCCGACGGGATCGTGGTCGAGGCTGCCTGGGTCGATCCGGCAGGCTGTGGCGAACGTCTCCTCGCCGGGCATCCCTGGGTCCGTGAGCCGGTCGTCACCTGGCTCGAGGCCCACGTCGGCAACGGCGGCACCGGCACGGGAACGGGAGTGGTAGCGGGGAGCTGGCTGCCCCGGACCTTCCGCTACCACGTGACCGGCAAGGACCCGGCCACCGCGGTCGTCACCAGCCTGGACTAGGACGGCCGGGGGATGAGGGGAACCATCCTCCACGTGGACATGGATGCGTTCTTCGTCTCGGTGGAGCTGCTGCGCCACCCCGAGCTCCGTGGCCAGCCGGTGGTCGTGGCCGGACTCGGCAACCGCGGTGTCGTGGCGGCGGCGAACTACGAGGCCCGGGTGCACGGCGTGTTCTCGGCCATGCCCACGGCCCGGGCCCGCCGCCTCTGCCCGCACGCCGTGTTCCTGGCCGGTGACCACGACCGCTACGCCGCGGTGAGCGAACGGGTGATGGCGATCTTCCGCTCGGTCACGCCGCTGGTCGAGCCCATCAGCCTCGACGAGGCGTTCCTCGACGTGACCGGGGCCCGGCGGGCAGTGGGGGACGGGCCGACCATCGCCCGATGGCTACGCGGCGAGATCCAACAGACCGAGCAGCTCACCTGCTCGGTCGGGGTGGCCACGTCGAAGCTGGTGGCCAAGCTGGCCTCGGAGGCGGCCAAGCCTCGCATCCGGGGCGGCCGGGTCGAGCCGGGCGAGGGAATCCGGGTCGTACCACCGGGCGGGGAGCGAGACTTCCTCCACCCCTTGCCGGCGCGGGCCCTTTGGGGAGTCGGGCCGAAGACCTGGGAGCGGCTCGAGCGTCTCGGGGTCCACACCGTGGGCGACATCGCCGGACTCCCGGTCGACACGCTGGTCCGGACCCTCGGCGCGGCCCACGGTCGTCACCTGAGCGACCTCTCGCACGCCGTGGACAGCCGGCCGGTCGTGCCGGACCAGCGGCCCAAGTCGGTGGGCTACGAGGAGACCTTCCCCCACGACCTGACCGACCAAGACGAGCTCGGCCGGGAGGTGGTGCGGATGGCCGACGCGGTGGCCCTGCGGCTGCGGCGCAACGGTCTGGCCGGCCGCACGGTCACCCTGAAGGTGCGCTACGGGGACTTCCGGACGATGACCCGCTCCCTCACGCTGCCCTCGGTGGTCGACGACACCAGCCTCATCGCCCGCACGGCCCGCGATCTGCTCGCCGCCGTCGACGTGGCGCCGGGGATCCGGCTGTTGGGAGTCAGCGTCAGCGCACTCAGCGACGGCGCGGCGCGCCAGCTCAGCTTCGACGAGCTCGAGCTGCCCTCGCACGACGACACGAACGGCGCCGTGGACCAGATCAGGGAGCGTTTCGGCGATGCCGCGATCGGTCCGGCATCCTCGTTGGGAGATGACGGTTTGCGCATCAAGCGTCGGGGTAACGCTGCATGGGGGCCGTCCTGAGGTTGTTTTGAGGGTCGTTTCCTAAGTAGCCGTTGATTGATGCGCAAGTCGTCCCGGTGACGCGTTGTCGTTGCTGGCAGCCTGTGGAACACTTGAACCACCGGCGTGGACGACCGGGCGGAGAAGGGGTTCGGCGTGCCGCTTTCCGAGGACGAAGAACGGATCCTTCAAGAGATCGCCCAGCGGTTCTACGAGGAGGACCCCACCTTCGCGCGCGAGGTGAGCGAGACCACGCTCTATCGCCACACGGTCAGCCGCATGAAATGGGCGTTGTTCGGTGTCGTGGTCGGCGCCGCGTTCCTCATCGCCACCCTGGCGACCTCGTACTGGCTGGCCTTCGCCGGGTTCGTGTTCATGCTGGGCTGCACGCTGGTGTTCGAACGGAACCTGCGCAAGCTGGGCCGCTCGGGCATCGACCAGCTGACCCGTAGCGTCCGGGCCTCGGGCCTGCGTGAAGCGCTGGGCGGAGCCAGCCGGCGCATGCGCGACCGCTTCCACCGCGAAGACGAGGACGACGACCCCGAGCCCCAGTAGCAGTTCAGGGTCAGTCAGTTGGTGCGCAGAGCGGTGCGAACCACGCTCTGGGCCGACCGGCGGGCATGGTCGGGGCGGGGCATCAGCCGGCGGATGTCGAAGTAGCGCAGCAACCGCACGTACCAGACCTGGCGGCGGTTCGCCGCTGCAACAACCTCGGCGGCGGCCTGCGCGGCCAGGGTGGCATCCTCGGAGGTCGGCGAGGCCTCGGCATAGTGCACCTGTTCGACCCATCGTGCCACCAGGTCGATCTGGGGGGCCAGGTCGGGGAGCGCGGCCCGCATCCGCAGGGCCCGTTCGGCCACCGTCAGCGAGTCGTTGAGCTTGATCCCGGACTCGGCCGCCTCTTCGTTGGCTTCGCGCCAGGCCAGGTCGACCTTCTCCGCCGGCGCTCGGGCCCGGAGACGGCGGAAGGAGCGCACCCCGACCATGAGGAGCGGAACCAGGACCAGGTAACCGAGGAAGCCGTAGCCGAGCGGACGCGCCGCCTTGCCCATGGCCTTGGGCACCAGGTTGGAGCCGCCTTCGTCACGCTGAGGTGACGGCACCTCGATGCCACCGGTGTCGATGTTGCCTGCGCCGGGGGTGCCACCACCGGGCGCAGGCCCAGCGCTGCTGGGGTCGGTTGCTCCAGGCGTCGTGGCATCGGACGGTGCCGAGTCGCCGGTCTGGATCCCGGCGGGCAGTTCCTGGGCCGGCTGGACACCCAGCCAACTCTCTGCGCCCGTGGGAGCGCGGCCGGGAGTGGGATCGAAGATCACCCAGCCGTAGCCCTCGAAGTAGACCTCGGCCCAGGCGTGGGCCTGCCGACCGGTGATCTTCCACAACGTGGGCTCCCGCGGGTCCTGTTCGCCGGGGGTGAACCCGACCGCCACGCGGGTCGGCAGCCCGACGCTGCGGGCCAGGGCAGCAAAGGATCCGGCGAACTGCTCGCAGTAGCCCTCTTGGGAGGTGAAGAGGAAGTCGACCAGCGCCTCATCGTCGTGGCCGGGCCGTACGGTCTCCTTGTTGTATTCGAACGTGCCGCTGTTCCGCAGGTAGTCCATGATCGCCAGCGCCTTGTCGTACTCGGTCTCCTTGTCGGCGGTCAGCCGCTCCGCAAGATTCGTGACCTGCGCTGGGAACTTCTTGGGCAGGTCGGTGTAGCGATCGATGATCTCCCCGGGGACGTTCGGTGAGGCGCTGCGCAGCTCTTCGCGTTGCGGGGTCGGGATCTCGGAGACGACGGTGTAGGTGAGGCCGTCGGAGGACTTCGACTTCTTGTCGACGATCAGCGTCCCGGAATCACGATCGAAATCGGCGTCCCAGTTGCCTCCGGCCTGGAACGAGATCGGCTGATAGGCCCCCGGAAGCCAGATGACGTCGAGGGCCTGGATCGTGATGGTCTGCGTTACCTGCGTGGTGGTGGTGTTGTTGTCGTCCACCGAGGTCGGCAGGTCGTCGCCCGCGGCGGTGGTGTCGTACGTCGAGCGCCAGATCGTGCCGTCGAAGTCGTCCAGCGCGGTCATCCGCCAATACGCCCCCTTGAAGGCCGGATCATCGGTCTGAACGGTGAACAGCTGGGTGTCGGTCTGGGTCACGAGCCGGCTGCGGATGTCCACGAGCGGGCTGATGACGACCCGGGCCTGCTCCTCGTCGGTGAGCTTGCGCCATGGGACCACCGGAGGATCGTCGGCTCCGGGCAGGTTGGGCCCGACCAGGGCGCTGGCGATCACCGGTATCGCGGCCAGCGCCATGCCGGCCGTGAGCATCGACCAACGGCCGCGCTGGAGGCTCACCGCGGCCCAGGTGGCGGTGCCTTCCTGGCGCCAAGTGCGGTGGAGGAGCAGGAACACCAGGGCGGCAGCCACGAACAACGCCGCGCCCGGGGTCCGGGTGCCGCCTTGCTCGCCCAGGACCGCGGCGAACAGGAACAGGGTGGCCGGAGGCAGCAACGCCTCGAAGGACACGCCGGTGCGGAACGCGCCCCAGTCGGCGATGAACACGATCACCCACACGGCCATGCTGGTCGTGACGATGAAGCCCGGGACCACCGGGGCCGGCGCCCGCACGTCCTGGAACAGTCGCCAGGCCTCGTTCATGTGGGCGTTGATCGCCGACAGGGTGTCGGGCGACGGCAGCAGCGCGAAGGTGGTGTCGAGGTACTGGATCCAGGTGATGCTGAAGGCGGCGACGACCACGGTGACCAGAGCCGCCGGCAGCAGCCGCAGGCGCATGCGGCGCAGCACCGCCATGGACAGATGGGCGATCAGGGCCTGTAGGAGCAAGGCTCCGAAGAAGGAACCGTCGGCGAACAGCAGATGCATGCCGGCGATCGCCGCCGCGGTCACGCCGACGAGCGACACCTCGGTGGCGACCTGAAGGCTGTCGCCGGCCATGGGTCGCCGGGCGCTGGTCCGCTGCGGACTGGTTCCGTTGAGACCGACCACGACCTACCCCCCGCTCCGGGCGGCTCGGCGCTTCTGCCGCGAACGCATGAACTGATTCCATGAGACGTCGAAAGGCGAGGCTTCGTTCACGACGACCACGGGGGTATCGATTGCCAACTGCTGGGGTCGCCCGCCGTTGGAGCGCCGACCGTCCGGGCCGTAGCCGTTGGCCGACCGGGGATCACGGTGGGGGATGCCGGTGATGTGGACCACGGTGAGCGAGCCGTAGCGCCGTCCCATGCGGGTGATGGCGTTCAGCTCGTCGCCGGCCACATTGGCCACGATTATCACCAAGGCGCCACCGGCGTCGCGCTGCAGCAGCTCGAGCATGGCCCGGAGGCTGGCCGAGCTGGAGGCGTTGACCACGGCCAGGTGCTCCAGCATCGATTCGAGGTGGACCCGGCCCAGAGCGAATCCCGAGTCGCTGCCGTCGGTGGTCACCAACCGGACGAGGTCGTTGCGATCGCTGTTCGCGGCCACCACCGAAGCCGCCGCAGAGACCGCGACCTCGAGGCTGTCGGGATCGTGGGTGGCGCGCCGCACGTCCAGCATCACCGTGGTGCGGCCCTGCCAGGGCTGCTCCTGCTGGCGGACCAGCAGCTCGTCGTGGCGCGCCGTCGACGGCCAGTGGATGTGGCGGAGATCGTCGCCCACCACGTAGGGCCGCAGGGCGTAGAAGTCGTCGCCGCCGCGGCCCAGGGCGTGGGGCTGGAGCTTGCCGGCCAGCGGATCGTGTCCCAGCGTGAACGGCACCGGCAGGATGTCGTCGATCCGGGGGAACACTGTGACCTCGATCTGGTCGGCGCCGATGGTGGTGCTGTTGACCAGCCCGAAGGGGTCGCCCATGGAGATCTGCAGCGGGCCGATCCGGTGGAGGCCGCGCCGCTCGGTGGGCAGGCGGTAGGTGACCGCGGCGGTGGCCCGGCGTTCCAGCGGCGGGACCAGCAGCTCGGCGCCCTCGGTTCCGGACACCGGGTCGCGCAGCCGCAGGGTCGGGCTGGCGGCCTGGCGCAGGTTGCGGAGCCGGATCTCCACCCGGCTGGTGTGGCCGGCGTAGACCCGGGCCGGGTAGGCCCGCCGGTCGACCTCGAGATCGAGCCGGGTCAGATACACGTAGATCGCGGCGACCACCACGAGCAGCAAGGCCGCGGCGCCGAACACGTACAGCTCGCCGATGCCCACGAGTCGTCCGGCCGCCAACAGCCCCAGACCGCCCCACACCACCATCCACCCCTGGCGGGTCAGCATCAGCGCCCTTACGGGTTCCCGCTAATCACCGAGTCAGTGCCCCCCGGGCACGGTGACGGTGGTGAGGATCTGGGCCAACGCCTCGGCCGGGCCCATTCCCTGGAACTGGGCCTCGGGCGTGGCCATGCAGCGATGGGCCAGCACCGGGACGGCCAGCGCCTTGACGTCGTCGGGGATCACGTAACTGCGGCCCTGGGCCGCGGCGCGGGCCCGGGCCACCCGGGCCAGGGCCAGCGTGGCCCGCGGCGACATGCCCAGCGTGAGGTGCGGGCTGCGTCGGGTGGCGTTGGCCAGGTCGACCAGGTACGCCTTGATCCCCGGTGCCATGTGCACCCCCCGGGCGGCATGGACCAGCGCGGTGATGTGCTCGGCCGAGATCACCGGGCCGATGTCGGCGAAGGGATCGTGGTCGCCGTGGGTGTCGAGGATCTCCAGCTCGGCGTCGGGCGTCGGGTACCCCACCGAAACCCGCATCAAGAACCGGTCGAGCTGGGACTCGGGCAGGGGATAGGTGCCCTCGTGCTCGATCGGGTTCTGGGTGGCGATCACCATGAACGGGAGGTTCATGGGGTAGGTGGCACCGTCGACCGTGACCTGGTTCTCGGCCATGGCCTCGAGCAGCGCGGCCTGGGTCTTGGGCGACGCCCGGTTGATCTCGTCCGCCAGGACCACGTTGTTGAAGATCGGGCCCGGGCGGAACGTGAAGGTGCCGTCGCCGCGGTTCCACACGGTGATGCCCACGACGTCGGACGGCAGCAGGTCGGGAGTGAACTGGACCCGGCCGAAGCTGGCGTCCAGCGATGTGGCCAGGGACTTGGCCAGGGACGTCTTGCCGACACCGGGGACGTCCTCGAGCAGCAGGTGGCCCTCGGACACCAGGCACAGGAGTACCAGCTCGATGACGTCGCGCTTGCCCTGGATGACCAGTTCGATGTTGTCGACGACACGGTCGAAGTAGTCGGCGAAGGTGGCCTCACGGGCAGAGATGGGCTGTGTCGTCGTCGCCACGGCTGATGTGACTCCTCGTATCCGATCTGTCCGGTCGTCGGACTTCGAGCTCCCGCCAAAGGAACTGGCGCTGTGTGCTGTCGTGCCATTCGAGTCGAGACACTTCTTCGCAAGGTTAGGTCGCATTTGCCTCGACTGGCAGGCGAGGGCCGGCAGTAGCGTCCTGGGACCAATGGACCGCCTACCCGGAGCCCTACTGGCAGTAGACATCGGCGGAACCAAATTGGCGGTCGGACGGGTCAGCGCCGAAGGCGATGTGCTCGATCACCGGACCGCGCCCACCGAGGGTGGCGACTCCGAGTCGCTCTGGCGTCAACTGGTCGATCTGACAGACACCGTGCGCCGCGGCGACGAGCAGGTGTGTGGCGTGGGCTGCGGTGGACCGATGCTGCCCGGCGGCGAGACGGTGTCGCCCCTGAACATCCCCCAATGGCGGGACTTCCCGCTGCGGAAGCGGCTCGCCGACCATCTCGGGCTGCCGGTGGTAGTGGACAACGACGCGAAGGCCTTGGCCCTGGGGGAGGGTTGGCGCGGCGCCGCCCAGGGCGAACGCAACTTCCTGGCCATGGTGGTGTCCACCGGTGTGGGCGGCGGGATCGTGCTCGACGGCCGGCTGCTCGACGGCGCCGGCGGCAACGCCGGTCACATCGGCCACATGACCGTCGAGCCCGACGGTCGGCTCTGCGCCTGCGGGGCGAGAGGCTGCCTGGAGGCCGAAGCGTCGGGCCTGTCCATCGCCGCCACCACCGGGCGACCGCCCCAGGAGGCCTCGGCGGCGGTGCGGGAGCGCACCGGTCGTCTGGTTGGCCGAGCCGTGGCGTCGGTGGCCAACCTGTTGGACCTGCGACTGGCCGTCGTGGCCGGATCGGTGGCGCTCGGCTTCGGCGAGCCCTTCTTCGCCGCGGCCCAAGCCGAGCTCGATGCCCGGGCCCGGATCGAGTTCAGCCGTGGTGCCCGGATCCGGCCGGCCGGCCTCGGGGCGGACGGTCCCCTGGTCGGAGCCGCCGCCCTGGGCCGGCGTGCGCTGGAAGTCTCAACCTCAACCTCTACGACATCTTGAGGTCGAGGCTTGGGGCGTTGACCTGCTTGCTCGGTGGGACCTCCTTGCCCCTGGACTTGATCAGGCTGGCGAGCTTCAGCGGCACCCAGACGATGGCCTCGAAAAGCCAGAACAGCATCAGCCACAGGAAGATGACCAGGGCTGGCGGCAGGACGAACGGCGCTGCGATCACGGTCACGAGCAGAACCCGCCACGACTCGCGCCACCAGCCCTTGGTGCCACCGGGCTTGAGCAGGGCGGCCCACCGCACCGCGGCCCACATCATCCAGCGCCGTAGGAACGGCACGTCCTGCTCGCGCATGGCCCGTCGGAACAGCCCATCGGCGTCGATCCAGCTCATGTGCCCTTCCTTGGCCTGGGTGCGCCACAGGTAGTCATGGA
>DASXTK010000294.1:0-6923 GCA_036505485.1 Acidimicrobiales bacterium
CCCCAGCAGCAGCGGACCAGGGATCCGCAACGGGAACCGTTCCTCGTCGCCGTAGGAGGACCCGTTGACGAAGAGGTGCCCGATGCTGGGAGCGAACGCGGCCCCCAGCGCCGCCAGCGCCGTGAGCAGCGCACCGACCCGCCAAAGGATCCCGCAGCCAGCCGCGTCCGCCACGGCCAGCGCCACCGCCACCGCAGCCGCCGGGGTGACGATGCGGACCAACGTGAGCGTCACGCTGCGAGGAATGAGCGTGGCCAGCAGAACTCCGGCCCATCCGGCCCACAACGCCACCGAGGCCACCAACTGCACTCGCCGGCTGGCGTCGTCCAACGCATCGGCGAACACCGGCCCCGACGTGAGCGGAAGCAGGAACCATGCCACGCGCAGCGGCCAAGCCCCGAGGTCGACGGAAGGGCTGTTCACTGGAGGAGATTTGCCCATCGCGCCCGGCGATGGCTATTCCATCACTGGCGACGACCGAGGAGGACCGGTGTCCCGGGAGAGACGTAGCTGGCGGAACCCATGAGAGACGTGCTCTTCCCCGTCGGTCTGTCGACCGGAATCGGCAGCCTGCCCCACGACGACCCCGAGGTCGCGGCCCAGAACGCCCTCGACTGGCACGCCCGGCTCCCGGCCGCGCCGTCGTTGCCCCGACGGTCGGCGACCGAATCGATGATCGCCCAGGCCGCCTGGGGGATCGCCGGCGTCCTCGTGCTGGAGGACGGGTCCCTGCTGGTCGACGAGGCCACCATCAACCCGAGCCTGCCCCTCGTCGACCCCGGCGTCGACGGTGAGCCGTTCGTGGGGCTACGAGCCTTCCTGGACCTGGTCACCGGCCGAGTGGCGCCGTTCAAGCTCCAGCTCACCGGTCCGCTCACCCTGGCCCTCGCCCTCCACGCCGTGGGCGTCAGCCCTGAGCGGGCCTTCGCGGTCGCCGCCCAAGCCGTCCCGGCCCGCATCGAGGCGGTGCTGATGGCGGCCCGGCAGGCCGCTCCGGGAGCGACACCGGTGCTGTTCCTGGACGAACCGGGATTGACCGCTGCGCTGGACCCCACCTTCCCGTTCGATCTCGACGCCTCCCTCGACCTGGTGTCGTCGGCGATGGCGGTGGTGGAGGAGCGGGCCATCGCCGGGCTGCACTGCTGTGGCCGGGCCGACTGGCAGGCGGTGCTGCAGGCCGGCCCGCAGATCCTGTCGCTGCCGGTCGGTGCGGGAGCGATCGAGCACGCCGGCGCCATCGCCGGGTTCCTGGAGCGGGGCGGCTGGGTGGCCTGGGGTGCGGTCCCGACCGACGGACCGTTGACCACGTCGGCCGATGTCCTGTGGCGTCGTCTGCGGGGCGAGTGGACCGAGCTGGCCATGGCCGGCTGCGATCCGGCGCTGCTGCGGGAGCGAGCCATCATCACCCCGGCGTGCGGGCTGGTGGGCCTGGAGGTCCACCAGGCCGAGCAGGTGGCCGGGCTGGCCACCAACCTGGCCCAGCGGGTCGAGGCCCTGGAGGAAGCCACCTCGTAGAGGTCGGTACGCTCCGGGCATGGCTGACCTGGAGATCGAGGAGCGAGTCCTGGCCCTGCGGACGGAGATCGCCGAGCACCTCCACCGCTATCACGAGCTCGACGCCCCCACCATCTCCGATGCCGACTACGACGACCTGATCCGCGAGCTGCGGGCGCTGGAGGAGGAGTTCCCCGAGCTCATCACCCCCGACTCGCCCACCCAGCGGGTCGGCGCCCGCCCGTCCACCACCTTCGCCCCGGTGGTGCACGAGGTGCCGATGATGAGCCTGGACAACGCTTTCAGCCAGGACGAGCTGAGCGCGTGGGGCGACCGTCTGGTGCGCCGGCTCGGTGGCGCCGAGGCCATGGGGGACACGCCGCTGGGCTTCGTGTGTGAACTGAAGATCGACGGTCTCGCGGTGTCCATCCGCTACGAGGACGGGCGCTTCGTCCGGGCCGCCACCCGTGGTGACGGACGCACCGGCGAGGACGTCACGGAGAACGTCCGGACCATCAGCGTCATCCCCAAGAAGCTCAAGGGCGCCCCGCGGGTGCTGGAGGTGCGGGGCGAGATCTACATGGCTCTGTCGGCCTTCGCCGCCCTCAACGAGCGCCAGGTAGCGGCCGAGCAGCGGACCTTCGTCAACCCCCGCAACGCCGCCGCCGGGGCGCTGCGCCAGAAGGACCCGGCGGTCACCGCCAGCCGCGAGCTGTCCCTGTGGTCGTACCAGCTGGGCCAGGTCGAGGGCGGGCCCGAGTTCGGCTGCCACAGCGAGACCCTGAAGTTCCTCCAGGACCTGGGCTTCCCGGTCAACCCGGAGATCCGCGGGGTCGACGGCTTCGACGAGATGTTCCGCTTCTGCCAGCACTGGCAGCAGCACCGCCACGATCTCGACTACGAGATCGACGGCGTGGTGGCCAAGGTCGACGACCTGGGGCTGCGGCAGACCCTCGGGTTCACGTCGAACGCGCCCCGCTGGGCCATCGCCTTCAAGTTCCCGCCCGAGGAACGCAGAACGCAGCTCCGGGACATCCTGGTCTCGATCGGCCGCACCGGACGGGCGACTCCGTACGCGGTGTTGGAGCCGGTGTTCGTGGGTGGGGTCACCGTGGGCCAGGCCACCCTGCACAACGAGGACCAGGTGCGAGCCAAGGACGTGCGTCCCGGCGACCGGGTGATCGTCCGTCGGGCCGGCGATGTGATCCCCGAGGTGCTCGGGCCGGTGGTGGCCGAGCGGCCCGACGATCTGGCCCCGTGGGAGTTCCCCAAGACCTGCCCCTGTCCGATCGGCTCCGAGCTGGTGCGGCCGGAGGGCGAGGCCGAGCACCGCTGCGTCCACCCCGAGTGCCCGTTCCAGCGCCAAGGCGCCATCGAGTACTTCGCCAGCCGCGGCGCCCTCGACATCGAGGGACTGGGCAGCCAGCGGGTGGCCCAGCTCATCGAGGAGGGCATGGTTCGCAGCGTCGCCGACCTGTACGACCTGGACTGGGAACGGGTGGCCAAGCTGGAGGGACTAGGCGAGCTCTCGGCCGCCAACCTGCGCCAGGGGCTCGAGGCGTCGCTGACGAAGCCGGTGGAACGGCTGCTGGTGGGGCTGAACATCCGCCACCTCGGGCCGGCCGGGGCCGAAGCGCTGGTCGCGGCGTTCGGCGACCTCGATTCCATCATGGCGGCCTCGTCCGAGCAGCTGGCCTCGGCCGAAGGGTTGGGTCAGGTGATCGCCGACGCGGTCCACACCTGGTTCAGCACCGAGGCCAACCGGGAGCTGATCGAACGCCTGCGGGCCGCTGGCCTCAACTTCGTGGGCACCAAGACCGAAGGCGTCCGCAAGACTCTGGCCGGCAAGAGCGTCGTCGTCACCGGAACGCTGGAGGGCTTCAACCGGGAGGAGGCCGAAGCCGCCATCAAATCTCGGGGCGGGAAGTCACCGGGAAGCGTCTCGGCCAAGACCACGGCCGTCATCGTGGGGGAGGGCCCCGGCGCCTCGAAGCTCACCAAGGCCGAGGACCTAGGCGTCCCCATCCTCGACGAAGCCACCTTCGTCCACTTGTTGGAGACCGGCGAACTGCCCTGACCCCCCGAAATTGAGGCGTTTGGCGCGCTTATAGCGCGAGAAACGCCTCAATTTCGGGTTGTTAGACCACCTCGAAGCACCAGGAGACGGTGCGGGTGCCGGCTTCGCGGCCGGAGGAGATCTCCCAGACCACAGCTTGGACGCACAGCTGGCCTGGGGGAAGGGTTTCGATGACCTTGCCTTGACCGGGGGTGAACTCGAGCCGGTTGAGGGCACGGTCGGCCCCGCTCGCACCGGACAGCTGGTCCTCGGGGATCTCCTTGCCGTCGATGCGCAGCGCTCCCTGCCAGCCCGAGGCCAGGTCGATGCCCACGGTGGCCTGCTGCAGGGCCTGGCTGCCCCGGGGCGGGATCAGCTCCTCGACGATGTCGCTGGTGCCACCGGTGCTGGTGATGCTGTCGTTGCGGGCGTCGCTGGCCCGTAGGTAGGCCACGACCGTCAACACCGCCGCGACGGCCACGATCAGGCCGGCGACGATCTTGAACCGGGTGCTGTAGGGCGACGCCAAGCGCACCGGCTGGGCACCGTTCGACGAGCTCATGGCGGCATGCTCGCGCGCCGGACACCACGACCTTCAACCCCGGGTTCCGCCAGCTCCGCCTGAGTCAGGACTCGCAGGCCATGTACGCTGCAAGGCTGTGGCCATGTCCCACATGACCGAGCATGTCGGTCGTGTCGTGGGCGGACGGTACAGGCTGCTCGCCCCGCTGGGTTCGGGCGCATCGGCAGAGGTCTACCTGGCCGACGACGTGCGCCTTCGCCGGCGCGTCGCGGTCAAGCTCCTGCATCCGGCGCTTGCGGACGACGAGGGCTTCCTGCGCCGTTTCCGGGCGGAGGCTCGGGCCGCCGCGGCCCTGAGCCACCCCAACATCGTGGCCGTCTTCGACTGGAACGGCGACGAGGTCCCGCCGTACCTGGTCACCGAGTACCTGGCCGGGGGCAGCCTGCGGTCGATCCTCGATGCCGGCCAACTGCTCTCGCCCTCGCAGGCCCTACTGGTGGGGCTGCAGGCGGCCCAGGCGCTGGACCACGCCCATCGCCAGGGCTTCGTCCATCGCGACATCAAACCGGCCAACATGATGTTCGGAACCGAAGCCAGGCTCCGACTCGCCGACTTCGGGCTGGCCCGGGCCATCGCCGAGGCCGCGTGGACCGAACCCAACGGCGCCGTGCTCGGAACCGCCCGGTACGCCTCGCCCGAACAGGTTCGGGGTGAACCCCTCGACGGCCGCAGCGACATCTACGCCCTGGCCCTGGTGCTGATCGAGGCCATCACCGGCAGTGTCCCGTTCAGCACCGACACCACGATCGGCACGCTGATGGGCCGGCTCGATCGCGCGGTTCCGGTTCCGGACGAGGTCGGCGGCCTGGGTCCGGTGCTGGAGCGGGCCGGCCAGCCGCTGCCCGGCGACCGACCCACGGCGGCGATCCTGGTCAACGATCTGATGGATGCGGCCACCGAACTGCCGCGTCCGGCACCGCTCAAGCTGGCCGGTGCCACCGCGGCCCACCGCAGCGACCCGGATCCGCAGGACCGCACCATGCTGGGAGCGCCGACCGCTCCCGTCGCCGGTACGAACGGCGCCGGACCGACGACCACCACGGTCATGGCTCCGACCACGGTCAACCGGGCCGATCACACCGCGGTCCATCCGCAGATGGTGGTCAGCCCGCCGCCGCCGGTCGTGGCCCCGCCCAGTGGTGGCTTCGCCCTCAGCCCCAAGGCCGGACGCAACCACATCCCCAGGGGACTCGTCCTCGGCGCCGTAGCCGCCGTGGCGTTGGTGGTCGGGGTGGCGGGCGCCTGGTTGTTCCTGCAGACGCAGCGGCCTTCGCACGAGGTCCCGACCCAGCTGATCGGGGCCCAGCGCAGCGAGATCAGCGACATGGTCGGTGAGTTCGGCTGGAGCATCAAGGTCAAGGAGATCTATCGCGACGAGACGACTGTCGGGGTCGTGCTGGAGACCGACCCGGCGCCGGGCCACAGCCTGCGCGAGGGCGACCAGCTCTTGGTCACGGTGTCGCTGGGACCGACGCAGGTGGCGGTGCCCAGCAGCGACGACCTGGCTGGCCTGACCGAGGACCAGGCCGATGGGGTCTTGCGGGCTGCGGGCGTGGAGCTGGTGCCCGAGTTCGTCCCCACGCCCAACAACGACGTTGATGAAGGCAAGGTCATCGGGCTCGAAGAGGGGACACCCGGCCATCTGCCCAAGGGCTCGACCGTGCGGGTGCTGATCTCCTCGGGACGGGGCCGCATCCGGCTGCAGGACATGAAGGGCTGGGACGTCGAGAATGCCCAGGACGAGTTGGAGCGTCTGGGCCTCCACGTAGAGATCGAGACCGCAGCAAGCGAGGACGTGCGGGAGGGCAAGGTGGTCCGCACCGATCCCGGCCCCAACAGCCAGGTGGATCCTGGCGGCACGGTGACCATCTTCGTGTCCGGCGGCGACAATCCAATCCCGGTGCCCGACGTGACCGGGATGACGGTCGACGAGGCCACGACGCGGTTGGAGAACGCCGGGCTCAAGGTCGGGCATGTGCGGGGCCGGCGGGAAGGGGACGTCGTCGGCACCGATCCGTTCGTCGGCTCCGAGGTGGACCCGGGTACCGAAGTCGATCTCTGGACCCTTTAGATCCTCTAGATCCCAACTACTCGCAATCCCCAGAGGCGAGCGTGCCGAGCTGGCTGGGGCGGCAGCCTCATCGCGGCGGCTGGGGAACACCGCGTCCGGCATACCGCCCCAGCGAGCCCGGCACGCTCAGTAGTGTAACAAATGCGGAGAGCTATGTGGAACATTGGCAGGGGACATCCCGCTATTTCTTCCTTTGCCACTCTCCAAGCCCTTCAAACCTCCTGGCTACCCTGCGTCAAGGCATTACCCAGACCTGTGGGAACGTACCGCCTCGGCTCCCCAGCCCCGTACTAGCAGGGTGCCCCGAACTGACCCGGTGGTCAAGTCGGGTGCACAAAGTGACCGGAAATCGGAACTTTTTCCAGGTTCGCGCGCTTTGGCCTGAACCTGCGCTGATTTAGCCGGTTTCTTGCCGGAGGCTGACCTCGGGCTACGGGGCCGCGGTGGTGTCCGTGGTCTCCGACGAAGCGGTGGTCTCGGTCGGAGCGGTCGTCGTCGTGGACTCTCCCGAGCCCTCCGTGGGCCCGGTCAGGCAGGTCTCGAGGATGCGGTTCGCCTCGTCCTGGAGGTCCTGCGAGAGGTCGTCGAGGTTGGTGGCGTCGGCGATCTTGTTGAGATCCTTCTGGTCGAGCTTGTCCAGCTCCTTCTCGACACATTGGGCTTGCGTCTTGCTGGCCCCGCCCTTGGTCATGACGTCGACCGCGTCGGAAGCCTTGGCG
>DASXTK010000295.1:0-41815 GCA_036505485.1 Acidimicrobiales bacterium
AAGGATCTCGAGAACGAGCTGGCCGACGTGGTCGAGTCCAAGAAGAAGGCGGTCGAGCAGCAGGACTTCGAGGCGGCCGGGCAGCTCCGCGACAAGGAGAAGGAGCTCCTCGCACGCAAGGAGACCAAGGAGCGCGAGATCAAGGACTCCGGTGTCGACCTGTTCGACGAGGTCGACGAGGAGGCCATCGCCGAGGTCCTGTCGGTGTGGACCGGCATCCCGGTGTACAAGCTCACCGAGGAAGAGACCCAGAAGCTCCTGCGCATGGAGGACGAGCTGCACCGCCGGGTCGTCGGCCAGGAGGACGCCATCAAGGCGGTCAGCCAGGCCGTGCGCCGCACCCGGGCCGGGCTCAAGGATCCCAAGCGCCCCACCGGTTCCTACATCTTCCTGGGCCCCTCCGGCGTCGGGAAGACCGAGCTGGCCAAGACCCTCGCCGAGTTCCTGTTCGGCGACGAGTCGGCGCTGATCCAGCTGGACATGTCCGAGTACATGGAGAAGCACACGGTCAGCCGGCTGGTGGGTTCGCCCCCCGGCTACGTGGGCTACGAGGAAGGTGGCCAGCTCACCGAGGCCGTGCGGCGCAAGCCGTTCAGCGTGGTGTTGTTCGACGAGATCGAGAAGGCCCACCCCGACGTCTTCAACACCCTCCTGCAGATCCTGGAGGAGGGACGTCTGACGGACGCCCAGGGACGTTCGGTCGACTTCCGCAACACCGTGCTGATCATGACCTCGAACCTGGGCACCCAGGACCTGCGCAAGGCCAACGTGGGCTTCGCCCGGGCCGACGAGGCCGTGACCTACGAGCGCATGCGGGAGAAGGTCACCGACGCGCTGAAGGTGCACTTCCGGCCGGAGTTCCTCAACCGCATCGACGAGGTCATCGTCTTCCACGAGCTGACCAAGGACGAGGTCACCCATATCGTCGATCTGATGATCATGCGGGTCCAGAAGCAGCTGGAAGGCCAGGGACTGGGTCTGGAGCTGACGCAGGCCGCCAAGTTCCTGCTCGCCGACATGGGTTACGACCCGCAGCTCGGCGCCCGGCCGTTGCGTCGGGCCATCCAGCGCCAGGTCGAGGATCCGGTGTCCGAGCGGATGCTGATGAAGGAGTTCCGGGCCGGCGAGATCATCGTGGTCGACGTCGAGCCCGATCCCGAGAGCGGCGAGGACGTGATCGTGTTCCGCTCGGTCGAGGGGTTCACTCCTCCGCCGCTGGAGGAGCTGGCCGAGGCCGGCGGACCCAGCCCCGCCGCCAGCGACGCCTGATCCAGGTCTGACTGACCCGGGCTTCGGCCCGGGTCAGTTCGCGCCCGGGGTCAGTTCGGCTGGTCCACCTTCCAGCGGCCGTCGTCCTTGCGTACTTGGACGTCCTGCTGGCTGCGGCCGCCGTCGAAGTTGGTGACCTCCATCTCCACCACAGCTTGATCGCCGTCCTCGGACTTCAACGTGGTGGCGCCGTAGCTGGAGTCGATGGCGATCTGGTCGGCGGTGTCCCGGCACTTCTGCAACGCCTCGGCCTGGCTCAGGGTCCCGTCCTCCGACCAGGCTCGTTCAGTGCCCAGGTCGATCAGGGTGTCGCAATCACGGCTGGTGAAGGCGGCGAAGTAGCGGCGCACGGTCTGCTCCGGCGACTCACCGGTGTCGCTGTTGTCGTCGGTCTTGCGCACGATCAGCAGGCCGCTGCCGACCACCAGCACGGCAAGGACTGCGGCGAGGAGGGCCGCCGCCCAACGCTGACGACGACGGCGGAGGGACATCTGTGGCACCTGCTGCTCCTCGCGGATCGGTAATAGTGGTCGCCCTTGGCCACTGTTACCGCGGAGCCGGGGTCCGAACGCGGACCATCACACCATCGGCGCTGGACGTATGTCGGTGTCGTCCTGCTGCTCGTATTGCTGGTGGCCGGGTGCCAGGTGCGGACCGAAGTCGACATCACCGTGGAGGATGACGGCTCAGGCAAGGTCGAGGTCGGCGTGGGCCTCGACGCCGAGGCCGTGGCCGAGCTGCCCGATCTCGATCGCAACGGGGTCTCGGACGCCGCCGACTTGGGCGTGCTGGTGCGCACCGATGATCTGCGGGCCACGGGCTGGGACATCGGCGCCCCTTCGGCCGACAGCGATGGTTACACGTGGATTCGGGCGACCAAGCCCTTCGGGACGCCCGAGGAGGCCGCTGCGGTCCTCAACGAGCTGACCGGCGCCAACGGTCCGTTACGGGACTGGAGCCTCAGCCGGGAGCACTCTTTCGGCAAGACGACGTACGACTTCGCCGGGACGGCCGATCTGAGCGGTGGTATCGAGGCCTTCGGCGACGAAGGTCTGGCCGCGGCGCTGGACGGCGAGCCGCTGGGCGAGGACGCCACGGCCATCGAGCAGCGCTACGGCGCGCCGTTGTCCGACATGCTGACCCTGAAGATCCGGGCCTCACTGCCGGGATCGAGCACCAAGACCTGGTCCCCAACCCTCAACGGCGCGCCCGTGACCCTGAAGGCCGATTCCACGGTCTACAACACCCCACTCCTAGCCCTGGCCGCCACAGCCGCCCTGGCCGTCGTGGCCCTGATCGCCGTCGCCACCATCCGCCTCCTCCGCTCCCGCCAGTCCTGACGGCCCGGCCCACTCCGGTTCCCCGAAAGTGTCAGACCCCCTTCGTAGGGTCGGGGTATGAGTCGGATCAAGGTCGTCTATCGGTGTAGCGAGTGCGGTGCCGAGGCTCCGAAGTGGACAGGTTGGTGCGGTGCCTGCGCGGCCTCGGGGACGTTGGAGGAACAACAGGTAGCGGCGACAGCAGCCGTACCGAGCCTGCTGGAGCCGGCGATGGCCCTGCCGATCGCCGAGGTGGTCGCCGCAGGCGCTACCCCCACGCCGACGACCCTGCCCGAGGTGGACCGGGTGTTGGGCGGCGGGCTGGTCCCCGGCGGGGTGACGCTGCTCGGCGGCGAGCCCGGGGTGGGGAAGTCGACCCTGCTGTTGCAGTTGGCCTCGGCCATGGGATCCGGCGCCCACCGCTGCCTCTACGTCACCGCCGAGGAGTCGGCGCAACAGGTCGCAGCCCGGGCCAAGCGGTTGGGTGCGCTCTCTCCGGGGTTGTGGCTGGCCGCCGAGACCGTGCTGCCCCAGGTCCTCGGTCTGATCGATGACGTGAAGCCTGACCTGCTGGTCGTCGATTCCATCCAGGCGTTGGTCGATCCGGCGCTGGGCTCGACGGCGGGTTCGTTGGTGCAGGTGCGGGGCTGTGCCCATCAGCTGGTGGCCGAGGCCAAGCGGCGCCAGCTCACCGTCGTGGTGGTCGGGCATGTCACGAAGGACGGGGGGTTGGCCGGACCCAAGGTCCTGGAGCACGTCGTCGACACCGTGCTGAGCTTCGAGGGGGAGCGCCATCACGCGCTGCGGCTGCTGCGGGCCACCAAGCACCGCTTCGGCAGCACTCACGAGCTGGGGTTGTTCGAGATGAGCGACACCGGCTTGTCCGGTGTCCCCGATCCGAGTGCGCTGTTCCTGGCCGATCGTCAGCCCGGCATCGCCGGGACCGTGGTTGCGCCGGTGCTCGACGGCCACCGTCCGCTGCTGGTCGAGGTCCAGGCGTTGGTGGTGCCGACCAATGCGCCCATCCCCCGACGCACGGTGCAGGGCATCGACAGCAGCCGGCTGTCGCAGGTGCTGGCGGTGTTGGAGCGACGGGCCGGTCTGCCCGTGGGCCGGGCCGACGTCCACGCGGCCGTGGCCGGCGGGGCACGGGTGCGGGACCCGGGGATCGATCTGGCCGTGGCCTTGGCCGTGGCGTCGTCGCATGCTGATCAGCCCGTGCCCAAGGACCTCGTGGCTTGCGGAGAAGTGGGACTCGGCGGCGAGCTTCGTCAGGTGCAGCGCACCGACCGGCGGCTGAGCGAGGCCGCCCGTTTGGGCTTCGATGCCGCCCTCGTGCCGTACTCCGCCCCCGAACCGCCGAGGGGACTCCGAGCCCTTCGCACCCAGTCCCTACGCGTCGCCTTGCAGCTGGCACTGTCAGTCAGCGGGACGTCATGAACGAGCACAGTACGCTCAATGTGTGGTCTATCGGCGCAGTCCTGAGTTGTTCGCCGCGCTGGCCGCCGTAGCGCCCGGCACGGCTCTTCGTGAAGGGCTCGACCGCATCCTGCAGGCCAACAAGGGTGCCCTCATCGTGGTGGGCGACGGACCTGAGGTGCTCAACATCTGCTCGGGCGGGTTCCTGCTCGACGCGGCGTTCAGCCCCCAGCGGCTGTCGGAGCTGGCCAAGATGGACGGCGCCATCATCCTGGCCTACGACGCCAGCCGCATCGCCCGGGCCAACGTGCACCTCGTGCCCAACCCCAACGTGCCGACGTCGGAGACGGGTACCCGGCACCGCACTGCCGAGCGGGTGGCTCGCTCCATAGACGTGCCGGTGATCTCGGTGTCCGAGGACATGGCGATCATCGCGGTGTACGTGGGCGACCGGAAGCACCCGTTGGAGACCATCCCGCGGTTGTTGACCCGGGCCAACCAGGCGCTGCAGACCCTGGAGCGCTACCGCACCCGGCTCGATGCGGTGACGAGCTCGCTGTCGGCGCTCGAGGTCGAGGATCTGGTCACCCTGCGCGACGTGGTCAACGTGCTCCAGCGCACCGAGATGGTGAGCCGCATCGCCGACGAGATCGCCGCCGACATCGTCGAGTTGGGCGAGGACGGTCGGTTGGTCTCGCTCCAGCTCGACGAGCTGTTGGGACAGGTGGAGGATGACCGGAGGCTGGTGGTGCTCGACTACTTCCACGAGGAATCGGGCTGGCACATCGACCAGGCCATGGCCGCCCTCGACGCCATGGGCACCGAGGAGCTGCTCGACCTCAAGGCGGTGAGCACGGCGTTGCATCTGCCCGGCAGCGACATCGACCTCGACACCCACGTCGAGCCACGGGGCTATCGGCTGCTGTCCCGCCTGCCTCGTCTGCCCGACTCGGTGGTCGGCAACATCGTGGAACGCTTCGGCACCCTGCAGAAGACCCTGCGGGCCACCGTCGAGGATCTGGCCGACGTCCCCGGCGTCGGTGACACCCGAGCCCGAGCCATCAAAGACGGCCTAGCCCGTCTGGCCGAAACCAGCATCCTCGACCGCTACAGCTGACCGAGCCGGCAGCGGGTAACGAGGAAGACCGGGACCGGATCGTCGTCGGGCGCGGCGTTGGTCCAGTCGGGGGGTGGGGGCGGCTCGGCCGTTCGGTCGATGTGGAAGCCGTGATCGGCGAGGGCGTTCAGGTACGTGGAGAGGGTCCGGTGGTTGGCGCCGACCTGTTGACGGAGGGTGGAGCGGGCCGCGGTTGGTGCCCACCAGCCTTCCTGGAAGTAGCCGCCCTGAGGTGGCCAGGAGGCCGCGACGTCGCTGCCCCATCCCGGGAAGCACGGATGCAGGACCGTGAACACGAACGAGCCGTTGGGGCGTAGGAGCCGGCGGACAGCGGTCAAGGCGCCGTCGAGGTCGTCGATGTCGGACAAACCGAAATGGCAGACCCCGGTGTCGAACACCTCGCCGCGAAGCGTCTCCGGCGACGCAACGTCGGCCTGGACATAGCGGACGCCGAGCGGCGTGAGCTCTTCGGCCGCTTGGGCCTGTTGGATCAGCGCACCAGACAGGTCGACGCCGGTGACAGCGGCCCCGCGCCGAGCCAGCTCGCGGGCGATGCGTCCCTGACCGCAGGCGATGTCGAGCAGTCGCTGGCCCGAGACGTCTCCGACCAGCTGGAGCAGAGCGACGTCAGGCCCGGACGTGTACGCGTCGGGGTTCTGCTCCGCATAGAAGTCGGCGACCGAGTCGTAGCGAGCGATTGTCCCTGCCTAGCGGGCGCGGCGTTCTAGTTGTTCGCGGTTCGTGATTCGGTAGCGGCGGTCGGCCTGTTCGATCCAGCCGAGGCGGACGAAGCTGGCGATCGCCTTGTTGACCCGTTCCCGGGACGCCCCGACCATGGCCGCCAACTCCTCCTGGGTGATCGGGAGGATGAACTCGTCCCGCTCGGAGGCCATCTCCAGCAGACGCTTGGCCGTGCGTCCCGTCACGTCCAGGAACACCGAGTCGGCCAGCACGTCGTCCATGGTGCGGACCCGGTCGGCGAGCAATGTCACCACTCCCCAGAGCAGCTCGGGCCGGCTCTCGTAGATGTCCCGCACCGGAGCGAAGGCCACCGCCAGCACCCGCGACGGCTCCAGGGCCCGGGCCTCGGCCGAGCGGCCCTGGGTCTGGAAAAGGCCCATGTCACCGAACAGATCACCGGGCTCCATCAGCGCCACCACGGCTTCCCGGCCGTCAGCGGAGCGCTTGGAGATGGCGATGCGGCCGTCGATGACCACGTAGAGCCGGTCGGGAGCATCGCCTTCACGGAAGATGATGTCGCCTCGCCGCAGGTCCTCACGGCTGCTGGCGCTGGCGAGGCGAGAGAGCTCGTCTGGTCGCAACTCGGCGAAGAGATCGACGCTCGCGAGCAGGTCAACGGGGGTCACCACACCGGGAACGTTAACGACCGGGCCGCGAAGCCGGGCGTACCCCTGAACACGCAGCGCGTCGAGGTGGTCGGAGAAGCCGTTGGCGGGCAGTAGCTTCGGCCGTTGTGGGTTCGGTGTGGACGATTGTGGTGGCCGCCGGGAGCGGCACTCGTTTTGGACAACCGAAGCAGTACCAGCCCCTCGGTGACCGGCGGGTTCTCGACTGGTCGCTGCGCGCGGCCCGAGCCGCGTCGAACGGGGTGGTCCTCGTGGTCCCGGCCAATCGGGCCGAGGATCCCGAGCCCGAGGCCGATCGGATCGTCACGGGCGACAGCACCCGCTCGGGCTCGGTCCGCGCCGGTCTCGATGCGGTACCGGAGGATGCCGAGATCGTGATCGTCCACGACGGAGCCCGACCGCTGGCCTCGGTGCAGCTGTTCGCCACTGTCGTCGCCGCGGTGCGCGACGGCGCGTCGGCCGCGGTTCCTGCCGTCCCGGTGACCGACACCGTGCGCTCCCGGACCAACGGTCTCGTCGACCGGGCCGACCTCGTCGTGGTTCAGACACCCCAGGCGTTCTCGGCCCAGGCGTTGCGAGCCGCCCACGCCAGCGGCCGGGAGGGCACCGACGACGGCTCCCTGGTCGAGGCCATGGGCGGCAAGGTCTCTCTGGTCCCCGGTGCCGCCACCAACGTGAAGATCACCTATCCGACCGATCTGCTGGTGGCTGAGGCCCTCCTCCCCGGCAGTCTCGTGGAGTATCCGCCGGAGGTACTCCGGGGTGCTCGGCGCCAACAGGATCAGGATCAGGCCGAGCGATGAGCCTGCCGAGCATCCGGGTCGGGCAGGGTTTCGACGTGCATCCCTTCTCCGACGATCCCGACCGGCCCCTGTTGCTGGGCGGTGTCCACTTCCCGGAGGATCGGGCGCTGGCCGGGCACAGCGACGGCGACGTCATCGCTCATGCCGTGACCGATGCCCTGCTGGGTGCCGCCGGTCTAGGCGACATCGGCCAGCACTTCCCGGACACCGATCCCACCTGGTCGGGCGCCGATTCGATCGACCTGCTGCGGCGGGCCGTGGCCGACGTCCGGGACGCCGGCTGGGTACCGCAGAACGTCGATTGCACGGTGGTCCTGGAGGCACCCCGGCTGGCGCCCCGCCGGGCCGCCATCGAGACCTGCCTGTCCGACACCGTGGGGGCACCGGTCAGCGTGAAGGGCAAGCGGGCCGAAGGCCTGGGCGCCCTGGGGCGGGCCGAAGGCGTGGCTTGCTTCGCGGTGGCCCTGCTGGCCCAGCCCCAAGGAGACACGACATGAGCCCAGCCCGTGGTTCGTCAGGCGGCCGGGCCGGACGCGGCAAGTCCAGCGGCGGGCGACAGGCACCTCCGCCGACTCGGCTGCGTCCCGGCACCCGCAGAACCCGGCCGATCCCGTCGGAGAGGCGGGGTCAGCTGGGCCGAGGCCCGGGAGCCGGCTCCGGCGCTGGCGGTGGGGGTGGAGGCCGGCCCAAGGGCGACCGGCGGGCCCTCGGCGGCGACCAGGTCGAGGGCCGTCAGGCCGTCCGGGAGCTGCTCATCGCCGGCCGGCGCAAGGTGCGCGAGATCTGGATCTCCTCCGACGCCGAGGCGGCTCCGATCCTGTCCGACATTCGCGAGATGGCCGAGGTTGGTCGGGTCCAGGTGCGGGACGTAGGTCGAGGACGGTTCGCGGCCCAAGCACGCTGCGAAGCCCCGCAGGGTGTCCTGGCTCTGGCCGCCCCGCTCGACGAGGTCGACCTGGACGACCTGGTGGGTGCCGGATCCGGCAAGAACCGGCAGGCGCCGTTCCTGGTGGCGCTCGACGGAGTCACCGATCCCGGCAACCTCGGAGCGGTGCTGCGGTCGGCGGAGTGCGCCGGTGTCTCCGGGGTGGTCCTGCCCCGGCATCGTGCCGTCCACGTCACGCCGGCTGCGACCAAGGCCGCGGCCGGTGCCATCGAACACATGCGGTTCAGCATCGTCGGCGGTCTGCCCACAGGACTGGCCCGGCTGCGGGATGCCGGTGTCACCACGATCGGGCTGGACTCGGCCGCTCCTCGATCGATCTACGACCTGGCCGAGGTCGACGGCCCGGTGTGCCTGGTCCTCGGGGCCGAGGGTCGAGGACTGTCCCGGCTGGTGCGGGCCCGCTGCGACGACGTCGTCGCCATCCCGATGAAGGGGCGGTTGGCGTCGCTCAACGTGTCGGCCGCCGCCGCCCTGGCCTGCTTCGAGATCGCCCGCCACCGTTCCGCATAGCCGGACAACGAGCGCCCGCACGGTTGCGACTGGACCGCTTCCTCGGTAGGCAGTGGGCCCAATGGACCAGATCGCTGGGCTCTTGGTCGCCAACGAGGGATACGCCGTGGCACGCGCCCGGGTGGGCGACAATCGTCCCGGCCGTGGGCTGGCCGTCGTGACCTGCATGGACGCCCGGATCGACGTGTTCGCCGTCCTCGGCCTGCATCTGGGGGAAGCGCACGTCATCCGCAACGCCGGCGGCCGGGTGACCGACGACGTGCTGCGCAGCCTGGCGTTGTCCACCCACATGTTCGGGGTCGACACCGTGGTGGTCATGCAGCACACCAAGTGCGGTCTGGCCGGTGTCACCGATCAGCAGCTGCGCGAGCAGACCGGCGCCGATCTCGGCTTCTTCCCCATCGGCGACCACGCGGTGGCCCTGCAGGAAGATGTCGAGCTGCTCATCAAGACGCCCTACCTGGAACCGCTCGAGGTCCTCGCCGGCTTCGTCTACGACGTCGAGACCGGCGAGATCGACGACGTGGTCCGCTGGCAACGCCCCGCCGACTGACCAATACGAAGCGTGCTGCTTCACCACTGAGAGTATTGTCTCCGACAACCTGATCGTCTTCGCATCGCTCAGCCCTTGAGACCGGCGGCGATCTGGGCGCTCACCGTGGCATCGAGGGTGGCCCAGTCGTACACCGAGGCGCCGATGACGTCCTCGTCGGTCACGGCCTCGACGAAGCGCTCCGCCTGAGCCGCCGTGATCTGGTCACCGATCCCACCGATGAAGTGAATCACGGCGTCGGGGTCGTCGAGGTCGTGGCGCAGCCGGTCGACGTTGTCCTCGGTGTAGGTCCACCCGTCGTTGTACCCGGACTCGGGCCGGCGTTCCGTCCAGTAACCCATGGGGAGCCAGACGTCGTACAGATCGGCCAGCTCGCCCCAGGGGAACTTCGGCCACTTCGCCGGGTTGATCACCTCGAGCTGCACGGGCGGGAGCACGATGGCACCCACGGCGTCGTCGCCGACCGTCTCCCGCAGACGCTCCGAGAGCTCGACCAGTTCGTCCGAACGTTGGGCGTGGTCGGGGACATCGGAGGTGACCTCGATGTCGATGGCGATGCCGTCGAAGCGATGCCCGAGCACCTCGAAGTCGGCGATGGCGGCGAGATAGGCCAGGTCACGATCGATGTCGGTGAAGCGGGGGACGTACCACCCGACGACCTGCATGCCGGACATATGGGCGCGCACGAGGATCTGCGCGATCAGGTCCGGATCGGCCAGCAGCCCGGCTCCGCCCTGGTCGAAGCGCGCCGCCTGGAGATACAGGGTGTGCACGCCGACCCGCGCCATGTCCTCCACCGCCTGCGGGGTGACCTTGGCCTCGCCGGAGCGGGACGGCAGGTAGTCGAAGACGTCGACCCAGGTCCCGTAGCCGGCGTGGACGTCGACGGTGCGTTCCGCGGGGGGAGCCCGGTCCTCGACGAGGGCCGGCAAGCCCGCGACCCCGGACGCCGGGTCGTCGCCCCCGAGCAGCCCGGCGATCTTGGTGACGAGGAAGCCGGCCGCGACCAGGACGACCGCCAATCGGGCGAGACGGAGCCGCCGCGGCGGTCCTCGCCGGGGGCGGTCAGCTGCCATCGATGGTCTCGTGTCGAGCCGCACATCCGGCGGCCAGGCCCGCCAGGTCCGCCGGCAGCTCCTGGTTCGCTTCCCCGGTCAGGGCTTCGTCGAGCGCTTCGAATCGATCGAAGGGGACTGCAGCCGCGAGCCGGTCGTAGAAGCAACCGCACGTCTGGGCGCTGGCGCTGTCGGTCGTGCACTCGTCGACGAAGCTGGCTCGGAGCGCGGGTCCGTAGCCGTCGGGGCGGTCATCGCCCCCACACGCCCCCATAACGACGAGTCCGCTCAGGACACCACCCCTGAGCCACGACAGCCTCATGGGTCAGAGGGTTCCGCCTTACGACATAAGGCGTCAAGCATCGACGGGGAGCCGGAGAGGGGATTCGAACCCCTGACCTGACGCTTACAAGGCGCCTGCTCTGCCAGCTGAGCTACTCCGGCGGACTCGGTGGACCAGGGATGCTTGCATCGCGGGGCGCTCCACGCCAGCCTTGTGCCCCATGGTTCCAGAGCGCACCCAGGCCCGCGCCAACCCCGCTCGCGGGATAGCGCTCATCGCAACAGCCGTCATCCTGGGGATCTTCCTGCTGCGCAACGGCTGGGAGGACGGGAGCTCCGCGGCCGCCAACGGTGCGAACATCACCCCGCCGACCAACGAGGGAGGCCAACCCGAAGGCGGTGCCGCCGCCACCACGCCGACCACCGCCGCGCCCCGGCCAGCCGGCGAGGTCACAGTCAAGGTGATGAACGCCTCCGGCGTCAGCGGCGCGGCTCGCAAGCTGACCGACCAGGTGTCCGAGGCCGGGTGGGGGATCACGGATCCGACCGATGCCCCGGGCGGCACCGATCCGGCAACGACGTGGGTGTTCTTCCTGCCCGGCTACGAGACCGAGGCCAAGGTGCTGGCCGGACAGGTCACCGCCGACGAGACCAAGACGCAGCCTCTGGCCAACCCGCCGCAGGTCGACCCGGGTCCGGCCCAGCTCGTAGTCATCCTCGGCACCGATCACGCCAACGACTAGCGAGCGCTGCCCGAACGACACGGCGATACCGTTGCGGCGGTGAGCAACCGTGGGGCGCTGCTAGAGCCCGTCGTGAGCCGTGCGGCGCGCAGCGGAGTTCTGTTCGACTATGACGGGACCCTGTCGCCGATCGTGGACGACCCGGCCGTGGCCCTGCCCCTGGCCGGCGTGCCGCAGGCCCTGGAAGCGCTGGTCGGACGGTATGGGCTGGTGGGCGTGCTGTCCGGGCGGCCGGTGGAGTTCCTGCAGTTGCACCTCCCGGCCGGGGTCGTGGTGTCGGGTCTCTACGGCCTGGAGGTGGTCCGCAACGGCACCCGGCTCGACCACCCTTTCGCCGGCGCCTGGCGGGAGGCCGTGGATGACGTCGCCCGCTGCTCGGTGGCGCTGGGCCCGCCCGGGATGCACGTCGAGCCCAAGGGCCTGTCCCTGACACTGCACTATCGCTCGCATCCCGAGCTGGCCGACGACGTTCGGGCCTGGGCCGCATCCCAGGCCAACCGCTCGGGGCTGGTGTTGCGGCCGGCTCGCATGTCCATCGAGCTGCACCCGCCCATCGACGTCGACAAGGGCACAGCCCTGGAGATGCTGGCCGTCGACCTCCAGGCCGTCTGCTTCATCGGCGACGACCAGGGGGACCTGCCGGCCTTCGACGCCCTCGACCGCCTGGCCAGGAGCGGCCGCTACACCGTGCGGGGCGCAGTGGCCAGCGAGGAGACCCCGCCTGAGCTGATCAACCGGGCCGACGTCGTGCTCGAGGGACCCGAGGGCGTGCTGGACCTGTTGCGGGAACTGGCCGAAGCCGCTCCGGCCACCTGACGCCAGGCAGGCCGTCAGCCGGTGGCCGCGGCCATCTGGTCGGCCAGCCAGTCCGCCGGGCGGCGGGACTCCACAACTTCACGCAGCGCCGTGGCCCGGGCCCGGCGATCGTCGGCCGGCATCCGCAGGGCCCGGTCCAGCGTGTCGGCGGTGCCGGCCACGTCGAAGGGCTGCAGTTCGAGGGCGTGGGCGCCCAGTTCGGCCCAGACCCCGGCCTCAGGGGACAGGCACAGCACCGCGTCGCGCTCGTTGACCAGCGCCCCCTCCTTGGCCACCAGGTTCAGGCCGTCACGAATGGGGTTGACCAGCAGCACATCGGCCCGCCGCAGCAGCGCTACCGACCGGGGGTAGTCGTCGCTGGTGTAGAGGATCACCGGTTGCCACGACGGGTTGGCCCACCGCTCGTTGATCCGGGCCACGGCGTCCTCCACCTCGTCCTGGTAGCGCACGTAGTCGGCCACCCCCTGCCGTGACGGGTACACGGAGGCCACGAACACCACCTGCTCGCGCCATTCCGGGTACCGCGAGAGCAGGTCGTCGTAGGCCAGGAACCCCCGCACCAGGTTCTTCGACAGCTCGATCCGATCGGACCGGCCGATCACGCGGCGGTCGCCGACCTGCTGCTCGATCTCGGCCAGGGCGGCCGCGCAGGCCGGGGAGGCCGCGGTCTGCCGGGCGTCGTCGATGTCGGCGGGCAGGGGCGAGACGAAGGTTCGGGGCGGAGAGACCAGGCGGGGCCGGCAGTTCGCCAGGAATTCATCGGCCCAGCGTTGGGTGTGGAACCCGCAGGCGTTGAAGGCTGCCATCCCCGAGAGGTACTCCGATGCCACCTGGTCGGGCAGGACCCCGAGCCAGTCGGGCGGGGCGAACGGCGTGTGGGTGAAGTGGACGGTGGCCAGGTCGGGACGATCGGTGGCCAGATGGTGGCCCATCAACGCCAGGTGGTAGTCCTGGACCAGCACCACCGCACCGTGGGGCGCGTCCTCGGCCACGGCGCCGGCGAAGCGCTCGTTCAGGCGGCGGTAAGCCAGCCAGGCGTCCCGGAAGTCCCCGTTGAAGGCGGGGGCGCGCGGCAGGTCGTAGAGCCCGTGGTGGATGAACCACAGGGTCTCGTTGCTGACCAGGTCGTAGGCCTGGCGGTAGGTCTCGGGGTCGATGGCCAGCAGCCGGGCCCGCAGGCCCTCGGCCTCCATCGTGCCCCGGCCGGCGGCGAGCCGGTCGCCGTCGGATATGGCCGAGGCGATCCAGGTGGCCTCGGCCCCGGTCATCAGCGGGGCGAGGCCGGACACCAGTCCACCCGCGCCACGCCGCGCCACCAGGTCGCCGCGGTCGTCCGTGGTGAAGGAGAGTGGCCCTCGGTTCGACACGATCACGATCGCTCGGCCCACGAGGGTGTGACGCTAGTGGACCCTCGTACGGGTGACGTACGTGGATCGGCGAGCCAGGGGCGGCGTCATCTGGCCGGCGAGGCACGTGCGCTCACTCGTGCGAGGGTCCACTGTTGGTGCCTCGGCCTTAGATCCGTTGGAGCAGACTGACGGGGATGCAGGTCGTCGCCGCTCCCGACAAGCTCCGCGGCACCGCGGGCGCGGTCGAGGTCGCCGCCGCGATCGGACGGGCTGCGGCCGCGTCGGGCTGGGAGTGCGTCGAGCACCCCATGGCCGACGGCGGCGAGGGCACGCTCGACGTGTTCGGCGGACCCAACCGCGCCACCCGGGTGACCGGGCCGCTGGGCGATCCGCTGGAGGCGGCCTGGCGCCTGGACGGGCGCACCGCGGTCATCGAGATGGCCCGGGCCTCCGGGCTGGACCTGGTCGGCGGGCCCGAGGGCAACGACCCGATGGTGGCCTCCACGGTCGGCACCGGAGAGCTGATCGCCACCGCCCTGGAGTTGGGCGCCCGGCGCATCCTGGTGGGGCTGGGTGGGTCGGCCACGACCGACGGGGGACTGGCGGCCCAACGGGCGCTGTACCCCCTGCACCGGTTGAAGGCCATCGAGCTGCTGGTGCTGTGCGACGTGCGCACCCCGTTCATCGACGCCGCCGAGGTGTTCGCCCCCCAGAAGGGGGCATCACCGGCCCAGGTCCAGCTCCTGCGGCGCCGGCTGGAGCGTCTCGCCGACGTCTACCTGTCCGACTTCGGCGTCGACGTGCGGGAGCTGGAGGGCGCCGGGTCCGCCGGTGGGCTGGCCGGGGGACTGGCCGCGGTGGGCGGGAGCCTGATGGGCGGGTTCGACGCCATCGCCGAGGAGGTCGGGCTGGCCGAGAGCATCGAGACCGCCGATCTTGTGGTCACCGCCGAGGGGTTCCTCGACGAGCAGTCCTTCGAGGGCAAGGTGGTCGGCGGCGTGGCCGAGATGGCGGCCAGCGCCGGCGTCCCGTGTCTGGCCGTCGTGGGTGATGTGCTGCAGGGCTTCGATCCGGCGTCCGAGGCGCCGGGGGAGCAGCTACGCACCATCTCCCTGGTCCAGGAGTTCGGCAGCGAGCGGGCTCTGGCCGACCCCCTCGGCTGCGTGGACCAGATCGTGGCCGAAACGCTGAAGAGCTGGTAGTTAGCATGCGCCGGTGATCGACCGCATCCGGCAGGCCGGACAAGTGTCTTGGGCCTTGGCCGGCATGGCCGTGATCCTGGCGCTGCTGCTGTTCCTGGGCTGGGTGGTCCGGGTCATCTGGCCCCCGCTGGTCCTGGCGGGGGCCATCGTGTTCCTGCTCAACCCCATCGTCACCCGGTTGCACAACCGCGGGATCCCGCGGGCCCTGGCCACCGGGCTGGCCTACCTCGGGGTGGTGGGCGTGATCGTGATGGCCGGGTTCCTGGTCGCCCCGCAGGTCCGCACCCAGCAGAACGACCTGGCCGACGAGTGGCCCCACCTGCGCAAGCAGATCGAGGACTGGGTCGACGACCGAGCCGAGCAGTCCAAGGACAACGACTGGCCGGTCGAGATCCCGACGTTCCAGGAGCTGGAGGACGCCCTGGCCGGGAACTCCGAGCCCCACGATCTCAACGGCGACGGCCGGGTGAGCGACGACGAGGAGGCCCAGCAGAGCCGCGAGCAGTTGTTCAACCGCATCGACAACTTCCGCGAGATGGGCCTACGGGTCTTCCACGTAGGCCTCATCTTCGTGCTCGGCCCGATCATGGCGTTCTACATCCTGGTGGACCTGCCCCACATCCGGCGGGTGACCGAGAGCCTGATCCCGGAGCGCCGACGGGCCGAAGCTCTGCTCGTCGGGCGCCGGCTCAACTCGGCCATCGGCGGCTACTTCCGGGGCCAGCTGGCGGTGGCCGCCATCGTCGGAACCCTGGCCTCCATCGGCATGGCCATCATCGGGCTGCCGTTCTGGCTCGTCGTGGGGCTGATCGCCGGGATCTTCAACATGATCCCCATGATCGGTCCCTGGGTCGGAGCGATTCCCGGGGTCGTCGTCGCGCTCACCACCGGCGACCCGATCCAGGCCCTCTGGGTGGTGGCGATCATGGCCGGGGTCCAGCAGATCGACAACCACTTCATCAGCCCGGTGGTGATGCAGCGCACGGTCAAGCTGCATCCGGCGGTCGTGATGATGGCGCTGCTGACCGGGGGAACGCTCGGGGGGTTCTTCGGGCTGCTCCTGGCGGTGCCGCTGACCGCGGTGCTGAAGATCCTGATCGGCCATCTGTGGCGGACCTACGTACTGGAGCAACCCTTGGCGGTGGAGGAACTGGCCTTCGCGGCCATGGACGCCCAGCCGGGCGCCGCCGTGGAGGACGTCGAGCACCGCGACGAGGGCCTGGACCGCATCGCCTATCCGGTGCCCGAAGATGCCGTGGCGGAGCCGGTCGAGACCGCCGAGGACCAGGACGACGATGAGGAGAGCGGCCCGCCCTCAGAGTGACGGTCCACCACTGTCAGTACTCAAGAGGCCGCTAGAGGGAACATTCTGGGCCACCGCTAGCCTCCGCGCTCGTGGTGCCGATCCCCCGCCGGGCCGCAACTGAAGACTTCCCCTTTGACGTGTTCGCCGCTCGCTCAGAGTCGGCGACCCTGGTCGTCCCGGCGCTGGACGAGGCCGAGGCGATCGCCAACGTCGTCGCCGCCGGGGTGCGAGCCTGCGAGGCCGGGGTGCTGGACGAAGTGGTGGTGGCCGACGGCGGCTCGTCCGATCGCACTGCGGACAATGCCCGCAGCGCGGGCGCCCGGGTGGTCCGCACGTGGGAGGTGTTCTCCGAATCAGGCCCGGTCCTGGGCAAGGGCGACACCATGTGGCGAGCCCTAGGGGTCATCGACAGCGACGTGGTGGCGTTCATGGACGCCGACCTCGAGGGCGATCTGGACGCGGTCATCCGGGGTCTGGTGGGCCCACTGGTGGTGACCACCGATGCGGAGCCGGTTCCGGACTCCGCCGGCAACGGCAAGGGGATCGACCTCGACCTGGGTCCCGATCCGCTGGACGCGGGGACGTCGTCGCGGGTCGAGTTCGTCAAGGGATCGTTCCACCGGATAGCCCCCGACGGCGCCGACGCCGCCGACCCCTTCGACGGTGGTCGGGTGACCGAGCTGATGGCCCGGCCGCTGCTCAACCTGTGGCGGCCCCAGCTGTCCGGCTTCTACCAGCCGCTCAGCGGTCAGGTGGCCGGCCGCCGGGGGCTGTTGCGGTCGCTGCCCATGCTCACCGGCTATGCGGTCGAGATCGGCATGCTGCTCGACGTGGTCGAGCGGGTCGGGTTCGGTGCGGTGCTGGAGGTCGACCTGGGCACGTTGAGCAACCGGCCCCGCACCAGCGAGGCGCTCGCGCAGATGGCCCAGGAGGTGCTGTACGGCTTCTCCCGGAGGGTTCTGCCGTCCGGGGCCCGTCCCCGCTGGCGGCCGTACTGGCGGCCCGACGAGGTCGAGTACCCCGCCGCCAACATCGTGGAGCGACCGCCGATCGATCCCTTCGGGGCGGAGCAGTTCCTGCCGTTCCTGCCCAGCTCCAAGCCCGAGAAGACCGAGTCGGGGCTATAGGCCGCCGGGCGGGCGGACCGGTTCCCGGCGCAGCTCGATGGCCAGCTGGGCCTCGGGATCCAGGTCGGCCCGGCCGTTGAGGACGGCGGCGACGGCCAGGTAGTCGGCCACCGCGTCGACGTCGTGGACCCGCAGGATCAGGCCACTCGGATCGTCCGACCGGATGAGGTTCCCCACCGCGGCCAGGGTCTCAACCAGCCCCGGGGACTCGGACAGATCCACCACCAGCGGCCGCCCCAACCGTTCTGTGACCGATCGCCAGTGTGACAGCGGCGGCGCAGCCGCCACCGCACAGGACGGCAGGGCGGGGTCGGGCGGAGGGTGGTGCTGGGGCACCACATCCTGGTCAAAGAACGACAAGTCCGCCCCGGCATCCAGCCCGGCCTCGACCACCGACGGCTCGCTGGTGGCGACCGAGATCAGGGCTTCGGGACAGGCGTGGCGGATGCCCTGGACGACCCTGATGGTCTCTTCGCCCGCCACGACGTCGACGATCGTTGCTCCCTGGGCCACCAGCTCAACTGCCCGGGCAACGTCCGAGGCGATGCCCATCAGTACCGGCTGGGACAGATCAACGGTCTGACCTCGGACGACGAGCTTCACGCCCGGGCACGTTACGGGCTGGCCCGCCCGATCCAACCGGAATGTCGGGCGGCGAAAGGGGGTTGGGTACCATCGCCCATCGGTATTCGACCTCGGCTGCGAGGTCCCGACGTCCCCCGAGGTGCGATCGCCATCATGAGCGTCTCCGTGCGTATCCCGACCACGCTGCGTCCGCTGACCGGTGGCCAATCCGCCGTCGAGCTCGACGGAACCACCGTGCGCGAGGTGCTCGGCAACCTCGACGGTGCCCATCCCGGCTTCTCCGACCGGCTGCTGGACGACGACGGCAAGCTCCGGCGCTTCGTCAACGTGTTCGTGGCCGACGACGACATCCGCTTCCTCAAGGGTCTCGACACCCCGGTTCCCGACGGCGAGACCGTCTCGATCATCCCCGCCGTCGCCGGCGGCTAGGGCGTAACCAGCGCCCTGCGTCGCAGTTCTCGCCAGATATCGTGAGCCGACGAACGACAGGGGGGAACGAGATGGCTGACGTGACCGTGCCGGCGATGACCATCGACGGCGAGCGGGTTCCGGGTTCGAGCAGCTTCGGGGTGATCAACCCGGCCACCGGTGAGGTGCATGCCGAGGCGCCGGACTGCTCACGGCAGCAGCTGGACCAGGCGTTCGACGCGGCGGCCAAGGCCTACGTCGACTGGCAGCGCGACGAAGGTGCGCGCCGCGAGGCGTTGGCGAACGCGGCCAACGTGCTGTTCGGTGCGGCGCAGGAGCTGGCTCCGATCCTCACCCGTGAGCAGGGCAAGCCCCTGTCGGCGGCGACCCAGGAAGTGCTCGGTGCCGGCGTGTGGCTCAAGTACTTCGCCGAGCTCGAGGTGCCCCGCGAGATCATCCAGGACGACGAGTCGGCCTTCGTCGAGGTCCGGCGGCGGCCTGTCGGTGTGGTCGCCGCCATCACGCCCTGGAACTTTCCGCTGGTGCTGGCGTCGTGGAAGATCGGACCCGCCCTCCGGGCCGGGAACACCGTGGTGCTCAAGCCGTCGCCGTTCACGCCGCTGGCCACGCTCAAGATGGCCGAGCTGCTCAGCGCGGTGTTGCCGCCGGGCGTGCTCAACGTGGTGAGCGGGGGCAATGAGCTGGGGGCGTGGATGACGGCCCATCCCGTGCCTCGCAAGATCAGCTTCACCGGCTCGGTGGCCACGGGCAAGCACGTCGCCGCATCCGCCGCGCCCGACCTCAAGCGGGTCACGCTCGAGCTGGGCGGCAACGACGCCGCGATCGTGCTGGACGACGCCGATCCGGCGGTCATCGCCGACGGCCTGTACAACGCGGCCTTCCGCAACAGCGGCCAGATCTGCTCGGCCATCAAGCGGGTCTACGTACCCCAGGCGTTGCACGACGACGTCGTCGACGCCCTGGCGGAACGGGCCAGCGCGGCCAAGGTCGGCGACGGCATGGATCCGACCAGCGAGCTGGGACCGATCAACAACCTGCCCCAGTTCGAGCGGGTCAAGGGCCTGGTGGCCGACGCCCTCGCCGGCGGCGGCCGCGCCGCCGCCGGAGGGGCGCCGCTCGATCGGCCGGGTTACTTCTTCGCTCCCACGGTGCTGACCGGGGTATCCGAAGGAACCGGCATCGTGGACGAGGAGCAGTTCGGTCCCGCGCTTCCGGTCCTCACCTACCGCGACGTCGACGAGGCCGTGGACCGGGCCAACGCCACGACGTTCGGGCTGTCGGGTTCCGTCTGGTCGGCCGACCCCGACCGGGCCAGCGCGGTGGCTTCACGGCTCGAATGCGGCACGGCCTGGGTCAACACCCACCTGGCTGTGGGGCCCAGCCAACCCTTCGGTGGGTTCAAGTGGAGCGGTCTCGGGGTCGAGAACGGCCCTTGGGGTCTGGCCGGCTTCACCGAGATCCAGGTCCAGTACCGCAAGCGCTGACGCCTCTGTAGGGCCCGGGCCGCGGTTAGCACTCCTCGGTTGCGAGTGCTGATCTGGAGTGCTTGACTGTTAGCACTCACACGCAGAGAGTGCTAACCCCGCCCAACGGAGGGATCAGGGATGCCGAAGATCATCGCCTTCGACGAGGAAGCCCGTCGCAGCCTCGAGGCCGGCATGAACAAGCTGGCCGACGCCGTGCGCGTCACACTCGGCCCCAAGGGTCGCAACGTCGTTCTGGAGAAGAAGTGGGGCGCCCCCACCATCACCAAGGACGGCGTCTCGGTCGCCAAGGAGATCGAGCTCGAGGACCCCTACGAGAAGATCGGCGCCGAGCTGGTCAAAGAGGTCGCCAAGAAGACCGACGACGTCGCCGGTGACGGCACCACGACCGCCACGGTGCTGGCCTGGGCCATGGTGCACGAGGGCCTGCGCAATGTGGCCGCCGGGGCCAACCCCATGAGCCTCAAGCGCGGCATAGAGGTCGCGGTCGAAGCCGCCATCACCAGCCTGACCACGCTGTCCAAGGACATCGAGTCCAAGGAGCAGATCGCCCAGGTCGCCTCGATCTCGGCCAACAGCGACCCCGAGATCGGCGAGAAGATCGCCGAGGCCATCGACAAGGTGGGCAAGGACGGCGTCGTCACCGTCGAGGAGTCCAACACCTTTGGGCTGGAGCTCGACTTCACCGAGGGCATGCGGTTCGACAAGGGCTACATCTCGCCCTACTTCGTCACCGACCCCGACCGCATGGAGGCCAGCCTGGAGGACCCGTACGTCCTGCTGGTCAGCTCCAAGATCTCGGCCGTGCGGGACATGCTCCCGGTCCTGGAGAAGGTCATGCAGTCGGGCAAGCCGCTGCTGATCATCGCCGAGGACCTCGAGGGCGAGGCCCTGGCCACCCTGGTGGTCAACAAGATCCGCGGCACCTTCAAGTCGGCCGCGGTCAAGGCCCCCGGGTTCGGCGAGCGCCGCAAGGCCATGCTCGAGGACATGGCCATCCTCACCGGTGCCCAGGTCATCAGCGAGGACATCGGCCTCAAGCTGGAGAACACCACCCTCGATCTGCTGGGCCGGGCCCGCAAGGTGGTCATCACCAAGGACGAGACCACGATCGTCGAGGGTGCCGGCAAGGAAGAGGACATCAAGGGCCGCATCAGCCAGATCAAGGCCGAGATCGAGAACACCGATTCGGACTACGACCAGGAGAAGCTCCAGGAGCGTCTGGCCAAGCTGTCCGGCGGCGTGGCCGTCCTCAAGGTCGGTGCCGCCACCGAGGTCGAGCTCAAGGAGAAGAAGCACCGCATCGAGGACGCCGTCTCCACCGCCAAGGCTGCGGTCGAGGAGGGCATCGTCCCCGGTGGTGGTGTGGCGCTGTTGCGGGCGCAGAGCGCGATCCTGACCGCGGCCGAGAAGCTCGAAGGCGACGAGGCCACCGGCGCCCGCCTGGTGTCCAAGGCCATCGAGGAGCCGCTCAAGCAGATCGCGATCAACGCCGGTCTGGAAGGCGGCGTCGCGGTCCAGGAGGTCAAGAACCTCGAAGGTGCCTACGGGCTCAACGCCGCCACCGGCGACTACGAGGATCTGCTCAAGGCCGGTGTCGCTGATCCGACCAAGGTCACCCGGTCGGCGCTGCAGAACGCCGCGTCGATCGCAGGTCTGTTCCTCACCACCGAGGCGGTCATCGCCGACAAGCCCGAGGACAAGGCGCCGGCCATGCCCGGCGGTGGTATGGAGGACTTCTAGAACCCCACCCCCGTGTACCAGGTCGCCAACAGCGTGCATGGATCGGCGAGTCAGGGGCGTCGCTCGCACGGATCGACGCCGCAGGCTGTCCTTAGCACAGTCAAGGCGGAGGACACCGCGAGCGGCGTCATCTGGCCGGCGAGGCATGTGCGATGTTGGCGACCTGGTGCACTGGCTAGTCGAACCTGCCCCCGTCCTCGTCGCTCACCCGACGAAGGCGGGGGCAGGTTCCGTTTTGGCTACGGTCGTCGGTTATGACCAGGTTGGTGCTCATCCGCCACGGCGAGGCCCAGGTGCACGTGGATGGCATCCTCGGCGGCGAGAAGACATGTACAGGGCTCTCGGATCTGGGTCGGCGGCAGGCGGAAGCGTTGCGCGACCGGCTCAAGACGACCGGCGAGCTCGATCCGGTTGATGCGCTGTACGCCAGCACGCTGCCGCGGGCCATCGAGACCGCGCAGATCATCGCTTCGGCGTTGGGCGATCCGGAGATCCGGATCGATCGGGAGATACGGGAGTTCGATCCGGGCGAGGCCGACGGCCTGACCTGGGAGGAGCTCGAGACCCGGTATCCGCCGCCCAAGGTGCGCGACCCCCACGCCACCCGGGTTCCGGGCAGCGAGAGCTGGGCGTCGTTCGGCGAGAGGATCGAACGGGCCTTCGCTCGCATCACCCAGGCCCATCACAACGAGACCGTGGTCGTCGTCTGCCACGGCGGCGTGATCGAGCACGCGTTCCATCTCTGGGGCCTGCCGACGATCGACGGGGTTCAGATCGAGATCTTCAACACCGGCATCACCGAGTTCTATTGGGGCGATCCGTGGCCGTGGCACCAACCGGCGGAGCCGGGCTGGCGGCTGGTCCGCCACAACGACGCCAGCCACATGCTCGGGTTGCTGTAGCCGGGTCGACCAGCGCGGGACGGGGGTTGAACGATGGGGGACGACGGGGCTCCACAACGGCTGCGGGTGCTGTTCTGGAACACCTTCCTGCTGAAGGTGGATCTGGGCGAGGCGTTGCCCATGCCGTTGCCGTCCCGGCTGGGGCGGTTGTCGGTGTTCTCGGCCCCGAGCGTGGCGCCGCGGATGCGGGAGGTCGCCACGCTGCTGCGGGACAGCGACTACGACGTGATGGCCCTGACCGAGGTGTTCGACGAGTCCGACCGCCAGGTGCTGGCCGAGGCCTGGGCCGCCGCCGACCGGCCGGAAGTGGTCGCCGGGCCGATGAGCGATGACCGGTCGCGGCGCTGGGCGGTCGGGGGCAAGTCCAGCGGGCTGTGCACCATCTCGCACCGGCGGGTGGTCCGCTCGGTCACGCATCGCTACCGGGCCGCGGGCAGCCGGGTCCATGACAGCGACGCGTTCGCGGCCAAGGGGGTGCTGCTGGTCGAGGTGGAGCTGCCGACCCCCGGGATCAACCTGGAGATCTACAGCACCCACCTGCTCTTCGGCGGCGACCTGGTGCCCCGGCGCGGTGCGGCCAAGGTGGCGGCTCCCTACGACGTGCGGTTCGCCCAGGTCGACGAGCTGCTGGCCTTTGTGGCGGAGCAGCACCGTCCTGGCAACGTTGCGGTGGTGTGCGGTGACTTCAACATCGGGGCCAGCGACCGGAGGCTGGCCGACGATCCGGAGCGGATGGGGCGCCGTCTGGCCGAGCGTCTGGACGGTGCGGGGTTCGACGACGTCTGGGCCCTGTACGGCCTGGGCGAGGCCAAGACCTGCGACATGCGCGTCCCCGACCGCGAGGGCGCCCGCATCGACTACTTCTACCTGGGCCGGCCCGGCTCCATGGGAACCGAGGGCGTAGCGACGGTCCGGGTCGTGACCATGCGCCAGGGCGAGATCCCCCGGGCCCCGGACAGCCCCGACTTCGACAAGATGCCGGTCCTCTCCGACCACGCCGCCCTCGAGCTCGAGCTCGAGATCACCCTCATATAGAACGCGTTATCGCCTGTCGCGCTACGGTGCGGTTGCTCGCGGTGAACGGGGGGTCAACCGATGAGGATCGGCGGTAGAGCACGTCTGGCCGGGGTTCTGGTGGCGGTGGCGCTGGTGGGAGTCGTGCCGATGGGTACGGCGGGAGCAGGACCGCGGCGAGCGAGCATCGAGTTGCCCAACGACCCGGCGAGCTGTGATCCGCTGGGCGGGGCGCGCTGCTATCTGCCGTTCCCCAACGACTACTTCACGGTGAGCGATCCCACGATGGCCACGGGCCGGCGGGTCAACTTCGCCGCCGACACCTTGCCGGCCAATGTCTCCGGCGTCCACATCGATCCGACGGAGCTCAACCGCAACGACGGCTTCTCACCCGGATCGGCCATCACCGTCCTGCTGCCGGGCGTGGACCTGACCGCCAGCGGGGTCGCTCCGATCACCGACATGGCCCGCTCCCTCGATGCCGATGCGCCGATCGTGCTCATCGACGCCGACACCGGCAAGCGCCATCCCTACTGGGCCGAGCTGGACTCGGGAGCGCCCGACGATGCCCACCGGGCGCTGTTCATCCGTCCGGCCCGCAACCTCAGCGAGGGCAAGCGCTACATCGTGGCTCTGCGGAACCTGGTCGACGGGCAGGGCGCGGCCATCGAGCCCAGCGACGTGTTCGTGGCCTACCGCGATGGCGTCGACACCGGCGTACCGGCGCTGGAGGCACGACGCAGCCACATGGACCGGCTGTTCCGCAAGCTCGGCCGGGTCGGTGTGGACCGCGGCGGGCTCATCCTGGCCTGGGACTTCACCGTGGCCAGCGGCCAGAACCTGTCCGAGCGGCTGCTGGCCATGCGCGATGACGCCTTCGCCAAGCTGGGCGATGCCGCGCCGGCGTTCCACGTCGACAGCGTCGTGCCGAGTGGGCGCGAGAACCTGCTGCGCGAAGTCCAAGGCACCTTCGAGGTGCCCAACTACCTGACCGGCGACGGATCCACCGGCCAGGTGCTGAACAACGGCAACGGACCCGGATCGTCGCCCATCCCGGAGCAGAACGGGACGTTCACCGCCCGGTTCATCTGCACCGTTCCGGCCTCGGCGCTGAACGCGGACGGGTCGGTGAACCCGACCCGGGCCTCGCTCTACGGCCACGGCTTGCTGGGCAGCGGACGAGAGGTCTTCGGGGCCGGTTCGCGCTTCGCTCGCGCCACCAACACCACCTTCTGCGCCACCTGGTGGGTGGGCATGTCCGAGGAAGATGTGGGGACCGCAGTGGCGGCTCTCGGGGACATGTCCAAGTTCCGGGCGCTTCCTGACCGCCTGCAACAGGCTCACTTGAACTTCTTGTTCCTGGGTCGGCTGCTGCTGCATCCCGAGGGGTTCTCGTCGGATCCGGCGTTCCAGGCCGACGACGGCACACCGTTGCTGGACCAGCTGAACCTGACCTTCGTCGGCACCAGTCAAGGCGGGATCCTCGGGGGCGCGACCACCGCTGTGGCCCAGGACTGGACCCGGGCGTTCCTCGGGGTGCCGGCCATGAACTACTCGACCCTGCTTGACCGCAGCGTCGACTTCGACCCGTTCGGCGTGGTCTACGACCCCTTCTACCCGGACCGCGTCGATCGGGAGATGGGCATCGTTCTGGCCCAGATGCTGTGGGACCGAGGCGAGAACGACGGCTACGCCCAGCATCTGACCCGGCGGCCGTACCACGACACGCCGGCCAAGCAGGTGCTGATGTTCGAGGCCTTCGGGGACCACCAGGTGGCCAATGTGGCCACCGAGGTCATGGCCCGCACCATCGGAGCCAAGCTGCGGGTGCCGGGGCTGACCGAGGGTCGCAGCCCCGATGTCACGCCGTTCTGGGGCGTGCGGACCGTCTCCGAGCTTCCGGATTTCGGCCATTCCTACCTGGTCGTGTGGGACTTCGGGACCCCGGCGCCACCGACCGGCAACGTCCCCAACCGAGCCGGGGAGGACCCCCACGGCAAGGGCCGCAGCCAGGACGAGGTGCTGGCGTTGGCCCGGGCCTTCCTAGAGCAGGGCCATCTGGTCGACACCTGCAACGGCGGGCCCTGTCAGACGTTGCCGCCACCGGGGCCCTGACCTGACCGCTACGGTCGGCGGATGGACACGACCGCGCCCCTGCATCCCGATGTCGCCGAGCTGGCTGGGCTGCTCGGGACCTGGCGCGGCCAGGGGCGAGGGGAGTATCCGACCATCGACTCGTTCGAGTACCAGGAGGAGGTCAGCTTCGGCCACGTGGGCAAGCCGTTCCTCACCTACCGGCAGTCCACCATCCGGCTGGACACCGGGCTGCCGGCCCACGCCGAGATCGGTTACCTGCGGGGTGTCGGCGCCGGCCGGCTGGAGCTGGTGCTGGCCCATCCCACCGGGGTGGCCGAGATCGCGGAGGGCACGATCGAGCACCTGGCCGACCCCGCCGGCGGCCTGAGGCTCCACCTCCACTCCACCCAGGTAGCCCGGACCACCACGGCCAAGCGGGTCGACTCCCTCGAACGCCGCATCGACATCACCGGCGACACCCTGCACTACGACCTGTCCATGGCCGCCGTGGGCGAACCCCACCAACACCACCTGAGCGCCACCCTCCACCGCCAGGCCTAGCTCCCTCACTTCGCCCGAGGGTCGGCGCAGTTGTGCGAGCCCTCGAACACACCGATCTGGAGCACGCCGATCAGCATGTCGCGGACCTGCTCGTGCTCACTCTCGGACACCGATGTCGGGTCGGACAGTTGGCGCCACGACACGTCGTCGAGCCATTCCCGCTGGGCCGAGCTCAGATCGTCTCGCTCCGCGATCAATCGGGCCGAGGGATCCCTGGCACACCGCGCGTAGGCGTCGTTCACGCCGTGGCGATAGCGGACGGCGATCGTGAGCATGGTGTCGTAGCGGTCGTCCGGATCGTCCTTGCTCCAGCGATGGGCGTGCCCCCATTTCAAGCCATGAGCCCCATCACCGGTCACCACGTCGAAGTCATCATGGATCAACCAGTAGATGAGCCCAGGACCATTGATGTTGAGCGAATCGCCCCGGTATTCGACGCGGATGCGTTGGTCGTGCGGCAGCACCTCGTCGAGTTGACCCCGGATCTCCTGGACTGCTTGTTCCTGCTTCAGAGTCGAGGATTCGACCGCGGCGGCGTCGCCCCACGTCCATGCCGCCGAGGCGAGCAGCGCCCCGGCCGTGACCAGACCGGCAGCCTTCTGGCGGGTCCGCGTGGCTCGGATCATCGGCTCCGCCAGCCGCCAGCCGGTCCAGGCCACGGTGAACCAGGTGAGCGCTCCGACGATCTTCAGCCACTGGGTCAGGTAGAGATAGACGGGCAGGACGATCCGGCTCGTGGCTGGAATTGCGCCAATGACCAGGGTCAACGTCAAGGTGGAGAGGGCGGCGACGTCGAGCAGCTGCCGGCGTCGGGCGATCCACCAACAGCCCCCGAGGGCCAACAGCGCCAGCACCAGCGGCGCTGCCCCTGAACCCTGGATGGAATAGCCCGCTGCCGGCTCCGGGCCACCGATCCACGGACCGTCCGGCCGCACATAGCGCCCGACCAGCCCGATGGCATCGGCCGGACCGACCGTCGCCGGTGGGGTGGCCAGACCACTGGCCACCTTGGTCACGTTGTGCAGGTCGAAGACTTCGTCGAGCAGTGGTCCGATCCACAGGACGAGCGCGATCAACAGACCTGTGCCCAGCCACGTCCGCCAGGTCTGCCAGAGCTGCAGGAGCTTCCGGTGTCCCGGACCCCACCGGCTCCACAACACCAACCACACCAGCAGGACCACGACGAGGCTGACGAAGGCCACATGCACCTGCATCGCGATGCTTGCGGGCAGCACCGCCTCGACGAGGGCGCGGCGACGACCCAGACCGGCGTCCCAGATCAGGAACACCACGAGGAGGAAGGGCAGCAGCGGCGCGTGCGGGTTCCACAAGCTGATCGTCAGCCCGGGACCGAAGCCATGGACCAGCACCGCGGTCATCGTCATGGCCCCGAGAAGCAGGGCCCAGCGGCCCCGCCGCCAGGCCACCGCGGCCACACCTGCGATGCAGGCGATGTTGATCAGCGCGGCGGTCCACTCCAACGCTCGGGGGTCGTTCGCGCTGAGCCGGTAGAGCGGTGCGGTCAGCCAGAACAGGATCGGGCCCGGGTGGGCCCAGCCCTTGACGCTCTCCGCTCCCACCAACGGGGTCTGGTCGGTACCCACCTGCGAGACCCGGAACAAGGTGTGGGCCAGATCACCCACCGGATACCAGGGGTCGCCCAAGGTCGTCGCCACCGCGATCACGATGGGGCTGACGGCGATGGCGACGACCACCGGGACCAGCAGGCGGGTCCGTTTACGGGAGGCGGGGAGCGCCGCCGTGGTGTCGACGCCCACGACCTCGACGGTCGACGTCACCGCGGTCTCCGTGTCAGTCACCCAGCTCCCGACGAATGCCCCAGTCCAGCAGCTCGTCGCGATCGAGGAGGTAGACCCGGATCCGAGTGCCGCGGGAGCGGAGGATGTACTCGTAGCCCGGGTCTGAGTCCTTGGGAATGGCCACGTCCGCGATGAGTTCCGCACCGTCCGGAGGTAGGGCCTTCTCCCTGGTGTTGGTGCGGCTGCCGTCAGCCGTGTCGAGAACCATGACCAGCCCGGCCTCGACGGTGTCGCGGTCGACCAGTCGTTCGCCGGCCACGAAGATGCCGTCATAGCGCGGGTGCTTGGGGGCCACCCCACGCAGGTTCATCTCGAAGGCCAGAGCTTCGTGGATTCCGACGTGCCAGGCCTCGCCTCGGGCGATCAGCACCACCTCGCCGTCGTCGAACTCGGAGCGATGGTCCATGACCTGGTCGGTGACCTGATCGAGCACTGACCGTTCGTAGGGCGAATAGGCGGCCAGGAGCGTGTTGGGCCAGCGGTGGATGGTGGTGCTGACGATGCTGGTCCCGATGATGGCGGCCAACAACACCCCAACCGCCGCAGCCCGCAGCTGGGGCCGGCGGGCCAAGGCGAGGCGATCGATCGCGGCGACGGCAGCCAGGCCGAGACTGGTGACGAGGAAGAACTGCGCGGCAGGAGCCCAGTGGTAGAAGGCCAGCCGGGTCTGCTCCTTGCCGACCGGGACCGACGCCCCGCTGAACAGTCCGCAGATCGCGAGCACGCCGGCCATCAGCACCAGCCCGGCACGCCGGGGCTGGGTTCGGCGCCATCGCCAACCGAGGATGCCGCCGGCCACGACCACCATCCCGGTGGTCAGCCAGGTCACCAGGGAGACGCGGTGGAACAACCAGCTTCCGCTGAGGTTGCGTTGACCCAGGATCGGAGGCCAACCCAGGACGTGGGCCACCTGCCGCACCGCGACGCCATAACCCAGGCTGGGCCGATCGTCGTGGGTCGAGTACTGCACCAGGGCGGTGAGGTTCGGCGGACTGGCGAAGAACTGCTGGACCAGGACCGGCAGCCACAACAGTCCGGCGACAACGGCCGAGATCCGGCCCCAGCGAAGTAGTTGCCGTCGTGCCGCCGGGTCGCGCCAGGGTCTCGAACGCAGGGATCGTCCGGCGATGACGACGCCCACAGCGATGCTGGCCAACCCCACCGTGGGCAGCACAGACAAGTGCTGTTGCGCCGTGAACGAGAGGAACACCGCGGCGAGCGGCAGCAGCCGGATGTCCCCACACAGCAGGCACCACAGCAGCACCATGCTGCACAGCAGCGGGTAGCCGGCGATGTTGGAGCTCACCGGGTTGACGAGGGTGGCCGCGCCGGTCGTGTAGGTGATCGCGGCCAGCGCGGCTGCGGCGACCAGTCCGCCACGAGGCCCGAGCTGGCGGAACGTGGCCCAGGCGACCACCAGCAGACTGGTCCCGACGATCAGGACCGACACGAGCAACATGCCCACGTTCGGGCCGAGCAGGCGGATGGCCGGCGCCAGCATGTAGAAGTGGATTGGGCCCAGGTGGTTGACCCGATGATCGGGGACGTAGTCGCCCGACAGCGACGGCTGCCCGATGACCGGGGTGCGCTCGGTGCCGACGTCGAGGGCTCGGATGCCCATGAGCGCCGGATCCTGCGAGGGCATCCAGTCGGGCAGGAAATGGACGAAGGCGAGGATCGGAGCGAGCAGCAGCGCGAGGGCGAAGATCCCGGCCACCCACTTGGCGGCGCGGTCGAGGTCCCGGAGTCGGTAGATGCTGCGCTCGGCGGACTCCGTGCCACCCGGGCTGTCGTCGCCACTCAGCATCGGGGCATCCGGCTCAGTCGCCACAGAGGCGAGCGTCTCGGTCATGGCGTCAGTCCGGTGCGTCGTCGGCGACGTCGGCGGCTTGCAGCTCGGCGTACTCGTTGATCTTGAGCTTCACCCCGTCGGGCAGCTCGTCCTCGAAGTCCTGCAGGTTCGCCTTCAGTTCCGGCACGGCGTCTGGGCTCGTGGCCCAGAACATGAACTGGGGCTCCCAGGCGGTCACGACATCGGAATCGATCGTCCAGCTACCGACCAGGATCCAGTCCTTCGGGGTGCGGAAGAACAGCGTCGTGGGATAGGCGGCGACGACGTCGAACCCCCGGCGCTCGGCGAGATCGCTCCAATACTTGGGTGGGACCTTCTGCCCGGCACCGCGCCGCTGTTGCAACACCTCGTAGTCGCCGAGGCCGAACAGGTCGGTGATGGGTCCGTGGTGGAGCAGGCTGACGTAACCCAGTTCACCGGTGGCAACCGGCTGGCCGTCGTAGTAGCGGTCCAGGAACACACCGGCCTGGTAGCGCTGCTGGTAGGTCTCCTCGACCGCATCCGGAGTCTGCCGAGTCAGGTCGAACTTGGTCCAGGTGAACATCAGCAGGACCGCGAGGAGCCCTGCTCCGAGCTGGGTGCCGCGCCCGGTGGGCCGGGCGTCCAGCCGGCGGGGCAGCACGTCGGCCAGCAGACCCAGCACCGCGTAGATCCCTACGACGATGAGGTAGGCCTGGTAGCGCTCGTACCACCCGACGCGGGCCAGGATGACGTGCAGTGGCGCGGCAACGACGAAGACGATGGCCGGAAGGGTCCAGCCCGGCAGCGCATCTCGGCCCCGTTGCCACGCGACCATCAGCGCCACGAGCAGCGTGGCGAGGATCACCGCGACCAACGGATCCCGGGTCAGTCTCCCGGTCACGTCCTCGAACAGGCCGCTACCCGGGTCCTCTCCCACGGAGGTCTTGGCCAGCACCGAGTTGGGGACGAGTCCTTGGCCCATCGCCCGGTTCACGATGGCGAACGCCAGGATCGGGAGCCCTGCGGCGGCTAGGGCTATCGCGGCACCCCGCCGGTTGCGGTGGACCACGATCAGGGCCATCGCCAGCCCGGTGGCGATGAACGCGGTTTCGAAGCGGGTCAGTGCGGCCACTGCCAGCAGCACATAAGGGAGCCACCGGGGTCCGCGATCGACTCGGCCTTCCGCCTGGCGCTGGATCAGTACCAGTGCGCCGAGCACGAGGGCCGCGTGGAAGGTGTGCTCCATCCCGACCATGGTCAGGCCGGGAAGGAACAGGACGACCACGACCAGCAGCATCACGACCAGGGCGTCGAGGGGTCGCCGACGTCCCGGGAACAGCACCTTCTGGTTGGCGCCGAGCAAGGCGATGATGGCCACGCTGGCGGCGATGTTGAGGATCAGTGGGGCAACGCTGCTGGGACCTGGCACCAGCCGGACCCACGCAGCCAGGAGCACGGTCCACAGCGGTGCGGACGAGGCCGACTCGAAATGATCCGGAACCACGCCCCAGGTTCCGTGATGGGCCAGGGTGTCGGCCATGCTGAGGTGGATCGCCGGGTCGTCGAGGACGTAGATCATGCGCCCGTCGGTGGTCCGCAGCGACATCAGCAGCACCACGGCGAGGACCAGGCCATAGGCGGCGAGACCCCATCCCAGGAACGCCCGAGTGGAACGGGCGTCGGGGAGTCGCGGCTCGTCAGCGAGGTCCCCCAGGTCGAAAACGCCCGTGTCTCGTCGGTGAGCCGTCGCCACCGCCCCCAGAGCCGGCATACGCAGGTCGATGGTACTCAGAACCCTCGGGTTGGACGTCGCCGAGCGGACCGACCACTAACCTGGCCGGTCGTGCTGGGGGCCTGGGCAGGGCGTGTCGGCTGACACCACGACGGAGGAGCGGCCGGATCAGGCCGAGGCGGCTGACGAGGCCGTCGAGCCGGTGACGGTGACGCGCCCGTCGGACCACGGTCTGGGCCGGATCGCCTGGCTGAGCCTCGTCGTCACCCTCATCCCGCTGCTGGTCGCAGCGGTGCGGGCCATCCGGTGGGGATGGACCCCGGTCGGCGACAGTGCGCTGATCGCCATCCGCTCCCATGACGTGCTCGGCGGCGGCCAGCTGCCCCGGCTCGGCATGTGGTCGTCGTCCTCCTGGGCCACCGGTGTCGACTTCAACCATCCCGGGCCGCTGCTCTACGACCTCCTCGCCGTGCCAACGGCGCTGTTCCCCGGTGGAACCGGTCAGGTCGTCGGAGCCACCACCATCGCCGCGGCATCGATCCTGGGGATCTTCTTCGTGGCCCGGCGGCGCGGCGGTCCGCTGCTGGCTCTGGCCGCCATGGCGGTGACCGCGGCGCTGTGCTGGTCGATGGGCAGCGCGGTGTTGATCGAGCCGTGGCACGCCAACACCCTGGTGTTGCCGTTCCTGTGCTTCCTGATCCTGGTCTGGTCGATCAGCTGCGGTGACCGTTGGTGTCTGCCCTGGGCGGTGTTCCTCGGCAGCCTCTTGCTGCAGACCAACCTGGCCTACATCGTGCTGGTGCCAGGGTTGTTGGCCTCGGCACTGGTGATCCAGGCCCTCGCGGCGCGTCGGCGGCGAGCGTCCGAGCAGTCCCAGGCGCGGGGCGTCCGTGTTGGCCTCGTCGCGGCCGCGGCCGCGGTGGCGCTGTTGTGCTGGGCCCAACCGATGGCCGAGCAGCTGTTCGGGTCGGGTCGGGGCAACCTCTCCCGCATCGGCGACAGCGTCGGCGAGACGATCGCCACCCTGAACTGGCACGAGTCGCTCCAGGCGGTCGCCAAGATCCTGGTCCTCCCGCCCTGGTGGGGACGGCCCTCCTACGCCGAAGCCTTCACGTTTCGGGCATTCGGGAACTCGCTGCCGTCGCTGGTCGGAGCTCTGACCGCGCTGGTGGTGCTGATGGCGATGCTGGTCGTCGGTCTTCGGGTGGCCCGGCGGCGCGGAGACAACCTCGTCGGCCCGCTGCTGGCCATCGCGATCGTTCTGGTGGGTCTGGCGTTGTTGACCGCCAACCTGACCCCGACCGATCCCCTGACCGGGACCGTGGCCTACCAGCTTCGCTGGCTGTGGCCCATCGGGGCCTTCGTTTGGTTCGGCCTGCTGGTGGCGTTGCTGCGGCGCTTCGTCCCCGACCGCCGACCTGCATTCGGGGCGTCGCTGACGCTGACCCTCGTCACCCTTGTCGTGGCCGGGCTCAACCTGCCTTGGACCAATCAGGGCACCACCGCACCGGACAGCACCCTGCCCATAGCGCGGGACCTGGTGCGGGCGATCGACTACTCGGCCATCGACGGGCCTGTGCTGGTCGAATGCGGCGAGAACGTCTGGGATCCCTACTGCGAGGCAGTCATGGCCGAGGCCGACCGGCGGGGGTTGCAGCTGCGGGTTCGCACCGAGCTGGGCGTCCGGCAGCTCGGCGAGCAGCGCCGTTGGGACGGCTCCAACGCCGTCACGGTGCTCCGCGTGATCGCCGGTGACTGGGCCTTGCTTCCGCCTGCCGGGACCCGGCAACTCGCAGCGCACATGGGGATCGACGAGGACGCGCGACTCGTTCTGCTCGGCCTGCAAGCGGACATCAAGTCGGCCCTCTCCAGTGGCGAGATCACCCTCAACGACCAAGGTGAGCGCCTGGCCAAGGCCGGTGGGTTGGAAAGCGTGCCGAGGCACAGCTACCCACCGGAGATCGATGTGGAGACGGTGGCCGAGCTTCGCCGCGAGACCTTCGGCACTTACACCCGCGACCTGGTGCTGATGATCCGGGAGCATCTCCTCGCCGCCCCCGACTCCTGGACCGAGCGGCTCGAGCGCTATGCCGAGCTCCAGGACACATGGGACATCAACACCGTGGCGGTATTCGTCCAACCCCTCACCCCGGCACTTGGGGAGGAGCTCGGCCACCCATAGCGGCCAGGCACCAGACACGAGAGAGGCTCCCCGCTGGGTGCGGGGAGCCTCTCGGGATGGCTGGCCGACCGGGCTGGGGTTAGCCGGTCAAGTCGTCGAACTCGCCCGCCTTGATGCCTTCGATCCAGGCATGCATTGCTTCTGGGGAGAACAACACGGTGCCTGCTTCGGGTTGGTTGCTGTTGCGCACCGCGACATAGCCGTCGTCGAAGGCGGCGACCGCGACGCAGTTGCCGCGATCGGTGAAGCTCGAGGTTCTCCATCGGGTGACTCGAGTCGATCGATCGGGGTGGCTCATGGGGTTACTCCTTCGCAAGCTCTCGCAGCATGGCGATGGAGGCGTCCGGATCGAAGGAGAGGTCGCACAGTCGATCGAAGATCATCCGGTGGTCCTCGATCTCGTGTGGCTCCTCGAGGTAGACGCCGGCGGACCATCCGCTTTCCACGTAGACGACACCGGGGTCGGTCGGCCAGGGGAATGTCAGCATCGTGAACCCGCTGCCCATGCCGGGATGTGCGCCCCGGCTGAACGGCAGGATCTGCACCGTGACGTTGGGTCGTTCGGCCGTGTCCACTAGGTGGTCTAGCTGGGCCTTCATGACCTCATGGCCTCCTGCGAGGCGCCGGAGAGCGGCCTCGTCGAGGACCAGCCAGAACCCTACAGGGTCCGATTCCCGCATCAATATGGCCTGACGCTTGCGGCGGAGCTCGACCATCTTGGTGATCTGCTCCTCGGTCAGCTCCGTCAACCCCCGCCGCATGATGGCGGCGGTGTACTCGGGGGTCTGGACCAGACCGGCGATGAACTGTGGCTCGTAGGTTCGTATTTCGGAAGCACCCTGCTCGAATCCGACATAGCGCAGGAACCAGTCGGGCAAGATGTCCTCGTCGTACTCCTCCCACCACCCCTTCTTGCGGGCCTTCTCGGCGGCCTCGAGGTACTCGGGCCACCGGGCCTGGGGGACGCCGTAGAGGGGCAGCAGGACCTCGTCGAGATCCCGCGGCACCACCGGCCGCTGGGCATTCTCGAAGTACGACACTTTGGTGACCGTGCATCGCAGGGCGTGGGCGACAGTCTTCTGTTCCATCCCAGCTTCGGCGCGCAATCGTTGGAGCTCAGACGCCAACCATCGTCGCCACACGGTCGGGCTCGCCTCGATCACTTCCCGATCTCCTTGGTCGCGTGAGACCGCCTTGATCACACGCCGAGCGCGCAGTCTGCCACGTTTGGACGGAGCGTCCTGACGATGTCGCAATCACCACTGAACGTAACTGCACAACCCCCTTGCGCGATACTGGGTGGGCAAGTCACAGTGTTCACACGCTGCATTGCATGTGAACGACCGACCCGAGTCCGACTCGAGATCCGAAGCCAAAAACGAACACGTGTGCGGCATGACCAGGGGTGGCGACCTGGTGGAGGCCGGAGGGGAGGGGCCGGCCTCTGCTTGGTTGCGACGGCGACTACGGCACAAGGAGGTGTCGCGGTGGACCAGCACAACGACGGGGGATACGGGCCGTGATCCCGCTGTTCGTCTCGGCGGGGATCACGGCGGTGCTGGCCACGGCCGTGTACCGCTGCGGTCGTCGGACTCTCGGCATCCCGCCCACCAACGACATCCACGGACGGCTCGAAGCGCTGCACCGCCAGGTCGTGGCCTGGCAGGCCGCCCACGACCACCAGGTGGCCTCGTTGGACCGGCGGATGCGCGACGTCGAGGAGGCCGCGGCCCGGGCCGAGGAGGAGGCCCGCATCGTCTCGGTGCAGATGGCGGACCTGACCCAGGGTCTGGTGCGGCGGCTCGAGCAGGTCGAGCAGCGCAACGAGATAGACCGTCTGGCCGCGGAGGGTCGTCTCGGCCCTTGAGCCGAACATGCCGTACTCTCGCCTTCGATGATCGAACCCATGTCACCGACCGAGGGCTGGGGGGTTCTCCACCTGTTCTGCAAGGTGACGCCGCTGGCCGACACCGATGCCGTCCTCGTGGCCGAGCGACTCCTGGTCGGACCCGGCCACATGGTCGAAGCGGGGGCCCATCAGCTGGTCGCCGCGGCGATCCTGGGGCACAAGGCCGACATCTGCCTGATGGCTCTGGGACCGGACATGTGGCGGCTGCGCAAGTTCCAGACCGACATCGAGGCCGCCGGGCTGACGGTGGTCGACAGCTACCTGTCGCTGACCGAGATCTCCGAGTACGCCAAGGGCGTCCCCGAGGAGCGCCGGCAGGCCCGGCTGTTCCCCCAGCTGCCGCCGGAGGGGAAGCGGGCGTTCTGCTTCTATCCGATGTCCAAGCGCCGGGGCGAGGTGGACAACTGGTTCATGCTGCCCTACGAGGACCGTGAGCAGCTCATGTTCGGCCACGGCGCCACCGGGCGGACCTTCGCCGGCCGGGTGCTGCAGGTGGTCACCGGGTCGACGGGCATCGACGACTACGAGTGGGGCGTGACCCTGTTCGCGGTCCACCCCGACGATCTCAAGGAGTGCGTCTACACGATGCGCTACGACGAGGCGTCGTCCCGCTTCGCCGAGTTCGGCGCCTTCTACACCGGCATGGTCGCCCCCCTGCGCGACGTGCTCGTGACCGTCGGCATCACCTCCTAGTCGTCGGGGTCAGGGGGTCAGGGCGACGCTGCGGTATTGGGTGGTCGTGGTGTCGATCTGGTTGTTCTCGCCGAAGCTGTGGATGGCGATCGTGGCCACGGTCGGTTCCCCGGGCTGGGCGAAGTCCTGCGGACCGGACGGGCCGTTGTAGTCGATGTCGGTCCCGACCGCGAGCAGGTCGCGGCACTCGGCGAACGAACCGCAGGGCTGGCCCTCCCGGGTGATGCCGTTGATCTTGCCGGCGACCGCATCGGACTGATCGGTCCCGGCGGCCACCGCGGCCAGGGCGGTGATGACCACCGCGTCGTAGGCCTCGGGGCCGTAGACCAGGTCGACCAGCGTCGGATCGAGCTCCATGAGCCGGGTGGTGAACTCCGGCGGCACCTGGGCCGACGGGAACGTGCCCCGAATCCCCAGCAGGGCCCCGGGCTCGGCGAAGTCCGCGCCGATGTTGTTCAGGGTGTTGCCGTCGGTGAAGTAGATGCGCTTGACGTCGGGGGTGAACCCCCGGTCGCGCAGCGTGCGCAGCAGGCGGCCGGACTCCCGGTAGCCGATGAGGAACAGCGCATCGGGGTTGGCGTTGATGATGGCGTCGACATCGCCGGAGAACTCGCTGGCCTCGGGGTCGTAGAAGGCCTCGCGCACCACGTGGATCCCGTTCGCCTCCAGCGGGCCCTTGGTGAAGTAGGCCAGGCTCTCGCCGTAGGTGCCGTTGCGAGCCAGGATCGCCGCGCTGGCCACGCCGTCCTCCAGCGCCAGCTGGGCCAGCACCCGGCCCTGGAGGATGTCGGAGGGCGCGGTGCGGAAGTACAGGTCGTCGTCATCGCTGACGGTGAACCCCGCACCGGTGTTGGCCGGGGAGAACATGATCTTGCAGGCGTCGACGATCTTGGGCATCTCGTCCTCGGACACGCCGCTGGACGCCGCTCCCAGGATGACGTCGACCCCGGCCTGGAGATGGCTCGCAACGGTGGCATCGGCGTTGGTGGTGCCCTCGTCGCCCCGCAGGTACTCGACGGGCCGGCCGTTGACGCCACCGGCGGCGTTGATGTCAGCTACGGCCAGATCGGCCGCGGCGAACATCGGCGGGCCGAGGATGGCCAGATCGCCGGTGGCGGGCAGCAGGGATCCGATGCGCAGGATCCCGTCGGTCTCGCCGGTGCAGGACGGATCGGCCTCGCCCACCTGCGTGTCCGCCGCGATCACCTGCTCGGGATTCCAGCCGCCGGCGTCGTCCCGCTTGGCGTTGCCATCGTCGCCGCTGCTGCACGCTCCGGCCACCATGGCCAGGACCAGCGCCGCTGCCGCCGCGGAGGCGCGCGTCGAGACTGGTTGAGGGTTGGGGCGACGGGTCATGCTGTGTGCAGCGAAACCCGGTCGGAGTATGCGTCACGCGGATTGACCGACGAGAAGGGCCTGACGGTGAGCACCGAGCAACTGTACCTACGCGATGCCTACCAGCGAATTTGCGAAGCCACGGTGATGGACCTCGACGAAAACGCCGACGCCGTGCGGGTATCTCTCGATCGCACGGTGTTCTACGCCACCGGCGGCGGGCAGCCGTACGACACCGGAACCCTCCGTTGGGACGGCGGCAGTGCGACGGTGAGCGAGGTCCGCAAGGACGGCTCACAGATGTGGCACACGTTGGAGGTGGTGGACGGGAGCGCGCCGAAGCCGACCACATCCGTGACTGCCGAGGTCGACTGGGACCGCCGTCACGCCCTGATGCGAACCCACAGCGCCCTGCACGTGCTGTGCGGGGTGATCTGGAACGAGTGGGGTGTCCCGGTCACCGGCGGCAACATGGAGCCGCTCGCGGCCCGGATGGACTTCGAGCTGGATCCCACGCCGGAGGGCTTCGGCGCCCGGGTGGAGGAGCTGGTCGCGGCCGAGATCGCCAAGGACCGGCCCATCGAGGTGTCGTTCATCCCCCGGTCCGAGGCGGTGCTCGACGAGGCCCTGATCCGCACCAAGGTCAACATGGTGCCGGAGTCGGTGGCCGAGATCCGGATCGTGGACATCGTGGGCCTGGACAAGCAGGCCGACGGCGGAACCCACGTCCACAGCACCGCCGAGATCGGCCGGGTCCGGGTGACCAAGACCGAGTCCAAGGGCAAGGGCAACAAGCGCGTCCGCATCGTGGTGGAGGACGGGTGAGGGCCTCTCCGATCGAACCTGCCCCCGAAACCCGTGGCCCGCTACGGGTTTCGGGGGCAAGTTCGGATATCGGGGCGCTGCGGGAGCGTCTCGAGCAGTTGGGACGGGTGGTGGTGGCGTTCTCGGGCGGCGCCGACTCGGCGTTCCTGGCCTGGGTGGCCAACGACGTGCTCGGTTCGGAGCGGGCCCTGGCGGTCACCGCGGTGTCGGCCTCGCTTCCGGCCAGCGAGCGGACCGCGTGCGCCGACCTGGCCGCCGAGTGGGGGCTGCGCTGGGAGGTGGCGGTGACCCGGGAGCTGGACGATCCGCGCTATGCCCAGAACGACGGCGACCGCTGCTACTGGTGCAAGGACGCCCTGCTGGCGGCGCTCGGACCGCTGGCAGCCGCCGAAGGTGCGACCGTGGTGCTGGGCGTGAACCTGGACGACCTGGGCGACCATCGTCCTGGCCAGCGGGCCGCGGCCGAGCGGGGCGCGGTGTTCCCGCTGGTGGATGCCGGCTTCACCAAGGCCGAGGTCCGGGACTGGTCCCGCCGGCTCGGACTCCGCACCTGGGACAAGCCCGCAGCCGCCTGCCTGGCGTCGCGGCTGCCCTACGGCACCCCGGTGACCCTGCAACGGCTGGCCACGGTGGAGCAGGCCGAAGCCGCGCTGCAGGGGTTGGGGTTCCACGAGCTGCGGGTGCGGCACTACGGCGACCTGGCCCGGATCGAGGTCCCCCGGTCCCGTCTCGCGGACGTGGTCGAGCAGTCGGAGCGGGTGGTGGAGGCGGTCCAGGCCGCGGGCTACCGCTATATCACCCTCGATCTCGAAGGCCTCCGCTCCGGCAACCTCAACCAGGCTCTGCGGTAGTCTTCGGCGGCTCGATCGGCGTCCAAGTGGGGAAGCTGACGTGGGCCACGCCCAACCGCTCGACGATGCGGCCCTTGGCGGCGAGCTCCCGGAGGCAGCGGCGGGCCTGGAGCTGGTCGCCCACCATGGCGGCGTACTCGCTGACGGTCAGCAGCAGGGGCCCGGCCTCGGCGTCCGCATCGCCGGGTCGGAGCAGTGCGTCCACCTCCAGAGTCGGGCGGCAGGGATGGGACGCGTCGATGCACACGCAGTGGTACACCACCCCTTCGAACACCGACAGCGCCCGGATCCTCACCATCAGGTTTTAGCCCCGACGCCAGCAAGTCGTAAGGACGCTGGGAGTGGCGGGCGTTCTCTTTGCGCGCTTCGCGTGGGATCTGCTGCGAACGAGCTACAGATCGATGACGGCTCGGGGCGGTCACCGTGCGATCCTTCCACCCCTGGTGTCCGTCACTCCTAGACTCTGGCTCCTCATGGGGAGCGCCAAGCATCTGGTCATCACCGGGGTGGTGGCGGCGATCGCAGCCGTAGGGCTGGGAGCACTGTCGCCAGCACAAGCCCAGGAACCGACGACGACAACTACTACGCAATCGGACTCTGGGGAGCCGGCGCAGACGGGTAGCGGCGAGGTCATCCGGGGCCGCCTGTCCTATCGGGAGGGCGACGAGACCATCCCGGTCGAGGGGGCGGAGCTCACCGTGACGTCGGCCGACGCCACCTTCCAGGAGCAGCTGACCACCGACGAGGACGGCGAGTACTCGGTGGACGTGCCGGGTCCCGGTCAGTACGCCGTCCAACTCGACCCCAAGACCCTGCCCGACGGCGTGACGCTTCGGGGGGACGAGACCAGGCGCGTGCTCAACATCTCGCCCGGCGGAGAGGCCACGGCGTTGTTCCGCATCACCAGCGGCGACGACGGCGGCGGCCGCAAGTCGAAGCTCGATCGGGCCCCTGACCTGGCGGTGCAGGGCATCCGCTTCGGGCTCATCATCGCTATGTGCGCCATCGGGCTGTCGCTCATCTTCGCCACGACCGGGCTGGTGAACTTCTCCCACGCCGAGATGGTGACCTTCGGGGCCTTGATGGCCTACTACTTCAACCAGACGCTGGGGTGGAACATCCTGGTGGCCGGACCTCTGGCCATCCTGTGCGGCGCCGCCATGGGCGGGGTGATGAACCGGGGCCTGTGGCGACCGCTGCGCAACCGCGGCACCGGCCTGGTCGCCATGCTGGTGGTCAGCATCGGCCTGGCCATCGCTTTGCGCTACTCCTACTTGCTGCAGTTCGGCGGCGCGCCTCGCAGCTACGCGCAGTACAGCCGGCAGCTCAACATCATCGAGATCGGACCGGTGTCCGTCGTCCCCCGGGAGCTGTGGATCATCGGCCTCTCGATCCTTGTGCTGGTGGGGGTGGCGTTGTTCCTGCAACGGACCCGGCTGGGCAAGGCCATGCGGGCGGTCTCCGACAACAAGGACCTGGCGGAATCCACGGGCATCAACGTCGAGGGGGTCATCTCGTGGGTCTGGCTGGCCGGCGGAGCGCTGGCGGCCACCGGCGGGTTGTTCCAGGGCCTGAGCCAGCAGGTGCGCTTCGACACCGGGCTGCAGCTGCTGCTGCTGATGTTCGCGGCGGTCATCCTCGGCGGCCTGGGCACCGCCTACGGGGCCTTGGTCGGAGGTCTGGCGATGGGGTTGTTCATCCAGCTGTCGACGCTGTTCGTCGACACCGAGTTCAAGACCGCGGCGGCGCTGCTGTTGATGATCATCGTGCTGATGATCCGACCGCAGGGCATCCTCGGCCAAGCCGAACGAGTGGGGTAGGGAGTGGACTGGGCCTCGATCCTCGAGAACACCGCCCGGGAGGCGGTCGGTCGTCAGACGATCATCTACGCGATCGCTGCGATCGGCATCAACGTGCACTTCGGCTACACCGGGCTGCTGAACTTCGGTCAGGTCGGGTTCATGGCCGTCGGCGGATACACCGTGGCCATCAGCGTGAACACCTTCCACATGCCGCTGCTGTTGGCCATCGTGGTGGGTCTGGGGGCATCGGTGGTGCTGGCCCTCCTGCTGGGACTGCCGACGCTGCGGCTGCGCGCCGACTACCTGGCCATCGTGACCATCGCCGCGGGGGAGATCTTCCGCACGATCATGCGGGCGCCGGCTTGGCGCGCCACCACCGGTGGAGCCAACGGGATCTCGAGCTTCTCGGGCACGTTCTCCGACGTGAACCCCTTCCCCAACGGCCAGTACGGGTTCGGCCCGTGGCGCTACAGCGAGAAGGGCCTGTGGACCCTGGTGGTCGGCTGGACCTGCGTCATCCTGATCACCTGGCTGGTCGCGGTGCTGATGCGCAGTCCCTGGGGCCGGGTGCTCAGGGGCATCCGCGAGGACGAGGACGCCACCCGATCCCTGGGCAAGAACGCCTACGGCTACAAGATGCAGAGCCTCGTGCTGGGTGGGGCCATCGGAGGGGCGGCTGGCATCTTCTGGGCCGTGGCGCAGAACTCCGTGATCCCGGGCAACTTCCGGCCCGAGACGACGTTCCTCATCTACACCGCGCTCATCATCGGCGGGACCGCCCGTACCTGGGGCCCGGTGGTTGGCTCGATGGTCCTGTGGTCGGTCATCGTCTTCACCGACGGCGTTCTCCGTGAGGCCCACAACTCCGGGGCCATC
>DASXTK010000296.1:0-5725 GCA_036505485.1 Acidimicrobiales bacterium
CAGGCGAGGGGCTCCGCTGGTGGCCGCCCGCCCGCCTTCGACCCCGAGATCTACCGGCGCCGCAACGTCGTCGAGCGGTGCTTCAACCGGCTCAAACAGTTCCGTGGCCTCGCCACTCGCTACGCGAAACGCCTCGCCTACCACCGAGCCGAAGTCGTCATCGCCACCATCAGCCTCTGGCTCCGCGATTCGCAGGACACGGCCTAGTCGCCTCCCGGAGCCCTGAGGGAATGGTGTCGGCCTGCGGCCGACTCGCTCCCCAAGAGTTGCGCAGCCCTTCAGGTGCCACGGTTGGCGGGCGGTTGCCACCGGGCCTGGTGTGGTTTGGTGATGCCCTTCGGGCACATCTCGCGGCATGGTCGAGAGGGGGTGGATCCGTTCAGGCCGCGGGACCACCCAGCCAGCCTCAGAGCCGGCGTCCGGTTCGGGGGCCCGGAGCGAAGCGGAGGGGCCTGAGCAGCGGTGCCATTGACCGCCCGGGCCGGTGCTGCGGGGTCGTGGCGTTGACGGCCCGGTCAGAGGAAGGGAGCCCCGAAGGGGCGAACGCCACTGGAGGCCCTCCCGCGGTCGACGGGATGCTGACGAGTCGGGAAGCCTGGTCGAACTAGGTTTTGGTGTGGGGCTGGTTTGGTCGGAGGGGGATGCGTTCGACCAGACCGGGGCGCGGGTTGCGACGGTTGCTCGCTATCGGGATCACATGTTGGTCGATGGCGAGCCCGGACACTCGGCTACTGAGAGCGAGGCGAAAGCGGCCGCCGAGGTGGCTTACAACGAGATGCCAGCTGACCGCCTTCCCGAAGCCGGGTCCCAGGTATCGAGACCCGGAGAGCAGCTGGCGGGCGTTGTCGGACACATTCGTGGTCTGGTTGAGGCGTGGCACGGGACTCGTTAGGTGAGGTAGTGGACCTCGGCGCCCACTGCGGCGTAGGTGCGGGCGGCGCGGCGGTCCAGGGTTAGGAGAGGGAGGCCAGCCTCGGCTGCGGTCGCGGCGATCAGTCCGTCGTAGGTGGCCCCTCCGTGGATGGCTCCGGCGGCCAGCGCGCCCAGAAGGCGGTCGGTGCCGCCCTTGGACAGCAGGTATCGGTTCGGAAAGGCCCGGTCCAACAGGGCGACGGCCTGCTTGGGTGCCACTCGGTGGCGTGGATACCGGGTCAAGCGGCAATACGTCTCCAAGAGGGCGTGAGTGGCGATGCCGGCTCGATGGCCTCCTACGGCTGCGACTGCAAGGTCGTGGAACTTGTGGTCTTGGACCAGCGCGGAGACCGCGACGGTCGAGTCCGCCAGTGCCAGCGGTGGCTCAGTCGAGCCGCTCATCACGCGCCTCGTAGAAGCTGTCCCTCAGCGCACGGTCTTCTTCCACGGTGATCGGTGGACCCGAACCTGCTGCGATCACGAGGAAGCCGTCTTCCTCGATCAGGACTGCTGGTTCGCGGTTGTCGGGGAGGAGCAGCTCGATGGAGTCGCCGTTGTCGACGATGTCGAGCTCGGTGCCCGGTTCGAGGTTGTGTCGGTCTCGTATGGACTTGGGAATCACTACACGTCCGCCTTTGTCGATGGTCGTCTTCATCAGGTCGGCCTCCCGACGCTCTCAACCAGGTGCCAACCATCACAATACCATCACAATGGGAGGGAATGGGGCGACTATGGGTCGAGGAGGGCGTTGGTGGCTCGCCAGGCGTCCTCGACCGCGGCCAGGCGGGGGGTGGCGTTGCGGCGGAGCCGGCCGGCGACCCCGCTGACCAGGGCGTTGGTGAGGCTGAGGGCGCCGACCAGGCTGTCGAACGGGCCGGCCCCCTCAGCCCGAACCGTGAAGGACACGGTGGCCACCGCGGCCAACGGGGAGAGCACGCTGTCGGTGATGGCGATGACATCGGCGCCGGCCCGGGCGGCCCGGCGGGCGTGTTGGACCACCCAGCGCTCGTAGCGGCGCAGGTCGATGGCGACCAGCACCGGGTTGGTGTCGCGGGACAGGGCGGCCAGTTGGCGGGCCACGGCCACATCCGATCCTTCGACCACGGCGACGTCGGGGCGCAGCAGGGCCAGACCGGCGGCGAGCTGGGCGCCGAGCCCGGCCATGGCGTCTCCGGCCAGGATCCGAACCGGCCGGCTGCGCACGGCCAACAAGGATGTCGCCTGGTCGAAGTCCTTGGGGGTGACCGCCCGCAGGGTCTGCTCCACGTTGTCCAGGTCCGCCTGCAGGGTCCGAGCCACCAGGTCGGGACGGCGGTGCGTGGCCGACAGCTGGATCCGCTCGGCGGCCGGACGCAGTTGCTGACCGATCGCCCGCTGCACGGCGGCCTGGAGGTCGGTGAAGCCGCTGTACCCCAGCCGGGCCGCCAACCGGACGACGGAGGCGCCAGAGGCCTCGGCCATCTCGGCCACCCGGGCCACGGTCCCGAAGGCCACGAGCTCGGGCTGGTCGAGCACCACCGCGGCCACCCGTCGCTCGGTCGGGGACAGCTGCTCGCGGTGCTCGGCGATGCGGGCGTCGACCGAGCTGCCGATGCTTCCCTCGCTCATGGACTAGACGATACGATCCCGAGCGATGTCGGAACATACGTTTCAGACGGCGAGCGCCGCGACGCAGACGTTCGACTCGGTCAACCCGGCCCGGCCCAGCGAGGTGGTGGGGACCTTCCCGATCCACGGCGCGGCCGATGTCGATCGGGCAGTTGGGGCGGCCGGAGCGGCCCAGCGGGCCTGGGCCCAGATCCCGGTCCCGGCCCGGGCCGAGGTCATCGCGGCCGCCGGTCGGATCCTGGCCGAGCGCAAGGACGAGCTGGCCGACCTGGTGAGTCGGGAGGCCGGCAAGATCCGGATCGAGGCCGGCGGCGATGTCCAGGAGGCGGTCGACATGGCCGCCTTCGTCGCCGGCCAAGGCCGAGCGGCCTGGGGCGAGACGGTTCCGTCGGAGCTGGGTCACAAGCTCTGCTGGACCACCCGGCAACCGGTGGGCGTGGTCGGGATGATCACACCGTGGAACTTCCCGGTGGCCATCCCGTCGTGGAAGATCTTCCCCGCGCTGCTGGCCGGCAACGGCGTGATCATCAAGCCGTCCGAGCATGCGCCGGCCTGCTGCGCCGCCTTCGTGGATGCCTGCGTGGCTGCCGGTGTCCCCGCCGATCTGATCCAGACCGTCACCGGGATGGCCGAGCCGGCGGCCGCGCTGGCGGTCCACCCCGGCGTGGGCGCGGTGAGCTTCACCGGCTCGGTCCCCACCGGACGGAAGGTCGCCTCCGCGGCGATGGAGAACGGCCCCCGCCTCGTGTCCCTGGAGCTGGGGGGCAAGAACGCCATGGTCGTGCGACCCGACGCCGACCTGGACCTGGCCACCGACGGCGCCCTGTTCGGTGCTTTCGGAACCTCGGGCCAGCGCTGCACCTCGACCTCCCGCCTGATCGTGCACCCCGACGTGGCCGAGGAGCTGACCGCACGCATCGTCGAACGGGCCGCCACCCTGCGGCTGGGGGACCCGTTGCAGCCGAGCACCGACGTCGGGCCGGTGATCACGTCGACCGCGGCCGAACGCATCCATGGGATGGTGGCGGCCGCGGTCGACGAAGGCGCCAAGTTGGCCACCGGTGGCGAACAGGTCCAGGTCGCGGACTGTCCGGGCGGTGCCTTCTACGCTCCGACCGTCCTCGCCGGTGTCCGGCCGGACCATCGGATAGCTCGCGAGGAGGTGTTCGGCCCGGTCCTGGCCGTCATAGAGATGGCCGAGCTCGACGGCGCCGTCGACGTCGTCAACTCGGTGGAGTACGGATTGTCCGCCGCGGTCTACACCCGCGACATCAACGCCGCGCTGCGGGCGGTCGAGGCCATCGACACTGGCATCGTCTACGTCAACGCACCCACCATCGGCGCCGAGATCCCGCTGCCGTTCGGCGGGACCAAGCACACCGGCAACGGCTTCCGCGAGGCCGGAGCCCGCGGCATCGAGCAGTTCAGCCAGCTCAAGACGGTGTACGTCGACTACTCGGGCACCCTGCAACGAGCCCAGATCGACAACCGTCCCCAACGAGACGAGGGATGACGATGGCCGCGACCACCAAGGATTGGCTGGCCCGCGATGCGGCCGCGCTGGCCGGCGTGCTGCCCCGCTACTACGACGTCGTCGCGGTCCGGGGCGAGGGATCGTGGCTGATCGACGTCGAGGACCGGCGGTTCCTCGACCTGGGGGCCGGCATCGCGGTCAACAGCACGGGCCACTGCCATCCCCACGTGGTCGAGGCGATCACGACGCAGGCGAGCACCCTGATCCACACCTCGGTGGTGGTACACCAGCAGCGCAACATCGAGTTGGCCGAGCGGATCGGCGCCCTGTGCGGCTTCATCGACGAGCCCCAGGTGTTCTTCTGCAACTCCGGCGCCGAGGCCGTGGACGGAGCGGTGAAGCTGGCCCGCCTGGTCACCGGCCGGCCGGGGATCGTCGCCTTCGAGCGGGCGTTCCATGGCCGGACCCTGGCCGCCACCACCCTCACCGCGGCCAAGGCTCGCTACCGCCAGGGCTACGACCCGCTGTTGCCATCCGTCCACCACGCCCCTTACTGCCTGCCCCACGAGCACGCCACGCCCGAGGTGGCGGTGAAGTCGGCGTTGGCTGACCTAGACCGGCTGTTCGCGTTGCAGGCCTCGCCGTCCACCATCGCGGCGGTCATCGTCGAGCCGGTGCTGGGGGAGGGCGGCTATGTCCCACCACCCAAGGCTTGGTTGGAGGGTCTGCGCCAGCGCTGCACCGAGCACGACATCCTGCTGGTCTTCGACGAGGTGCAATGCGGCGCCGGGCGCACCGGGCGTCCCTTCGCGGCGGAGACCTACGGCGTGGCGCCCGACGTGCTGCTGTTCGCCAAGGGCATCGCCTCGGGGATGCCCCTGGGCGGCATCGTGGCCGGGCGCGAGCTCATGGACCAGTGGCCCACCGGCGCCCACGGCTCCACCTTCGGTGGGAACCCGGTGGCATGCGCCGCCGCGATCGCGACGCTCGACGTCCTGGCTCAGGAGGGCTGCTACGAGCGCGCCGCCCAGCTCGGACGCCAGCTCATGGATCGGTTGCAGCGAGAGATCGGACAGCTCGACGTCGTGCGGGACATCCGCGGTCTCGGGCTGATGATCGGCATCGAGCTGGCCGACAGCGCGGTCACCAACGCGGTGTGCCAACGGTGCCTCGACGCCGGGGTCATCGTCCTGTCCTGCGGACCGGACGAGAACGTGCTGCGTCTGGCTCCGCCCCTCACCATCAGCGATGCCGAGCTGGAGCAAGGCGTCGCCGCCCTGCTCGAGGCCATTGCAGCAGTCGGGAGCTGATCCCGGCCCTGCCCCGCCGTCGTAGGGTGCGGCATGGCGTACGCGGTGGGCGTCGATCTGGGCACGGCGTACTCGGCGGCGGCGACCTATCGCGACGGCGTGACCGAGATGGTGTCACTCGGGCACCGCTCCACCCTGGTCCCCTCCGCCGTGTTCCTCACCGCCGAGGGCGACTTCCTCATCGGGGACGCGGCGCTCCGCCGGGGCAGCACCGAACCCGAGCGTCTGGTGCGCGAGTTCAAGCGCCGCATCGGTGACAGCGCTCCCATCCTCGTGGGCGGCAGCCCGCTGTCGGCCGAGGCGGTGGCCGCCCGCCTGTTGCGCTGGATCGTGGACCAAGTGGCCGAGCAGCAGGGCGAGGAGGCCGATCGGATCGGGCTGACCTACCCAGCCAACTGGGGGCTGTTCAAGCAGGAGCGGC
>DASXTK010000297.1:0-12227 GCA_036505485.1 Acidimicrobiales bacterium
CGTGCTGGCACTGCTGGGATTCCTGGAGCTGGCCACCCTCACCACCCAACCCGCCAATGTCGCAACCGAGCGCGGGATCGTCACCCTCACCTCGCTCTACACCGCCTGGCTCCTGCTTCCACTGCTGGCCTTCGGACAGGACGAGACGTTGGACCCCACGAAGCTGGCGCTGTTCCCCTTGCGCCCCCGGCAGCTCGCGGCCGGTCTGCTGGCGGCGTCGGCCACCGGGCCATGGCCGCTGGCCACGCTGATCATGGTGTGCGGCGCGGTCATCGGGCTGGCCGGCGGTCCGGGAGGTGCGGCGCTGGGGCTGCTGGCGGTTCCGATCTTTGGCGGACTCTGCATCGTGACCGCCCGGCTGACCACGACCGCGCTGTCCGGGTTGCTGCGCAGCCGGCGCGGCCGCGACCTGGTGGGCGTGGTGATGGGCCTGCTGATCCTGCTGGCCCAGCTGCCGAACCTGCTGGCCAACCAGGGTGTCTCGGCCGACGCCGGCAACGTGGTCCACAGGGTCTCGAGGGTGACGCGCTGGACCCCCTCGGGCCTGGTCGCCCATGCGATATCCGACGGCGGGCTCGTCGGACTGGTGGAGCTCACCGCCGTCGCCATCCTGGTCGTAGCCCTGACCGGGCTGTGGGTGGGGATCCTCCAACGGGCTCTTGTCACCGCCGATGCCTCCAGCCAGGGCGGCAAGGTCCACCGGTCGCGGGGCGGGCTCAGCCAGCTGTTGCCCGACGGGGTCTCGGCCGCCGTCACCACCAAGGAGCTGCGTTACGCCCGCCGGGATCCGCGGCGCCGAGTCACCTGGATCTCCTCGCTGGCGTTGTGCGCGGTGCTGGCCTTCAGCACCGTCGGGTCCAACGGGTTGTCGGGTCAGCAAGCGGTCCTGGCCCTTACGTGTCTGATAGCGGCCGTCCTGCCGGGGCAGCACGCCAACGTGCTGGGCATCGACGGCCGGGCCCTGTGGTTCAACGTCGTCGCTTTCCGCCAGCCCAGCGATCTGCGCAGCGACTTCGCCGGCCGCCATCTGGCCTCCGCCGCCCTCACGGTGCCGCTGCTGGTGATGGTGTCGGTGGGGTTCAGCTTGGTAGCCGGCGAGTCACTCGGCAGTGTGCCCACGCTGCTGACCGCGCTGGGGCCGCTCGGCGTCGGCTTGGGGGCCAGTGCCCTGATCAGCGTGCTCCTGCCCTACGGCGTCCCCGACCAGTTCAACGCCTTCTCCAACGCGGCCCCGGGACAGGGATGCATCGCCGGCCTGTCCAGCGTGTTCGCCTTGCTGCTGACCGTCGCGCTGTCCCTGCCGGTCGTCGTGCCCGTGTGGCTAGGGGCCACCTGGCTGTGCGTCGTCGGGCCGATCTACGGCTTCCTGGCCGCCTGGCTTGGGCGGTACATGGCCGCCAACATCGGCTACCCGCGGCTCCCCGAGACGCTGGCCACGGTCGCCGCTCCGGCGTGAGTCGGTTTCCGCTCGTCCTGGCCGCGGAGAGTAGGTTCGGCCGTGGACGCGGCGTTAGGTCGACGCGGGTCCAGGAGGCCGATCTAGCGATGCAAGTCATGGAGCGACCGGTCGTCGCCCCGGTCCACGAGCGCAACCGCCGTGCCGCTCCTTGGCCGATCGAGTTCTACCGATCGGCCATCGGCAAGAAGTGGGTCATGGCGATCACCGGGATCTTGCTGATGGGGTTCGTCTTCGCCCACATGGCGGGGAACCTCAAGGTGTTCCTAGGGGCCGACGACCTCAACCACTACGGCGAATGGCTGCGGAACCTGGCCGCGCCGCCGCTGCCCCGCACCTGGTTCCTGTGGATCGAGCGGATCGGGCTCATCGGAACCTTCGGTCTGCACATCTGGTCCGGGGCCAGCCTGACGCTGATGAACCGCCGGGCCCGGGGCGAGGACCGGCTGGTCCAGAAGCGGGACTGGCAGACCGCCAACGCAGCCAACCGCTCCATGCGGCTCACCGGCGTCGTGATCCTGCTCCTGTTGATCTTCCACCTGACCGACCTGAGCTGGGGCCAGACCAACCCGGACTTCAAGCGGGGCGACGTCTACCGGAACCTGATCGCCTCCTTGGATCGGCCGGTGGTCGCGGCGGCGTACATCGCCTTCAGCCTGGCGCTCGGACTCCACCTCCTCCACGGCTCGTGGTCGCTGTTCCAGAGCCTCGGTCTCAACAACCCCCGCTGGAACTCGTGGCGCAAGGGCTTCGCCATCGGCTTCGCCACCGTCGTCACCGTCGGGTACCTCAGCGTCCCGATAGCGGTGCTCACCGGCGTGGTCAGCGCCGACGACAACTCGGCGTGCATCAAGCACGGCAGCACCATCGAGACCTGCGAGCTCTACGAGGGAGGTGAGGCGCCGTGATCGGCGAGCTCGACAGCCACGCCCCGAGCTACCCCCTCGACGAGCGGTGGACCAGGCACAAGTTCGACATCAAGCTGGTGGCCCCCCACAACCGGCGCCGCTTCGACGTCATCATCGTGGGCACCGGGCTGGCCGGCGCCGCGGCCGCCGCCACCCTGGGCGAGCAGGGCTACAACGTCAAGGTCTTCACCTACCACGACAGCCCGCGCCGAGCGCACTCGATCGCAGCCCAGGGCGGGATCAACGCCGCCAAGAACTACAAGAGCGACGGCGACTCGATCGAGCGGCTGTTCTACGACACGATCAAGGGCGGCGACTTCCGGTCGCGTGAATCGAACGTGTACCGGCTGGCCGAGGTGTCGGGGAACATCATCGACCAGTGCGTGGCCCAGGGCGTTCCCTTCGCCCGGGAGTACGGCGGGCTGCTCGACAACCGCAGCTTCGGCGGAGCCCAGGTGGCCCGGACCTTCTACGCCCGAGGCCAGACCGGCCAGCAGCTGCTGCTTGGCGCCTACCAGGCCCTCGCTCGCCAGATCCACGCCGGAACGGTCCAGCTCAACACCCGCAGCGAGATGCTGGACCTGGTGGTCAAGGACGACCGGGCCGCCGGCATCGTGGTCCGGGACATGATCACCGGCCAGGTCAGCTCCCACTCGGCCCACGCGGTGCTGCTGTGCACCGGGGGCTACAGCAACGTCTTCTACCTGTCGACGAACGCCAAGTACTCCAACGCCACCTCCATCTGGCGGGCCCATCGGCGAGGGGCGCTGTTCGCCAACCCCTGCTACACGCAGATCCATCCGACCTGCATCCCGGCGTCGGACGAGTTCCAGTCGAAGCTCACCCTGATGTCCGAGTCGCTGCGCAACGACGGCCGCATCTGGGTCCCCAAGAAGCCCGACGACCCCCGTCCGCCGGACCAGATCCCCGAGAACGACCGCGACTACTACCTGGAGCGCAAATACCCGTCGTTCGGGAACCTGGTGCCCCGCGATGTGGCGTCCCGGAACGCCAAGACCATGGTCGACCAGGGCTACGGGGTGGGTCCGCTCAAGAACGGCGTCTACCTCGACTTCTCGGAGTCCATCGCCCGACTCGGAGAGGACACCGTGCGAGAGCGCTACGGGAACCTGTTCGACATGTACGAGCGCATCACCGGCGAGAACCCCTACAAGGTTCCGATGCGCATCTACCCCGCGGTCCACTACACGATGGGCGGCCTGTGGGTGGACTACAACCTCATGTCCAACGTGCCCGGGCTGTTCGTGCTGGGCGAAGCCAACTTCTCCGACCACGGCGCCAACCGTCTAGGGGCGTCCGCGCTCATGCAGGGACTGGCCGACGGCTACTTCGTCGCCAGCTACACCCTGGCCAACTACCTGGCCGGGTCGCTGGGCGAGAAGCCGGTGCCGACCTCCGACCCGGCCTTCGCCGCGGTCGAGGCCAACGTCGGCGATCGCATGGCCCGGTTCCTCTCGGTGAAGGGCACCCGCTCGGTCGACGACTTCCACCGGGAGCTGGGCAAGATCATGTGGGACTACTGCGGCATGGCCCGCGACAAGACCGGCCTGGAGAAGGCGCTGTCCGAGATTCCCGCCTTGCGCGAGGAGTTCTGGAAGGACGTCCGGGTGCTCGGAGGTCCGTCGCTCAACCAGTCCCTGGAGAAGGCCGGCCGGGTGGCCGACTTCTTCGAGCTCGGTGAGCTGATGGTGCGGGACGCGCTGCATCGGGAGGAATCCTGCGGCGGCCACTTCCGGGAGGAGCACCAGACCGAGGACGGCGAGGCCCTGCGCGACGACGAGCACTTCGCCTACGTCGCCGCCTGGGAGTGGACCGCCAAGGGCAACGAGCCGGTGCTCCACAAGGAGTCCCTGAACTTCGAGTACGTGAAGCTGACGCAGAGGTCGTACAAGTAATGGATCTGACGCTGCACGTCTGGCGCCAAGCCGGCCCGGGTGAGACCGGCCAGGTGGTCACCTACATCGAGGAAGCCAAGGACATCAGTCCGGACATGTCGTTCCTCGAGATGCTCGACATCGTCAACGAGCGCCTCATCGCCCAGGGCCAGGAGCCGATCGCCTTCGAGCACGACTGCCGGGAGGGGATCTGCGGCAGCTGCGGGATGATGATCAACGGCAAGGCCCATGGTCCGCAGAAGGGCACCGCCACCTGCCAGCTGCACATGCGCAAGTTCGCCGACGGCGACGAGATCTTCATCGAGCCGTGGCGGGCCAAGGCCTTCCCGGTGCTGAAGGACCTGGTCGTTGATCGGCAGGCCTTCGATCGGATCGTCGAGTCGGGTGGCTACATCACCGCCCCGACCGGTGCGGCCCGGGACGCCAACAACGTCCTGATCCCCAAGCCCGCCGCCGATGCGGCCATGGATGCCGCGGCCTGCATCGGCTGCGGCGCCTGCGTGGCGGCCTGTCCCAACAACGCGGCCCAGCTGTTCACCGCGGCCAAGGTGCAGCACCTCAACCTGCTGCCCCAGGGCCAGCCCGAGCGCTACAGCCGGGTGGTGGCCATGGTGGACACGATGGAGGAGTACTTCGGTTCCTGCACCAACTACGCCGAGTGCCAGGAGGCGTGTCCGAAGGAGATCTCCATCGACTTCATCGCCTACATGAACCGGGACTACGTCAAGGCCCAGTTCAAGAACCGCAAGCTCCTCGCCCAGAAATAACCGCCGGCCGAGAACTGCAACAAAATCTCCACTGGCGCGGCGGCTCAAGATGGGGGAAACTCGCCGCCGTGGCGGAGCGCTCACGGCCTGGAGTCGAAACAGGCCGGATTCTGGACCTGTTGGTTGCGACGATCGTGCTTGGTCTTGGCGCGCCCGTGCTTGCGGTCGTGGCTCTGTTGATCCGAGTGCAGATGGGTTCACCCGTTCTGTTTCGCCAGGAGCGAGCGGGGAAGAACAAGCGCACCTTCGAGCTCGTCAAGTTCAGGACCATGCGCACGCCCAAAGCCGATGAAGCAGGATTTCGACCCGACACCGACCAGGCCCGGCTCACCTCGTTGGGCCGATTCCTCCGCTCGTCCAGCCTCGACGAGTTGCCTACCATGCTCAACGTGCTGCGCGGCGACATGAGCATCGTCGGTCCCCGGCCGCTGCCGGTCCACTATCTCCCCCGCTACTCCGAGCACCACGCGCGGCGTCACGAGGTCCGTCCCGGGATCACCGGTTGGGCCCAGGTCCACGGGCGCAACACCCTGGACTGGGACGACCAGCTCGACATGGACGTCTGGTACGTCGACCATCAGTCGGTGCGGCTGGACCTGCGCATCCTGGCGCAGACTGCGGCCACCGTGGTGCGGCGGGACGGCATCAGCCAGGAAGGCCAGGCCACCCGGCAGGAGTTCCGGGGTTCCCGTTCGGTGGCGGTTGGCGAAGGTGGCGCGCCCGCGTGAGCAGTGTGACCCGCAACTCCCCAGAGCTGCCGGATACATCCGACGATCGGTCCCTGACCGAGCTGGCCGACATCCAGGTGTTCGGCTCCGACATCGAGGTCGTCGACGGCCCCGATGCCCTCGGTCCCTGGGACGGGGTCGAGGCCATCGTCGTGGACATCGACGACACCCTGTTCCTCAAGCGGGACTACGTCCGCAGCGGGTTCGACGCCGTGGGACGCTGGGTCCAACGGGAGCTCGGCATCGTCGACTTCGGCCAGCGGGCCTGGGCGGCGTTCGAGTCCGGCGCCCGGGAGACCATCTTCGACGAGGTGCTGACCGGTCTCGGCGCTCGCAGCGACGACGCCGTGATCACCGCCCTGATCGCCCGGTACCGGACCCATGCCCCGACGATCGCCCTGGCCGCCGATGCCCAGACCGCGCTCGACCGCTGGCACGGCCAGGTGAAGCTGGCCGCGGTGACCGACGGACCGGTGTCCAGCCAGCTGGCCAAGGCGCGGGCCTTGGGCCTCGACCGATGGACGTCGTTGATCGTCTGCACCGCTTCGCTCGGGCCGGGGAAGGACAAGCCCCATCCCGCCGGGTTCCAGCAGGTCCAGGAGGAGCTGGGAGTCGACGGCAAGGGCTGCGTCTACGTGGCCGACAACCCAAAGCGGGACTTCGCCGGACCCAAGTCCCTGGGCTGGCGGACCGTGCGGGTCCGACGCCGGCTGGGTCTGCACTCGGCGCTCGAGAGCGGCAGCGACGTCGACCACGAGATCACCAGCCTCGATCAGCTCGAGGCTGTTCTCGCCGGGTGAGTCCGGATGACCCGCAGCCCCTGCGGGTGGCCCATCTCACCACCGTCGCCCTGAGCCTGCGTTACCTGCTGTTCCCCCAACTGGAGGCGGTGCGGGATCTGCCGGGTCCCGGTGGTGGCCAGGCGATCGGCATCAGCGCCCCTGGACCCGAGGTCACCGGACTGGAGCGGGACGGCATCGTGCACATCGCCCTCGGTTCGTCCACCCGGGGCATGAACCCGCTCGCCGACCTGCGCTCGGCCTGGCAGCTGTGGCGGGTCCTGCGCCGGGAGCGGATCGATGTGCTCCACACCCACAACCCCAAGCCCGGGCTGTACGGGCGGGTCGTCGGGCGGCTGGCCCGGGTCCCGATCGTGGTCAACACCAACCACGGGCTGTACGCCACCGAGAACGACGGGTTCGGTAGGCGGGCCGTCGTGTTCGGGCTGGAGGCCGTCGCCGCCCGGTTCTCGGACGCCGAGCTGATCCAGAACCCTGAGGACTTCGAGCTGCTGACCCGGCGGCACATCTACCGGCGCAGCCGCACCTGGCTGTTGGGCAACGGCATCAACCTCGATCGCTTTCGGCCGGGCGCGGTGTCCGAGCAGGACCGGGCGGCCCGGCGGGCGGAGATGGGCGCATCCGACGACACCGTTGTCGTGGGGATGGTCGGCCGGCTGGTGGTCGAGAAGGGCTGCCGTGAGCTGATCGCGGCGGCTCGGATCCTGGGTGACCGGTGCAAGGTCGTGGTGATCGGACCCGATGACCCGGAGAAGGCCGACGCCATCACTGGTTCTGAGATCTCGGCGGCCCGTGAAGCCGGAGTGGTGTTCCTGGGACATCGTGACGACGTCGAGGCGCTGTACGCAGCGATGGACCTCTTCGTGCTGCCGTCGTACCGGGAGGGATTCCCCCGGGCAGCGATGGAAGCCGCCGCCTCGGGACTGCCGATCGTGGCCACCGATGTGCGGGGCTGCCGTCAGGTTGCCGACAACGGGGTGACCGGCCTGCTGGTCCCGGTCCGGGATGCGGAGGCGCTGGCCGCCGCCATCGGCCGCCTCCTCGACGACCCGGCCCGCCGCAAGGCCATGGGCAAAGCCGCCCTGGCCCGAGCCGAGGAACACTTCGACGAACGCCGAGTTGTCGACCTGGTCCTAGACACCTACCGCCAAGTCGCCGAAACCAAGCACCTCGGGCACATCACCGACCGGTTGGGGTAGCCGCCGGCGGTAACAACGCTGCCAGGTAGCGGCCGGGCCGGCGGCATCACGGGGCGGGCCGCGGCGCCCTGCACTGGTCGTGTGGCTCGGCGTGGGCAACGAGGCTCCCAGGCAGCCGGCCTTCGGCCGTCCTTGACCTTGACCGCCCACCGCTGGTGGCTGCTCGTCTGGCGAGGCAATGGTGCCCACCATCGGGAGGCTGAGGCGATAGTGCCCGTATGCGGGCACTATCGCCTCAGGCTCGACATCGTGGGCACCATTGCCTCGGGGATCCACCGCGAGACCACCGAGGGCGGTCAAGGGTCAGTTCTGGAGCACGGAGCGAAGCGACCGGGGTCCAGGGCTGCGCCCTTGACTGCCCGGGCAGGTGCCACGAACACAATGGCCGAGGCCAGCCCCTCTGGGGCTGGCCTACGAGCCGCGTTTCCTGCTGGGGCCGGATCAGGGTTCCGGCGCCTCGCAGGTGGGGGCGGGCGGATCCTCCTCGACGACCGTGGTGGGCGGCGTCGTCGTCGGCACCGTCGTAGTCGTGGTGGACGGGACCGTGGTCGACGTCGTGGTGGGAGCATCCGGCTCGGGTTCTGGGACCGGTGGGCAGGGCGGGACTGTGGTCGGTGGGGTGGTGGTTGTGGGGGTGCCGGGGGGTGTGGGAGCGGGCGGGAGCTCGGCTGGGGGTAGTTCGTTCATCCCTTGGGGCCAGCCCACGCTGACCGGGACCGCGGGTGGAGCGGGCAGGGTTGGGACCTCGGCCGGCGGGGGTGGCACCACAGCGGGTTCCGGTGCGGGTTCCGGTGCGGGCTCCGGCTCCGGCTCGGGGGCAGGCTCCGGCTCGTCGAAGGAGATCTCCGGGCCCAGGGTTCCGGCTTCGGGGTCGAAGGTGACGTCGGAGGACGGGAGAGCCTCGCCGCCGTTCTCCTCGTACATCTCGGCCAGCGCCAGCACCGTGCGGACGTACTCGTCGGAGTGGTTGTAGCGGTAGACCGCCGCGGCCCGGGCGTCCGGGTCGCTGAACAGGTCACCGTCGCCGGCGCACAAGTACACCCCGGCGCCGACGGCCGCGTCGTAGATGTTGTCGGGGTCCTTCTGGGCGTCGCCATTGCCGTCGGAGGCCACCGAGGGCCAGGTCGAGGGGATGAACTGCAGGGGACCGACCGCTCGGTCGTAGACGGTGTCGTCGTCCAGCGCCCCGTTGTCGGTGTCCCGGATGAGCCCCACCCCCGGCGATCCGTCGAGCGGCACGCCGCGGATGGGCTTGCTGGGGTAGCCGTCATCGAGCAGCTGGGCCCCGCCGAACTGGCCGTGGTTGGACTCGACCCGCCCGATGGCCGCCACCAGCGACCACGGCACCCCGCAGTCGGGGTCGTCGAAGAACAGGGTGTCCTCGGCGTTGTAGTAGGCGTCGAGGGCTACCTCCGGGATGCCGTTCACCCCGAGCGCCCCGGCGATCGGCTCCAGCGAGTCGTCCACGAGGTCGACGCCATCGGTGTACACGGGCTCGATGGCCATGGCCCGCTCCCAGTTCTCCTGGACGAACTCGGCGTCCTCGGGGTCGAGGACGGACGCGCCCCAGTCGTCCGAGGCGCCGGCCGAATCGGCGGAGTCGTCGTCGCCCATCATCTGGCCGGCAGCAACGGCTCCGGGAACGCCCACCAAGGCCACAACGGCCAAAGCAGGAACGATCCGCCGGCGCAGCCTCTCGAGGATCGCACGGTCCGCGGACTTCTCTCGGGCCCGCAACGTCACTTCTACTCGTCCGACACGCATGGCCACTGTTCGGTGACCGCACGCCGGGCGGATGAAGGAAAAGAGCCGGGGGGAACTAGCCCTCGGCGTTGCGGTAGCGGACCCGGTTGGCCTGGCGGCGGAAGGTGTCCTCGAGTGCCATGCCACCCAGCGCCTTGCGGCGGAAGAACGTCGTACCGTCGCTGACCTGGATCGGGGTCCGGCTCAGCCGGTGCAGGTCGGTGCGGCCGAAGGCGTTGGGGCGATTGCCGGCCAGAGCGGCGGAATGGAACCGCGATCGCACCAGATCTTCGACCTCCGCCCGCTCCGGCGGAACCGCCTTGGGATAGGCGAAGTGCTCGGCCGGGACTCCCAGCTTGTCCTCGATCAGCTGCTTGGACCGGTCCAGCTCGTCCGCTACAGCATCGGGGGCGAGCCGGTCGAGCAGGGCGTGGCTGTGGGTGTGCGACCCCACGGTGACCAGTCCGGAACCCACCATCTCCTGGGCCCCGGCCCACGACAACGGGACCCCGTCGGCCGGCCACGGGATCTGCTCGTCGATGTGCCGGGTGGCCAGGTACACCGTGGCCGGGATCTCATGGCGGGCCAGGATGGGCAGGGCAACGTCGGCCAGATCGGCGGTGCCGTCGTCGAAGGTCACCACCACCGGGTTGTCGGCCGGAGCCAACGACAAGTCGGACGGGTCCGACGCCTCGGGGGACTCCAACAGATCCACCGCGTCGTCCAGGCTGATCACCCGACCGGTGTCGGACAACCAGGCCATCTGACGGTCGAACTCGTCGGCCGGCAGGTCGATCTCGCTCACGGCGCCGCCGCCGACCCGGTGATAGATCAGGACGACCACCCCACGGCTCGCGGGCCGGACGCGATCGCCCAGCGCAGCCGCCGTCTTCAGCGCTCGCAACGCCGCTCTCCGTCCGTCCACCACAGCCGTACAGCCTAAGGGTCAATACCGCCAGGAGGTGCCGGTTCCCCGGTACTGCTCGACCGGGATCAGCTCCGCGCCGGCCTGCATCCGGTCGGTGTAGAGCAGCCCGTGCAGGTGGTCGATCTCGTGGGCGACCAGCCGGGCCACGCTGCGCTCGAACACGGTGATGCGGCGGCGCCCGGTCGCATCCTGGTGCTCGACATGGACGACCAGCGGACGCGGCACCAGTCCCCGGACGTCGAAGAAGCTCAGACAGCCCTCGTAATGCTCGTCGGTTTCGGGGCTGGCCTCGATGATCCTCGGGTTCAGCAGCTCGATCACCCCGTCGGCGCCGCCGAGACTTCCGCCTCCGTCGCCATCGTGGACCGGCACGATGATGGCCGCGGCCCGGTCGATGCCGATCTGGGGCGCGGCCACCCCCATCCCCTTGCCGAAGACGTGGACCCAGGTCACCCGCTCGGCGGCCGATCGCAGCGCGGCGATGACCCGTCGGGCGTCTTCGGCCTCCTCCGGCAACAGGAAGGGGCGGGGAGGACGGCGCAGGGCCGGATCGTCCCGCTGCAGCACCCCGAGTGCGGCCATCGTTTCGTTGGGCCGTTCCTCGAGCTGCCCACGACGCCCGGTGTGTCCGTCGGAGCGGGAACGCCGTCCCCGGAAGTCCCATTCCAGGCGGTAGCGGCCGTGCAGCGGCGGATCGTGGGTCGACCAGGAGAACATCTGCCGGCCGTTGACGCAGGATCGGTTGATGGCGGTGGCGAACGGCATCGACTCCGCGGTCATCGAGGTGTGCAGCCCCCACACCACCGGTTCCAGCTCGCTGGGGAAGTCGAGCCGCACCGACAGCCGCCGGGTCGGCAGCCGCACCGCCCGCTGGAACCAATGGCCCCAGTGCTCGTCGGCCACGGTGTACTCGTATTCGATCCAGCAGCTCTCGCCGGGGTAGAGCGGGAACCGCCCCACGTCGTTGGCGAAGATCAGCCAGACCTCCTTGAACGCCTCCCGGTCATGGTGGACCCGCCACTCCATGGGCTCGGCCCGGTTCTCGCCTTGCCAGGCCCGCAGGTGGATCTCGTCCCAGGTCAGCGGGTGGTCGCTGTAGAGGTCGTTGGACCGCTCGGGGTCGTCGGGATAGCGGTCGACGGAGATGCGGATCAGGTAGCGGCTGATCGGCTCGGCCCCGCCGTTGATGAGCCGTCGGCGCTGGACCAGACGGTAGGTGCCGGTGTCGTCGTCGTAGCTGAGGGTGGCGTCGTCGTGGTCGACGACCAGGCTGCCGTGGGGATCGGATCCGTCCGCCGCCGCGTTCATCCCAGACACCGCGGGGCGAGCCCGGGCCGCGGGGCGCGCCGCCATGTAGTCGTAGAACGCCTGGCGGACCGCTCCGCCGGCTCGCAGCGCGGCCTCGGCGTGCAGCGCGAACTCCCGGGAGGGACGCTCGTGGCCGGACTCGACCTTGGACACGTAGGACCGGTCGTAGCCCATCTGCTTGGCCAGCGCGGCACGGGACCAGCCACGCACGTCGCGCCACCGTTTGATCTCTGCTGCGAAGACGTTCCCGTCGGCTGCGACGCTGCCTTCCGACGGGTTACTGCTACCCGTCGCCACTGGCCGTCCCCTGGTTGTCTGCGTCCCCGTCCGGCCCATGCGTGAGCGGGCGTGAACGTTCCGTGAGCTTGTCTCAGCCTAGATGCACGGACCCCCGAAGCGCTCTGCTGGGGACCCCCGAGACAGCAGGAAAAAGAGTGGCTACGTGTACCGGTCGACGTTTCCGAGCAGCCCCGT
>DASXTK010000298.1:0-1828 GCA_036505485.1 Acidimicrobiales bacterium
AGCGGGTCTTACTACTGGCCCGAGTCGACGGGGAGCCGGGCGACACCGCGCCCAGCAACCATCCCGTGGCGGTCATCGCCGTGGAGGAGCGCATCCGAGACGACGCCGGAGCCACTCTGGCCTACTTCGGCAAGCAGGGCGTGACCATCAAGGTGCTGTCCGGCGACGATCCTCGCACCGTTGGGGCTGTAGCCACCCGGGTGGGAATCCCCGGCGCCGATCACCCGATGGACGCCAAGACGCTCCCCGAGAACCCCGACGAGCTCGCCGAGATCCTCGACACGACCGCGGTGTTCGGCCGGGTCGCGCCGCACCAGAAGCAGGCCATGGTCCAAGCGCTGCAGGCCAAGGGCCATGTGGTGGCCATGACCGGGGACGGCGTCAACGACGTGCTCGCCCTCAAGGAGGCCGACCTCGGCGTGGCCATGGGCTCCGGAAGCGCCGCTAGCCGGGCGGTCGCGCCGGTGGTGCTGATGGACTCGGCCTTCGCCAGCCTCCCCAGCGTCCTGGCCGAGGGCCGACGGGTGATCGCCAACGTCGAGCGGGTCGCCAACCTGTTCCTCACCAAGACGGTCTACGCCACCCTGCTGGCCCTGGCCGTCGGCGTGGCCCAGGTGCCGTTCCCGTTCCTGCCCCGGCATCTGACCATCGTCAGCACGCTCACCATCGGCATCCCGGCGTTCTTCCTGGCCCTGGCGCCCAACACCCGCCGCTACCGGCCCGGCTTCGTAGGTCGGGTACTCCGCTTCGCCATACCGGCCGGAGCCGTGGCCGCCACCGCGACCTTCACCGCCTACGCCTTGGCCCGCGACACCGACGGGGTGAACCAGGACGAGGCCCGCACCATCGCCACGATCACCCTCTTCCTGGTGGCGCTGTGGGTGCTGTCGATCCTGGCCCGGCCCACCTCACCCTGGCGGGTCGGGCTGGTCGGCACCATGGCCGTGGCCTTCGTGGTGGTGCTGTCGATCCCATCGGTCCGGGAGTACTTCGACCTCAACATCCCTAACCGCCTGCTGCTCCTGGCCACCATCGGAGTGGCCGCGATCGGTGGCGTTGCCCTGGAGCTGGGCTGGCAGGCCAGCGGCTGGATCCGCTGCCATCTCATCGCCACCACCAACCACCTGGGCGACGCCGCGGATGACGAGTTCATCGCCGAATGCGACCTTCCCGCCGCGACCGCGTCCGCCGACGATGACGGTCAGAATGGCCAGGACGGTCAGGACGACGGGTCGGTGAAGACGGGATCCCGCTTCTCGAAGTAGGCGGTGACCGCTTCGACCTGGTTGGCGGTCCCGATGAGCCCGAAGATGGTCTCCCGCTCGGCCGCGTACTGATCGGCCAGCGGCACCCGGCCGGACTGGTCCAGGAGCCGCTTGGCTCCCCGGATGGCGAACGGGTTCTTGGACGCGATCTCCCGGGCAAGGGCCAGGGCATCAGCCAGCGGGTCGTCGCTGAGACGGGTGGCCAGCCCGAGCTGGTGGGCTTCCTCGCCGCTGATCATGCGGCCGGTCCAGGTCAGCTCCTTGGCCACGTCGATGCCGACCAGACGGGGCAAGGTCGCGGTGGCCGTCATGTCCGGGGTCAGACCCCAGCGGATCTCCAGCACCGACAGCTTGGCCTCGGGATGGACGATGCGCAGGTCGGCGCCGGCGGCGATCTGCAGCCCCCCGCCCAGGCACGGGCCCCAGACCGCGGCGATGACCGGAACCGGCACCTCCGACCACATGTGGGCCACCTGCTGGCCCAGATGGGTGATGCCGCCGTCGGTGCGGCCGATGTCGACCACGCTGGGACCATCGGTCTCGCCGTCGCTGGCTTCCCCTTG
>DASXTK010000299.1:0-4624 GCA_036505485.1 Acidimicrobiales bacterium
GCCAAACGAGCTGGCCCCGAACGATCTTTGTGGCTCAACCCGATGCCGGGACACGTTGGGTCGTCGGGGACCGGCGTCCGGGAGCTCTTTGAACGTTTTTGGTTGGTAGGCAACCAAAAACGTTCAAAGAGCGATGGAAGAAGCCCGCTCCGCCACCATCCCTCGGAGCGTCGTTCCACCGGCGAAGCCCGCGCCCCACGTGAGCATCCAGCCGAACTCGACCGACAGATCACCCACGGATAGGTCACAAGAGCCTCAATTTCGGTGGGGAGCGCTAGTCCGGGAAGACGAAGTAGGTGGTCTGGGTGGCGGCGGCGACGAGGCCGGTGGCTGGATCCCAGAGGTGCATCTGGAGGGAGGCGTAGCCGTCGTTGGAGCGGTGGGCCTTGCTGTGGCCCAGGATCCACTCCGAGCGGGCCTCACGCAGGAGGTGCACGGTCAGGTCGACGCTCGGACACCACCAGTCGGTCTTGGTCGGACCCATGCGCTCGCCGATCGAGCCGGGCATGGTGTCGGCGTAGACCACCAGGGCCAGCGGATCGAGCTGGCCGTCGGCCTGGAACGGCAGGTCCTCCAGGCGGTACCAGAACGCCGCGTCCGACGTCGTCGGCTCGTAGTCCTCCCAGGGGGCATGGCCCATCGCGGGACGACCGTCGATCACCTTCGCCCAGAACGCGAACACCTCGCCCTCCTGCACGACGTCGGGCGGTGGCGGGTCCCGGAACGACCGGCACGCCTCCGGTGGCGGAACGTCGGGCATGGTCCAGTCGGTGAAGTCGAAGCCGGCCCGGCGGCGGCCGAACGCGGCGAGCGTGGTGTGTCCGGCCGGCGCCTCGGGACTCCGGGCGGTGGCCATGACCTGCGCCATCGACCGCCCTTCCCGGAGCACCCGCACGTCGATGGTCACCGGACCAGCCGGCACCGCGGCGGCGAACACCGTGGTGAGACTGCGCAACTGCAACCCGTCGCCGTTGGTGGACGGGCCATCGTCGCTCAGACCCAGTTCCAGCTGCATGGCCCGTGCCGCCAGCGCCGCCATCAGCCCGCCTTGGGGCACAGTGGGACAGTTCCAATCGGGATGGACCTGGACCTGGTAACGCCCGGGAACCGCGTCCGGAACGATCAGCGACAGCTGTCGGTCGAGGGTGATGCCGGGTGCGTCGAGGCGTTCGGGGGAGGTGCCGCCGGCCGTGTCCACACTGCGCGGTTTAGTGCATGCCCGCGCCCTTCCCCAACCGAGATTCGCCCCGCCCATGGACGACCCCAACCGCTAGCGTGCAACCACAACCGAAACGCGGGAGCTCGGGGACCCAACCGGGCTGAGAGGGCGCACTGGCGCGCCGACCGCCGAACCTGATCCGGGTAATGCCGGCGAAGGGAGTGATTCACCATGGGTGATCGCCGCAAGATCTACGCCGGCGACGACATGAGGGTGCCGTTCAGCGAGGTCCCCCTCGAAGCGCCCAACCCGCCGTTCCGGCTCTACGACACCAGCGGACCGCAGGACGTCGCGACCCAAGAGGGCCTGGACCCGCTGCGAGCGCCCTGGATCCACGGACGGGACGACATCGACCACTACGTCGGCCGCGCCCCGACCCTGCGCGACGACGGGCGGGCTTCGCAACGCTTCGGGGAATCGGGCGCCGAATCGTTCCCCGGTGAGGGCGCCAGCCGACCCCGGCTGCGGGCCAAAGCCGGCGGTTGCGTCACCCAGATGCACTACGCCCGGCGAGGCGAGATCACCACGGAGATGCGGTTCGTGGCCGTCCGCGAGGGCGTCGAGCCCGAGGTCGTCCGCGACGAGGTCGCCGCGGGAAGGGCCATCCTGCCGGCCAACGTCAACCACCCCGAGTCCGAGCCGATGGTGATCGGCAAGCGCTTCCTGACCAAGGTCAACGCCAACATCGGTACCTCGGCGGTCACCTCGTCGGCGGCCGAGGAGGTGGACAAGCTGCGCTGGGCCACCCGGTGGGGCGCCGACACGGTGATGGACCTGTCGACCGGCCGGGACATCCACACAACCCGGGAGTGGATCATCCGCAATAGCCCGGTCCCCATCGGCACGGTGCCGATCGACCAGGCGCTGGAGAAGGTGGACGGCCAACCCGAGGGCCTGACCTGGGAGCTGTTCCGGGACACCATCATCGAGCAGGCCGAGCAGGGCGTCGACTACATGACCGTCCACGCCGGGGTCCTCCTGCGCTTCGTGCCGCTCACGGCCAAGCGGACCACCGGCATCGTCAGCCGGGGAGGATCGATCCTGGCCGCCTGGTGCCTGGCCCACCACCAGGAGAACTTCCTCTACACCCACTACGACGAGCTGTGCGAGATCTTCGCCGCCTACGACGTGGCCTTCTCGCTGGGCGACGGGCTGCGGCCGGGATCCATCGCCGACGCCAACGACGACGCCCAGTTCGCCGAGCTGCGCACCCTGGGCGAGCTGACCGCCCGGGCCTGGGACCACGACGTGCAGGTCATGGTGGAGGGCCCGGGCCACGTCCCGATGCACAAGATCAAGGAGAACGTCGACCTGCAGCAGGAGCTGTGCCGGGAGGCGCCCTTCTACACCCTCGGCCCCCTGGTCACCGATGTCGCTCCGGGCTACGACCACATCACCTCGGCCATCGGGGCGGCGATGATCGGCTGGTTCGGCACCGCCATGCTCTGTTACGTCACCCCCAAGGAGCACCTGGGCTTGCCCGACCGCCAGGACGTGAAGGACGGCGTGATCGCCTACAAGATCGCCGCCCACGCTTCGGATGTGGCCAAAGGACACGCCGGGGCCCAGGACTGGGACGACGCCCTGTCCAAGGCCCGCTTCGAGTTCCGCTGGAACGACCAGTTCGACCTGTCCCTCGACCCCGAGACCGCCCGGGCCTACCACGACGCCACCCTGCCGGCCGAGCCGGCCAAGACCGCCCACTTCTGCTCGATGTGCGGCCCGAAGTTCTGTTCGATGGCCATCACCGAGCAGGTCCGGGCCTATGCGGCCGAGCACGGTGTCGGCGACGACGAGGCGCTGGAGCTGGGGCTGAAGGAGAAGGCTGCCGAGTTCGTCGAGGCCGGCGGCGAGGTGTACGTCGCCCCACCTACCTTCGGCCGGTGAACGTGGGCGTGACCATGACCGCCGACCGCCTCGGGCGGCTCCACGTGCTGGTGGACTCGGTGGTGCTGGCCGAGGCCGCGCTGGAGGGCGGTGCGCCCACGCTCCAGGTGCGGATCAAGGACGGAACCGACCGCCGTCGCTTCGAGATCGTCGCCGCGGTGGCCGAGCGCTGCCGGGACGCCGGAGCCACCTGCCTGGTCAACGACCGGGCCGACTTCGCGGTCGCGGCCGGTGCGGACGGGGTGCACGTCGGCGCCGACGACCTCCCCCTCGCCGCGGTGCGCCAGGTGGTCGGACCCGACGTCATCGTCGGCGGGACCGCCCGCGACCCGATCACCGCGGTGCGCCTGGTCGAGGCCGGGGCCAGCTATGTCGGGGTCGGACCGATCTACGCCAGCGGCTCGAAGCAGGGCCTGCCCCAGCCCCTCGGCCCGGACGGGGTGCGGGCGGTGGCCGAGGCGGTGCGGGTCCCGATCATCGCCATCGCCGGCATCACCCCGTCTCGGGTGGCCGAGGTCATGGCTGCGGGGGCGTGGGGTGTTGCGGTCATCGGTGCGGTGGCGACGGCCGAGGATCCCCACCGCGCCACCCACGAGCTGGTCGCGGCGGTGGCCGCGGTGGCGGCCTCGCGCGGTGCTTTCCGTCCCGGGCAGACCGTGGCTGCGGCGGAGGAGCCGCGCTGATGGCCGCGCCCGATGTCGTGATCGTGGGCGCCGGTGCCATCGGGCTGGCCTCGGCCTGGCGCCTGGTGCAGCGGGGCGTGACTGTCGAGGTGGTCGACCCCCATCCCGGGGGTGGCGCGTCCACCGTTGCCGCCGGGATGCTGGCGCCGATCACCGAGGCCCGCCTGGGGGAGGAGGTGCAGCTGCGTCTGGGTCTGGCCTCCTGGGAGCGGTGGCCCGATCTGGCCGCCGAGCTCGGAGGGGCCGCCATCGGCTACCGGTCCGACGGGACGGTGATGGTGGCACTGGAAGCCGACGACCGGGCGGCGCTCGTCGACATGGTGGACCGGTACGGGGCGTTGGGTCTCGACGTGGAGGTCCTCAAGAACCGGGAGCTCCGGGCGCTGGAGCCAGGTCTGGCCCCGGGGTTCCGCCGCGGGGCCCGGGTGGCAGCCGAGCGATCGGTCGAACCGGCGGCGCTGCTGGATGTGCTGTTCGCCGCGGCCGAGCAGGCCGGTGCGGTGATCCGCCGCGACCGGGTGACCTCGGTGCTGACGGTTCCCGGCGGTGGTCGTGCCTTGGGGGTCGAGCTGGCCGACGGCGACCAGGTCGCCGCAGGCACGGTCGTTTTGGCCGCGGGTGCCTGGTCGAGTCAGATCGGGGGACTGGACGCGGCGGTCCGTCCACTGGTCCGGCCGGTGAAGGGCCAGATACTGACCCTGCGGCAGCGCCCCGACGACCTGGTCGTCCAGCACATGGTGCGGTCGTTCGTGCGGGGCTCGGTGGTCTACCTGGTTCCCCGGAACGACGGTCGCTTGGTCTGCGGCGCCACCGTCGAGGAGCAGGGCTGGGACGC
>DASXTK010000300.1:0-7354 GCA_036505485.1 Acidimicrobiales bacterium
GTCAGCGCCTTGTCCGCCAGCTGCTGCTCGGAGCTGACGGGCTCGTTGGTGTAGGCGTCGATCCCGCCGCCCAAGGCCATGAACACGTCCTCGTGTCGCCACACCACGCCCTTGGGCATCCCGGTGGTGCCCCCGGTGTAGAGGACGTAGAGATCGTCGCCGGACCGCTCGGTGATCCGTCGCTCCGGATCGGCCGAGGCCAGGGCGGCCTCGAAACCGATGCTGTCCGGGAGCGTCGCCGGCGGATCGGAGTCGGTGTCCGTGTCGTCGGCGATGTGGACCAGGTGCCGCAGCTTGGGGGTGTCCTTGTAGATCGGCGCCACCCGCTCGGCCAGGGCGGCGTCGAACACCAGCGCCACCATGTCGGCGTTGTCGACCAAGTACCGCAGCTCCTCCTCGACGTAGCGGAAGTTGACGTTGATGGGAACGGCCCGCAGCTTGAACGCCCCGAGCATGGCTTCGACCCATTGGTGGCTGTTCCCCGCGAAGATCCCGATGTGGTCGCCGGCACCGATCCTCTGGGACGCCATGTGGTTGGCGAACCGGTTGGCCCGCGCGTCCAGCTCGGCGTAGGTCCGGGGCTCATCGCCGACGATGAGCGCGACGCGGTCCGGGACGGCGTCGACCGCGTGCTCGAAGAGGTCAGCGATGTTGTATGCCACGGGAAGTTCCCCCTGCGTGTGACCGTTCTCAAGACCTGACACACCGTCAGAAAGCGAAGATAGCGCCTATGCAGTGGCTTGTTCTCATCAGCGGGCTGATCGCAGTCTCCTTCGTGGCCAACGCCTTCGCCCCGCGGCACGGGCCGAGGTCGGTCGTGCCCGGTTTCTTCGCCTCCTGGCTCACCATCGAGCTGGCCGGGCACTGGCTGGTCCTGGTGGTGATCATCGGTCTGCTCGGCGCCACCGGGGTGGGCGGCGCCGACATCGGTGATCCGGTGACCCTGCTCGGCTTGATCCTTCTCGGCGCCGCCGGCATCGGGCTGGCGGTCCTGGCCGTGGAAGGGTGGCGGGCCCGTCAGCAGATGACCGCGGCGCTGGCCGACCTGGACGTCGACCCCAAGACGCCGCTCACCATCGGCGGACGCTTCCCCCGAGGGCACGTCGTCCTGCCGTTCCTGGTGCAGCAGCGCCGGGGAGTCCGCCGGGTCCGGGACATCGTCTACACCCGCGTCGCCGGCCGGGAGCTGCGGCTGGACCTGACCCTGCCCGCGGCGGCCATGCCAGGGGAGCGGCGCCCGGTGGTCCTGCAGATCCACGGCGGCGGCTGGATCATCGGCTACAAGCGGCAGCAGGGCCAACCGCTGCTCAACCATCTGGCCACTCGGGGCTGGATCGGGGTCAACATCGACTACCGCCTCAGCCCGGGTGCAACGTTCCCCGACCATCTGGTCGACTGCAAGCGGGCTCTGGCCTGGATCCGCGGCCACATCGCCGACTTCGGCGGTGACGCCGACACGGTCTGCGTGACCGGAGGATCGGCCGGGGGACACCTGGCCGCCCTGGTGGGGCTGACCGCCAACCAGTCCCGCTACCAGCCCGGCTTCGAGGACGTGGACACCTCGGTCCGGGCCGCGGTGCCGTTCTACGGCGCCTACGACATGACCAACCGACTGGGCACGGCGCGGCCTCAGTCGTTCCGGAAACTGCTGGAGCCCTTGGTGATCAAGGCGTTCCTGGAGGACGACCCCGCGCCGTTCAGCGCGGCATCACCGGTCGACCATGTCCACCCGGCCGCACCGCCGTTCCTGGTCCTACACGGCGACCGAGATGTGATCACCCCGGTCGACGACGCCCGACTGTTCGTCCAGGCCCTGCGAGACGTGTCCCAACAACCCGTCCTCTACGCCGAGCTGAGTGGCGCCCAACACGCCTTCGACATCTTCCCGTCGGTGCGGACCGCCGCTGCGGTGGAGGCGGTCGAGCAGTTCCTCAGCGCCATCTGGCGCCGGCATCAAGCCGCGGTGGGCGGCGAGCTGGTGGGCGACTTCGCCGCCGCGGTCGACTTGGCGGCCACCGCGCTCGAACCCGACGAAGAGGTCGACGAGGAACCCGAGGACGACATCACGGATCTCCCGGCCTGACCTGCGACACCGAGTCGTCGGGCAGGGTGAGGCCGCGCTCGTCCCGCAGCCGGGCCACCTCGGTCGGGAAGATGTTCTGCACCAGGAACAGATCGCGGGCCATGTTGTAGTCCGGGGCCAGCTCAGTGGCGTACCGCTCGAAGTACATGAGCTGCTTGGTCACCAGCACCAGCTCGCGCACGGCCCGGGCCCCGTACTCCTGTTGCAGCTCGAGCTGCTGGCGCATGATCTCCGACAAGCTGACCTCGCCCAGCTTCAGGTCGAGCATCGGGTCGAGGACCAGCTTGAGCCGGGCTGCGACCTCCTCGACCGGACCGACGTCCCCGCTGAGGATGCCGATGCGCTGCCAGGCCCGCACGATGCGGGTGTAGTCGCCGTCGATCATGGTCGTGTACTGGGCGTCCCTCACCGCGTCGCGGTGGGCCGGTGGCAGTTCGCCCATGATCCCGAAGTCCAGGTAGGCGGCCCGGCCGTCGTCGAGGACCCACAGGTTCCCGGCGTGGACGTCACCGTGGAACGGTCCATGCACCAGCGCCGCCTCCAGCCACACCTTCACGCCACGGCGCAGCACCAGCTCGCCGTCGATGCCCCGGCGCCGGAGCTCGGCGAAGTTGTCCATGGGGGTGCCGAACATGCGCTGCATGCAGATCACCCGGGGTCCGCACAGCTCCCAGTACACCTCGGGCGCGGTGATCCACTTGTTGTCACCGAAGTCGCCGATGTGATCCCGGAACTTGGTCTGGCGGTAGGCCTCCAGGGCGAAGTCGAGCTCCTCGTTGGTGACTTGGTGCAGGTCCTCGACTATGCCGGGGAAGTTCAGCAGGTGGCCCCGCTTGGTGCGGTCGATCAGCCGGGCGAAGCGGTACATGATCCGCAGGTCACGGTTCATCCGCTGGGTGATGTTGGGCCGTTGGATCTTGAGCACCGCGTCCCGGCCGTCGGCGAGGACGCAGGCATGGACCTGGGCGATCGATGCCGCGGACAGCGGCGTGGCGTCGAAGTGAGCGAACAGTTCCGACGCGGCGGCGCCCAGATCCTCCTCCACGATGCACTTGGCCCGGTCGGCCGGGAACGGGGGGACGTCGTCAAGGGTGCGCAGGCTGGCATCGGCCAGCGAGGCCGGGAACATGCCAGGCGACGAGGCGATCATCTGGCCGAACTTCACGTACGTCGGCCCCAGGGCCATCAGAGCATCGACCACGCCGACGCTGGCGGCCCGGGCCAGGTCGGCCCGCTGGCCCCGGCGCACGTGCCGGGGAAACCGCAACAGATGCCGGGCCACGGCCCAGATGACCGTGGACGCGAACACCAGGCCGATCTCGATGGCTCGCAACAGCTCCCGCCACCCGATCCGGGTCAGGCTCGGCGACACCACCCGCAACGCCCGATCCGGTGGTCCGGATGCATACGGCCCCACCGCCACCTGTCCCGGCTCGGTGTCCCCGTTCATGGTCGGAACTATCGCACGAGCCCTCCGACAAGCAACCTCCGACCGACGCCAACATCCTCGTCTACGCCCACCACGCTGGCAGCGGCGAGCACGTGGCCTATCGCAAGTGGTGGGAGGGTGTCGTCAACGGTCCCGCGTCGTTCGCTCTCACTGACGCGGTCCTCGCCGGATTCGTGCGGGTCGTGACGCACCCGAAGGTGCTCGCGTCGCCAATGACGGTCGACGAGGCGGTCGATGCCGCAGAGGCGGTTCGTTCGCGACCGAACTGCTCTGTCGTGCAGCCTGGAGAGCGGCATTGGTCATTGTTCGCTGATCTGTGTCGCCGTACTGCGGCGCGGGGAAACCACGTACCGGAGGCCTTCCTGGCGGCATTGGCGATCGAGTCCGGGAGCGAGTTCTGCACCGCAGATCGCAGCTTCGCTCGCTATCCCGGGCTGCGGTGGAGCCACCCCCTCGATGTCGATCTGAGGTGACGGACGCCACATACCGTCAGGGTTGACTGTAAGTTCCGGCGCAGTCATCCTGGCGTTGTGACACGGGGGACGGAACGTCAGACGCAGATGCAGCGTCGCGCCCGCACCCGACGGGCCCTGCTCGACGCCACGGTGCGCAGCCTGGTCGAGCGGGGGTACGCGTCGACCAGCACCAACGACATCATCCGGCTGGCCGGCGTGTCCCGAGGCGCCCTGTTGCACCACTTCGCCAGCAAGGCCGAGCTGATGGGCGAGGCGGTCGAGCACGTCTTCGACCGCTGCGAGATGGAGTTCCGGGAGGCGTTCGCCTCGATGCCGATCGAGGATCGCACCCTGGCCGCCGCGGTCGATCAGCTGTGGGGCATCTTCCAGGGCCCCTCCTTCGACGCCGCCCTGGAGCTGTTCGTGGCCGCCCGCACCGATCCTGAGCTGCGCACGGTGCTGTTGGAGGTCATGGCTCGCTTCGAACGGAACGTGACCGCCGACTTCGGGGTGCTGTTCCCCGGCACCGCGGCCCATCCCCAGGGCCGGGCCATGGTCCGCTTCGCCTTCGCCGCCCTGGAGGGCGCGGCGTTGGCCCACGACCTGGGGCTGGACCACGAGGCCAACGAGGTCGTGGCCGTCCTGCGTCAGCTGGCCAGCGGACGGGTCGACCTTCTCCTTGTGGCCGAGACCGAGAACGAGACCACGAACGAATCCGGACAGGAGACCATTCGATGAGCACCGTGCTGGACGAAGAACAGCAGGTCGACGATGCCGCGAGCATCGACACCTACGAAGCGCTGATCCACCGCCTCAGCCGCCAGTCGGTCGACAAGCACTTCGACGCCTACGCCGACATCGACTGGGACGCCGCGGAGATGCGGATCGATCCCACCGATCCCCGCTGGGAGCTGGTGGCCGACGACGGGCTGGGCCAGACCGAGTGGTACCGCAACCTGCCGGCCGAGGAGCGGGCCCGCATCGGGCTGCACCGCGTGGTCACGGCCATGAAGGTCGGCGCTCAGTTCGAGAGCATCCTCAAGCGGGGATTGCTCGACTTCGCTTCCCGCCTGCCCAACCGGTCGCCCGAGTTCCGGTACATCTACCACGAGGTGATCGAGGAGGCCCAGCACTCGCTGATGTTCCAGGAGTTCGTGAACCGGTCCGGGTTCGACCCGCCGGGGCTGTCGTGGGACATGGTGATCGGCGGACGGGCCGTGGTGCAGCTGGCGCACTGGTTCCCGCCGTTGTTCTTCCTGTTCGTGCTGGGCGGCGAGGACCCGATCGACTACACGCAACGACGCGAGCTGCGCCAGCACGCCGGGCAGAACCATCCGCTGCTGGAGCGGATCATGCGGATCCACGTGACCGAGGAGGCCCGGCACCTCTCCTTCGCCCGCCACTACCTGCGCCACGAGGTCCCCAAGCTGGACCCGGTGCGCAAGAACATCTTGGCGGTGGCGGCGCCGCTGCTGCTGGGCGAGATGGCCCGCCAGATGCTGATGCCGGCCAAGGAACTGGCCGGCCACAAGGTCCCGGAGGAGATTTTGACGGAGGCCGACACCCCCGAGTCCCGCCAGTTCATCAAGGACTCGGTGGCCAAGGTCCGCCGCCTCTGCGCCGACCTCGACCTGATCAACCCGGTCAGCAAGCGCCTCTGGAACCTCGTCGGTCTCTGGGACGAGTAACCCGCCGAAATTGAGACAGAAAAGCCGCTATATGCGGCGAAACTGTCTCAATTTCGGTCACGCATTGCGGCACTTGTCACATACTTGTCGCGTTGTTGTCACGGTCTGTGGCCGCGACACTGGGCCGCTGTGCGCGGGCGGGACATCTTTCCGATGCGATGGCAGACGATCGCGGCTGTGGTCGCGGCCGTCGTGGTCGTGGTCGCGGCGGTGCTCGTCCTCAACTACGACGGGCAGACCCCTGAGGTAACGGCGAACGAACGGCTGCGGGCCGCGCCCATCGCGACGTCGACCACGACCACGGTCCCGTCGACGACGACGGAAGCGCCGACCACCGTCCCGCCGACCCTTCCGCCCACCACCGAGACCACGCTCCCGCCCGCCACGGAGCCACCGCCGCCGCCCACCCCCACCAGTGGGGCGCTGTGCATCGGCGACTCGGTGATGCTGGGAGCCTCCAACCAGTACTACGGGACCCTGAGCATGTGCGATGTGGTGGACGCCGAGGTCGGGCGACCCATGTCCGCCGGCGCCGGGGTGTTGAGCCGCCACCTGCCGGCACCCGGGCTGGTGGTGATCCATCTGGGGACCAACGGCAACACCAGCGCGTCGGAGATCGACGCCATGCTCAGCCAGATCGCCGACGTGCCCCGAGTCCTGCTGGTGAACGTCCAGGTGAACGGCACCCGGTCGTGGGAATCGGGGGTCAACGCTGAGCTGGCCGCCGCGGCCGAGCGCTGGCCCAACGTGCGGTTGGTCGACTGGAAGGCCGCATCCGACGGCATCGGGGGCTACTTCCGCGACGGCATCCACATCACGTCGTCGGGTGCCGAGGCCTACGCCAACGCCATCGCGGCGGCCGCGGCTTCCTAAAACGCCCTAGGACTAGAACGTGTTCTAGCCTTGAGGCGTGGACATCGACGATTCGCCGGAGGAGGCCGCCTTCCGGGCCGAGGCCCGGGCCTGGCTCGAGGCCAACGCCATCCCCAAGGGCGATCCAGATGACTTCTCGGCCGGCGTCTGGTCCGCGGACTACGACGAGGACGCCTACGTCCACCGGTGCCGGCAGTGGCAGCGCCGGCTCTACGACGGGGGCTGGGCCGGCGTCACCTGGCCCAGCCAGTACGGCGGGCGTGGGGGGCGCCCGATCGAGCAGGTCATCTTCAACCAGGAGCAGGGCCGCTTCGGCGTCTCCACCGGCGCCTTCATGGTGGCCATCGGCATGGTCGGTCCGACCCTGCTGGCCCACGGCAGCGAGGCCCAGAAGACCCGGTTCCTCCCGGCCATGCTGCGGGGTGACGAGCTGTGGTGCCAGCTGTTCTCCGAGCCCGACGCCGGCTCCGACCTGGCCGGCCTGACCACCCGGGCCACCCTGGACGGCGACAGCTGGGTGGTGACCGGGCAGAAGGTGTGGACGTCGGCCGCGAGCCGAGCGGCGTGGGGGATCCTGCTGGCCCGCAGCGACTGGGACGTGCCGCGCCACGCCGGCATCAGCTACTTCCTCGTCGACATGGCCAGCGCCGGCATCGAGATGAGTCCACTGCGCCAGATGACCGGCGAGAGCCACTTCTACGAGGTGTTCCTGGACGAGGTTCGCATCCCCGCCGGCAACCTGGTCGGGGCGGCGGGGGAGGGATGGCGGGTGGCCCAGACCACCCTGCGCAGCGAGCGGGGAGCC
>DASXTK010000301.1:0-4684 GCA_036505485.1 Acidimicrobiales bacterium
ACCGCCAACTCGCTCGCGACCAAGACACGAGTCGTTGGCTGCATCGACCGGAGGTCTTGGCGGCCGCGGCCGCCACCCGAGAAGCCAGCTATGACGACCAGCAACGCCGACGTCGTGCCGCGCAGCTGAACGCCGTGCGCCGGAAAGCCCTGGAAGCCTGGCGGCGCTCGCTCCAAGCAGAGAAGGACACCCCCGAGCTGGCGGCAGCTCAGAAAGTCTCCCGGTCGAAAGCACACAGAAAATACCGCGCGGGCCAGGAATGCCCGATCTGCGGCGCCTGGTTCTGCCCCGTCGTTCCCCCGGGTCGGGACTACCGGCCGCGCAAGTTGTGCAGCGAGCGTTGTCGCCGCGAGGCGATCCGCCGCCTTCGCAGACGAACGTGGGTGCGCCGCGCCCTGGCATCGCTCGATGAACCCAGCCGCCGCACCACCCCTCCCCGCGCCGAGCGTCACGGGCTGCCCGGACAAGGAACCACGTGATGGCCAGGCCGGGCAGCGGATCGCCCCACCAGCCCGACCGGGCGTTCAGGCCGATCCCGTGAGCGACCGGCGATGGACCCCGGCAAGCTGCCGGGGCCTCCTAGCCCGCAGGACGGATCCGCCCTCCGCCACGTCCTGCCCGAGGATGCAGAACGTTTGACAATCGTGCGCTGGGTCAGGCGACTCCCAGCGGCTGATGGTGGTGGCGATCGGCAACAGACCCTGAACCGTTCCCCAGCGGACTCCGAAAGGGGCGCTGCGCCACCAAGCGTGGTGGGCGGCCTCGCGCTCTCGCGGTCTGGGACGTCTGCCAGGTGACGCCGCCGTGCAGCAGCCGCAGGCATGGTTAGGGAGGTTGCGGAAGCCGTGCCCGACGCGCTTGGCCTTCCCGGTGAGCACGTTGACGGCCCGGGTCGGCCGCGTCGCAGTCTTCCAGGAGCACGAGGAGGGCCCCCGGGACGATCCGGGGGCCCCGGTCAGGCGGCGCGGTCAGCCGGTGTAGCGGAAGATGTAGAGACCGAAGTCGCGGTCACTGGCCAGGACGAACGGATTGTTGCCACCGGTGGGGCCGGCGTACCCGTGCCCCACGGTTTCGTCCCCGATTGGGAAGACGCCCCAGAAGTCGTTGCCTCCCTGGTCGATGAAGCGGCCGACCTCGGAGATCCCCTGCTTGTTGAACCGGACCACCCGGAACCCGGCGTTGTAGTAGGAGATGTAGCCGAGGTTCTCCTCCCGAGGGTCGGTCTTGATCTCGTGGATGGACAGGATCCCAAACCCACTGCTGAAGGCCGGGTCCAGGGCCTCGGGGACGGCGTAGGTGCCGATGATCGGGAGGTTGGGCTTGGTGGCATCGTGCAGGTTCAGGTAGCCCCAGCCGTCGAACACGCCACTGGCCTGGTACTTGTCACCGACCGTCCCGATGGGGATGTCGGCTCCTTCCGGACCCGTGTAGGAGGGCGGGTCGTTGAACAGCAGGTGCATGGCCCGGTGTCCGGTGCAGATCGCCGGGATCTGCTCGTCGTAGTTGTGGCCCTGGCCGCCGCAGGTGAACCCGTCAGTCAGGATGGCGTTGCGGGTCGCGCCGTGGCTCTGGCCGATGATGACGGCGTCGTAGCCGAGGTCCTGGCCCGCGGCCACCTTGGTGGAGAAGAAGCAGGTCCCCCGGGAGAAGACCACCGTCTTCTCCTCGCCGGGCTCCGCGGGGATGGCGCTGGCCGGTGGCGGTGACGGCTCTCCCGCCACCGTGTCGGGGCCGGCGTTGGGGCCGGCGTTGATGCAGCCGCGCCCTCCGAAGACCACCGGGCCGTTGATCATCTCCCCCGGCTGGTTGCTGATCGGAGGGGTCCACCCGAACTCCCCTGCCCCGTAGGTCCCGGCGTTGGCGCCCGTGGTGATCTGGAACAAGGTCCGGTTGGGGGAGAAGTCTTCGTCGGTCGACAGCAGGAACTTGCTGTTGCTGCTCCAGTACGACTCGTGGCTGTTGCCCTCCGAGATCGCAAACCCGGTCTCCGGGTCGGGGCTGAGGTAGTCAGAGTCACCCACAAACACCGGGTTGGCGGGGTTGTCCACGTTCAGCAGGACCTGTCCGGCGTCCCAGTAGGAGACGGCCAGGAAGTCGTGGCCGCCGATCCGCTTGAACTGGACGTCATGGAAGAACACCGTGTCGCCGTTGGCCAGTGGGGCCTGGGCGGCCGGCCAGTCCTCCAGCCCCACCTCGGCGACGATCACCGGGGCGGTAGGGTTGGTGATGTCGACGATGTCGACGTCCTTGAAGGGGGAGCTGACTCCTTCCTCGTTGTCGATCATCACCGCGAAGGCCTTCCCGGGCTGGGTGAAGCCTTGGACGCTGTGGATGCTGTGGTAGGTCCCGGTGCTGAACAGGGCGGGAGGAGGAACCGCATCGCCGAACTGGTTCAGCTTGACCGGGTTCAGGGGGTCGGTGACGTTCCAGATCGACATGCCCAGCGTCGACGGGGTGGCCGAGCTGCAGGCCTCGTTGTTGTGCAGCAGCAGATCGCCGGTAAAGGACGGCGTGTCCACGTGCATGACGTGGATGCCCTCGCCCGGATACTCGTTCGGCTTCGCCGCAAGGAACCCTACCGCCCGCGGACTCGTCGGGTCGCTGACGTCCACCACGTGGACGCCGCCCCCGTTCGGACAGTTCGGCGCCCAGGCGTTGAGGTAGGCGTACCCCTTGAAGTAGCCGACGTCGGCGATGCCGCTCTCCAGGCTGGTGAGCTCAAGCTTGCTGACCAGCTCGACGTTCTTCTGCGTTGGCGGCAGGTGGCCGGTCAGCGGCCCGTGCTGATCGCTGTGGAGGAGGAACTCATTGATGTCCTGCCCGCCGTCGATCTCCTCGGGATCGTGCGCAGAGGCGACCCCCATCATCGTCATCGCCAGCAGCAAGGCCATCAGAACCGTCAGAACCGTCAGAGACCGCTTCACCGTGGCTCCCTCCTCGTCCGTCGTCGTCGATGGGATCGAGAGTGGCGGCCCTGGGGGTGGGAGGGAATGGCCGCCCACCCCCTTGAGGGCCTGACACGTGCGACGTCGGGTTACCCGATGGTGGATTCCTGGGTCTGGGGATTGAGGTGGCCGAGGTTCCGGGCGCCGGCGGTGGCAGGGTCGCTGAGCTCCCAGACCAGCAGCCCGCGGGTGATGTCGGACTCGTAGATGCGCCCGTCATACCAGTAGCTGGACCAGTCGCCGCCGAGGATGAGCTGCGTCTCCGACAGCGGCGCCGGGTCGGCGTAGGCGATCTCCTTGGCGTTGGCGGGGTCGCTGAAGTCCACCACGCTGATGCCCGACTGGTAGTTGCCGCTCACCAGCACGTACCGCCTGCCGGTCGGCACGACGTTGTAGTTGTGCCAGGTGCAGTTCTCGGTGGCCGTCTGCGGCCGCGGGTGGACGATCGTGCCGAGCGCAGCGCCGGTGTCGGCGTCGAAGAAGAACAAGGTCCTGTCGGTGATGCTGCTGGTGGCCTGGCAGCGCGCCCCTGCGCCGCCGCCCGGCTCGTGGCCGAAGATGAGGACCTCACCGTCCCAGGTGAACCCCGCCGAGTGCCCGATGGTGACGCCGGGCACCGTGATCGAGTACAGCTGGGCCGGGTCCTGGAGCGAACCGCCGTCGGCCGGGTCAAGGCTCCAGGTGGTGAACCCGTTGCCGCCGGCGCAGGCAGCCCGCATGGCGTCCCCGAGGATCACGCCGGTGTCGTGGCAGGAGCGGCCCGCCGGCTCGAACCGCAGGTAACTGGCGCTGGCCGGGTCATCCAGTGGGACTTGGACGATGTCGATCCCTGGGCAGGCGGCGCTGGAGGGGTTGTTGTAGACCAGCAGCCGGTTGTTGGCCGGGTCGGGCACGGCGGTGGCGGTGTGGGAACCGCACTCGGTCTCCACCGAGGCCACCAGGTCGGGGTTGCTGAGGTCGCTGATGTCGAAGACGTGCAGGCCTTCCCATCCGCCAGGGAACACCCCGGGCAGCACCGGCTCGCCGTCACAGGTCGCTCCGACCGGCGCGGGCGAGTTCCAGGACCGAACCAGGATGTCGCCCAGGACGATGACATCGCCCTGGTTCCCGGCGCAGTCGCGGTAGTCCAGCAGCTCCACCGGGTTGTCCGGCTCGTGGATGTCGATGATCCGGAACCCGTCGTAGTTGCCGTGGAAGGCAAGCCTGTCCCGGAAGGCCAGGTCGGAGTTGGCAGTGAACGGGGAGGCGGTGTTGGCCCGCGGGGAGAAGCCCAGCGGGTGCATGTTCTGGGTGTAGGTGAACGTGCTTGCGGCCGGGATCGGGGCTGCGGACGCGCCCAGCGGGACCGCGAGGACTGCCACGATCGAGGCAACAAGCACCGCGATCCGTATCGGTCGTCGCACCGCTTGCCTCCTTTGGTTCGCTGGTCCGTTCGACCAACGGCCAGGTGGAGGGTCGCGGGCGCCCCACCCTCGGGCAGACCACGAGGGCGAGCAGACTTCCACAGACCAGCGCATGCGCACGCTCCGGCTCTACCTAAGTAGAACGAGGCACAGCAGTCCTACGTTACAGAACGTCACAGATCACCCCGAAACGTTGCGATCCACGGTTTGCCGTTGAGCAACTCAAGAGCCTTAGAAGGCGCTGTTGTGGCGGCGCTGATGGGAAGTGCTTCGCCGGCGACGAGCGATCTACTCGGCGACGAGGGTGAAGTTGGAGGAGGTGCCGGGTGTCCCACC
>DASXTK010000302.1:0-18530 GCA_036505485.1 Acidimicrobiales bacterium
GTGAGCCAGGTCGTTCCCCGCACCCGGCGCCACACCTCCTTGGCTCGTCCGGCCTGCAACGCCGAGCGGTTGGGCGAGATGATCGCCAGCCAGGTCCGCAGATGGGGATCGGCCAGGTCATAGGTATCACGGCGCGAACGGAGAGGATCGACCACCCGGGTGACCAGCCCGGCTCGTTCCAGCAAGGCCAACGGCCGGCTCAGGGCTCCAGTGGGTTGGCCGGCGACCCGGGCGATAGCGCTGAAGGACCGCTCGCCGCGGGCGATCGCGGCCAGGATCGTGTGGTACACACCGCGGTTGGCCAAAGCCTCCACGTCGACCAGAGCAGCCTCGGCTGCGTCGAGCAGAGGCGAGGACGGGGCCAGCACCTCCTCGACCATCCAGTCGTCGAGACCGGTGGAGGGAGGCTCCAGCAAGGGGCGATATCCAGGGAGGCCACCCACGGCCGCATCGATCCAGAGGGCAGCGGTGGGATCGTCGAGCTCCCAGAGCCTCGCCAGGTCCGACCCGCTGAACGGGTTGGGAACGACCACCGCGGCCGAGCGGCCGTAGAGCGGGGCTCGTGGCGAAACGAGATCTCGCATCGTCGAGAGCGAGCTGCCGGCAAGGACCAGGGGAGGTCCGGCCTTCCCGTCGACGTAGCGCTGCAACATGCTGGTCAGCGCTGGGGACGACTCGCTCAGATAGGGCAACTCGTCGATGACCACCACCGCGGTGTCGAGGCGCTGTAGGCGCTCGAGCGCATCGGCCCACCCCGAGAGCTGCAGCGGTCCGGCGTCGAGCCACTCACCAAGAGCCCGGCCGAAGTCGTCCAGTTGCGCTGCCGACACACCGCGGATCGCCTGGTAGCGGTGACCACCTGACGCTTTGCAGACGGCGTCGAGGAGATAGGACTTACCGACCCGGCGAGGCCCGAAGACCACGGCCAGCCGCTGGCGCCGCTCGACGAATCGGCCCAGCGCCTGCCACTCGTTGTTCCGGTCCAACAGTCGCCGCGGTTTTGCAAGCACTTGCGTATGATACATGGCTGCTTGTAATCGTTGTCGGGAACCTGGCGAGTCGTCCTGGTCGTCGAACCCATCGACGGACGAACGGTGGAGGCGAACGATGGGGATGCGACGGAACCGGATCATCGGTGTCGGTGGTGGGTTGGTGCTGCTGTTGGCGGCGTGCACTGGGGACAGTTCCGATCACGAGGCCGCGGACTCCCGAGTAGCCACCGGCGGGGACGCACAGGCCGATTCCAATGTCGGTGGCGCCGGGAACACCGACCCCGACCTCCCCGCGTTCGCCGACTATGGCGTCAACCCCGCGGTAGGGACGGCGGAGGACAACGTCTCCACCTTTGCGTTGGACGTGGACACCGGTTCGTACGCCATCAGCCGCAACTACGTGAACCAGGGATTCCTGCCGCCGCCCGAAGCGGTCCGCACCGAGGAGTTCGTCAACTACTTCCCGCAGGACTACGAGGCGCCCGCAGACGGGATCGGCATCCACGTCGACGGCACCGCGGTCCCGTTCCTCGATGATCCGAGCCATCGGGTCCTCCGGGTCGGGCTCCAGGCCGCCACGGTGGCCGACGGGAACCGCAAGCCAGCGGTGCTCACCTTCGTGGTCGACACCTCCGGGTCTATGGCGGATGCCAACAAGCTCGACATGGTGGGCCAAGCCCTCAACCGCTTGGTCGACGCCCTGCGCCCCGACGACCGGATCGGCATCGTCACCTACAGCGACACCGCCGAGGTCCGGTTGGAACCCACCCCGGTCGAGCAGGACGGCGAGATCAGGGCGGTCATCGACGAGCTCGTGCCGCAGGAGTCCACCAACGCCGACGCCGGTCTCCGCCTGGGCTACGAGCAGGCCCGGGCCAGCCTGGACGAGGACGCCATCAACCGGGTCGTGCTGCTGTCCGATGGTGTGGCCAACGTGGACGACACCGATCCCACCAGCCTCGCTGCAGGGATCCAAGAGGCCGCGGGCGACGGGATCCAGCTGGTCACCGTGGGCGTCGGGATGGGCACCTACAACGACGTGCTGATGGAACAGCTGGCCGACGACGGTGACGGCTTCTATGCCTACGTCGATTCCCTGCAGGAGGCCGAGAGGCTCTTCGTCCACGACCTGACCGGAACCCTCCAGGTCGTGGCCCGGGACGCCAAGGTGCAGGTGACCTTCGACCCGACCGCGGTCAGCAAGTACCGGCTGCTGGGCTTCGAGAACCGTCAGCTCGAGGACGACCAGCTGACCGACGACACGGTGGACGGCGGCGAGTTGGGGGCCGGCCACACCGTGACTGCGCTCTACGAGGTGACGTTGCCCGAGGGAGGCGTGGACGACGCCTCGGTCCTGGCCACCATCGACGTGCACTGGATCCATCCGGACACCGGCGAGCCGGCCGACCGTACAGCCAGCCTGAGCCTCGGCGAGCTGGCCAGCTCCTTTGACCGGGCCCCCGAACGGCTGCGGCAGGACATCCTCGTGGCCGCCTTCGCCGAGCACCTGCGGGACGCACCGTGGTCCGAGGCCGTCGATGTCGGCACCGTCGCCGACAACGCCGAGGCCCTTGGACGCAGCCTGGACGACGAGGTGTTCGCCGAGTTCGCCCAACTGACCCGCATCGCCGCCAACCTGTCTGGCTGATGGGTTCAGGAACCGACATCGGTGTGGCGCTGTTGGAGGCCGGTCAGCAGCAGTTCCAAGCCGTAGGTGAACTGGGCCTCGGGGTCGAGGATGAACAGGTGGTCGGCCATGGCCATGGTGTTGGGGAAGACGCTGGCCGGGAGTGACTCGTAGACGAGGCGCATGGCGTCGGCCTTCTGCTCCCGCAGCGCCGGCGAGCTGAGATAGGGCGCTTCGAGCGCAACCGCCCCCAGCACATAGGTGAGGAGGGACTGGAACACCCGCGGGGTCTCGTGCTCGTCGAAGCCCACGCCCCGGAGCCAGGCCAGGGCGGCTTCGGTGGCGCGCAGGGCGTTGGGGCCGATCGGTCCGCACCGGGCCACCAGCGGCGCCACTCCAGGATGATCCAGCAGCGTGGCCCGGAGCCGGACCGCGACGTCGCGGGCGGTGTCCACCCACGCGGCATCGGGGGACGGGCTCGGCGCGGCATCGACCAACACCGCGTCGGCCATGGCCCGGAGCAGGTCCTCCTTGGTGCGGAACTGGCCGTAGAGGGTCATGGCCCCGACCCCGAGCTCGGCCGCCAGCCGGCGCATGGACAGCTCGTCGAGGCCGTCCCGGTCGGCCAGCACGATGGCGGCCGCGACGATCTCGTCGGGCGTCAGCGCCGCCCGTCGGGTGCGGTCGCGCCGCTCGCTCGCCGGAATCGCCGCTTGCGCCATCGCACCTTCCTACTTGCCTTGACAACCCGTGGGCTCGCATGGAGACTGCGGACCGTACGCCGTACGGGACAGAGTACGGGCCACTGTACTGGAGGTCATCTCGCATGGGTGGTGCACTTGGGGGACAGACCGCTCTCGTGACCGGCGCCAGCGGCGGCCTCGGGCAGGCCATCGCCCGACGGCTCGCCGCCGAGGGAGCCAGCCTCGTGGTCACCGGTCGCCGCCAGGAGGCGCTGGACGCCCTGGCCGCCGACATCGGCGGCACCGCGGTGGCTGCGGATCTGGCCGACCCGTCCGGCGTCGACCACCTGGTGCGGACCGTCGGCGCACCGGACATCCTGGTCGCCAACGCCGGAGTGTCCGCCGACGGCGCCCTCGACTCCTACAGCCACGACGAGCTGCGGACCGCGATCGACGTCAACCTGGCCACGCCCATGGAGCTCACCCGAGCCTTCCTCCCGGCGATGCGGGATCGGGGCAGCGGCCACCTCGTGTTCATCTCGTCGGTGTCCGGCTATGTGCCGACCCCGTTGGCCTCGGTGTACGCCGCCACCAAGTTCGGGCTGCGGGGGTTCGCCCACGCCCTGCGGGAGGAACTGCACGACAGCGCCATCGGGGTGTCGCTGGTCTCCCCCGGGTTCATCAGCGATGCCGGGATGTGGGCCGCGACCGGGCTAGACCTCCCCACCGGTCTGGGCACCAAGACCCCCGAGGACGTGGCCGCGGCGGTGGTGACCGCCATCCGGCGCGATCGCCGCGACGTCGTGGTGGCGTCCGCCCTGCAGAGACTGGCCATTCCGCTCTATGCCCTGGCTCCAGGGCTGGTCGCCGCCATCATGCGCCGAGGCGGAGGCCACGCCGTCGCCGCTCAGGTGGCCGCGGCGCACGGACGACCCGTTAGGACTTCAACCAAAGGGGGTTCCGCATGAAAGCAGCGGTGTACTACGAGACCGGTGGCCCGGAGGTGTTCCGCTACGAGGACGTCGCCGACCCGCTGTGCTCGCCCGGCTTCGTCCTGGTCCGGGTGGAGGCCATCAGCATCGAGGGTGGTGACACCCTCAACCGCACCGGCGGAGCCATGACCGGGACGCCGCACATCGTCGGGTATCAGTGCGCCGGAACCATCGTCGAGGTGGGCGAGGGCGTCGAGGACCGTCATGTGGGCCAGCGGGTCGTCGCCACCATGCTGTCGGGCTCGCACGCCGAACTGGTCGCCGTCCCCACCATCGTCACCTGGCCGCTGCCCGACGATGCCGACGTGGTCTCGTTGGCCTGCGTGCCCGTCGCCTTCGGCACCGCGCACGACTGCCTGTTCGAGTTCGGTCATCTGACCGAGGGGGAGACCGTGCTGATCCAAGCCGGGGCCAGCGGCGTGGGCGTGGCCGCGATCCAGCTGGCCAAGCAGGCCGGGGCCACGGTCCTCGCCACTGCCTCGAGCCTCGATCGGCTCGAACGCCTGCGTCCCTTGGGCCTGGACCAGGGCATCGACTACTCGGCGCCCGACTGGGTCAAGGCCGTGCGGGCGGCCACGTCGGGCGGGCGCGGGGTCGACCTGGTCGTCGACTCCATCGGCGGACCCACGCTGGCCGGGAGCGTCTCGTCGCTGGCCCACCGGGGCCGGGCCATCACCGTCGGCAATGCCGGCCGGGATCCGCAGCCGCTCGACGTGTCCTTGCTGGGGCTCGGGAACTGTTCCCTCACCGGCGTGTTCCTCGGTGGGGAGATCGTCACCGAACGGGTCCACGAGATGATCGGCGACCTGATCGACGACGTCGCCAGCGGACGGCTCCAGGTCCTGGTCGACCGGACCTTTCCCCTCTCCGAAGCCGCCGACGCCCACGCCTTCATCGAGAGCCGGCAAGCCGTCGGCCGGGTGGTCCTCATCCCCTGAGCCGGCGGTGGCTAGCGGGTCGCTAGCAGGCGGATCTTTACCGTCCGAACCGCGTGATCAGGGCGGCGGAAAGGACGGCGGTCCGGGCTCCGGCGGATCCCGACGGGGAGTTGGCCCGGCGGTTCGCGGCTGGGGACACCGGTGCGGTACGGGAGATGTACGCCCGCTGGTCCGGGCCGGTCTACACCGTGGCGATCAGCCGGCTGGGCTATCGGCACCTGGCCGAGGAGGCCCTGCAGGAGACATTCGTCAAGGCCTGGCAGGCGTACGACAACTTCGATCCCCGGCGGGGCCTGGGTCCCTGGCTCTACACCATCGCCCGCCGGGTGGCGTTGGACATCGCCCGGCGGGAGCGCCGCCGGCCCATCACCACCACGTTGTCGGATACGGCAGAGGCACCGGACGCCACCACGCTGAGCCAGGCCTGGGAGGAGTGGGAGGTTCGCTGCGCGCTGCGTGATCTCCCGGGCGACGAGCGGGAGCTGGTCCGACTGACCCACTACGTGGGGCTGAGCCAGTCCCAGATCGCCGACCAGCTCGGCCTGCCGATCGGCACCGTGAAGTCCCGGATCCACCGCGCCCATCGGCGCCTGGCCGACCGGCTCGGACATCTGCGGGTGAGGGCGTGAGCCCCGCCGACCGGGACCACTCCGACGCCGTGGCCGGCTATCTGGGGACCGGCGTCGATCCCGGTCTGCCGGCGCCGGAGCTTGTGCGGCTCGACCTGACGCGGTCGGTGCTCAGCCGGGCCGCGACCTGGGCCAACCCGCCTCCGGAGCTGGTCGACGCCCTCCTCGACCGGATCGCTATCGGGCGGGGTGCAGGCCGTCGGAGCCCGGTCCGGTCCATCGCCCTCGGGACGCTGGCCGCGGCCGTGCTGGTCGTGGTCGGTCTGCTGGCGGCCGACCGGCTCGGACGACCCGACCCCGAGCGGCAGGTGGCGCTGGCCGGAACCGAGCTGGCGCCAGACGCCAGTGCGACCGCCACCCTCCGGGACACCCCCAGCGGTGTGTCCATCCGCCTACAGATCGTCGGACTGGTGCCGGCCCCGCTCGGCTTCTACTACCAGGGCTGGGTGACCGGACCCGCCGGATCCGTTCCCATCGGGACGTTCCACCTCCGGGAAGGCGACGACGAGCCCGTCGACCTGTGGTCCGGCGTGGATCTGTCCGACTACCCCACCCTCACGGTCACCCTCGAACCCGAAGACGGCAACCCAGCGTCGTCAGGACAACGAGTCCTCACCTCACAGCCGTAATTGGGACAGAAACGCCGCTCTATGCGGCTTTTCGGTCCCAATTTCGGGGTAGGAGCTCGACGGTTCGCGCCCAAAACGGCCGGGGCCGGGCCCTGCCAACAAGCAAATGGGACCCGGCCGCGGCGGCGGCCCCAACCACACGGCCGAAGACCGAGGCCGGGGTTCGGGTTCACTAGGCCCGCCCCGGCGGGAGTCGCAGATTCGAGGCTATCCGAGGGCCACTACCAGGGGTACTCTCGACCTCACATAACGAGGGTGTGCATTCCCTCTCCGCTATGCATCGTGCATCGTGGAGCGGGGATCACTACCCCGATCCATAGGCACGGTGCTTGTTCACTGGAGGACAACTCCGATGCCAACAAGCAACAGGTCTCATGGGTCGGGACGCGATCGGCGTCGCTCTCTCAGCTATGTCCAGCGCATGGAGCGGAGGGCCAGACTGGTGCGGGCAACGTTCGCACCATGGATGGCCATTCCGGTCGATTTGCGCCGGGTGCTGCTCGGAGCGGTCGTGATCGTCGGCCTCGAGCTCGTTGGTTTGTCAGAGTGGATCACCAAAGTGATCGGCTGACAGATCGGCGAGTAGGTCGAGGGGGTTGGGAAGACCAGCCCCCTCGCCGCGTCAGATCGTCGTGTAGCGGCGGAGGTAGGCGGCGGTTAGGGAACCTTCGGTGGTGGCTAGGTCGTCGGGGGTGCCGGTGAAGAGGATCTCGCCGCCGTTCTTGCCGCCTTCGGGGCCCAGGTCGATGATCCAGTCGGCCTGCTGGATGATGGCCAGGTTGTGCTCGATGACCACCACGGTGTGGCGGCGGTCGACCAAGCCGTGCAGCAGGGAGAGCAGCATGTCGATGTCCGACATGTGCAGCCCGGTGGTGGGCTCGTCGAGGATGTAGATGTTGCCGGTCCCCGCCAGCTGGTCGGCCAGCTTGATGCGCTGCCGCTCGCCGCCGGACAGGGTGCTCAACGATTGCCCGAGCCCGAGATAACCCAGCCCGGTGTCGATGAGCGAACCCAACTTGGTCCGCAACGCCTTCTCGGTGAAGAAGTCCGCCGCCTCGGACGCCGACATCTCCAAGACGTCGGCGATCGATCTACCCCGAAGCTGGTACGCCACCACCGAGTCCTTGAACCGACGGCCGTCGCAGGTCTCGCAATGGGTCGTGATCGGATCCATGTACGACAGCTCGGTGATGATCACCCCGCGGCCCTGGCATTCCTCGCACGCCCCCTTGGAGTTGAAGCTGAACAGGCTGGCCTCGACGTCGTTGGCCTTGGCGAACAGCTTGCGCACCGGATCCAGCAGCCCGACGTACGTCGCCGGGGTGGAACGGGACGACGTCGAGATCGGCGCCTGATCCACGAAGATCGCATCGGGGTACAAGCTCCGGAACGTCTCGGAGATGAGCGAGCTCTTGCCCGAACCGGCGACCCCGGTGACCACGGTCAGCACTCCCTCGGGAACGTCGACCGAGACGTCCTTGAGGTTGTGCAACGAGGCGTTGACGATCGGCAGCTTCCCCGTGGCCGTACGGCGGCTGTCCCGAGACTCACCGGTCCGCCGCAGGCTGACAGCCGTCACGGTGTCGGCAGCACGGAGCCGCCCATAACTTCCCTCGAACAGCAGCTCGCCGCCGTTGGCACCAGCCAACGGACCGACCTCGACGATGGTGTCGGCGATGGCGATGACATCCGGATCGTGCTCGACCACGAGCACGGTGTTGCCCTTGTCCCGCAGCGCCCGGAGCAGATCGTTGAGCCGCCCGACATCACGAGGATGGAGTCCGACGCTGGGCTCGTCGAACACATGGGTCAACCCGGTCAGATCGCTGCCCAGATGCTTGACCAGCTTCAGCCGTTGGGCTTCGCCGCCGGACAGGGTCGAGGTCGCCCGGTCCAGGCTGAGATAGCCGAGCCCGATGGCGTCGACCTGCTCCAGAGCGCCGCGGATCGTGTCCATCACCGGACTGTCGGTCTTGGCCAGCAGCTCGATCAGATCGCTGACCTGCAGCCGGGACCACTCGGCGATGTTGCGCCCGTCGATCTTGGTGGCCAGAGCCTCGGGTTCAGCCGGTCACCGTTGCAGGCCGAACAGGGACCCTCGGACAGGGACTGCTCCGCCGTCTTCCTGGTCTTCTCGCTCAAGGTGCCGACGTCGCGCTTGAGATGCCGCCGGGTGAAGTTGTCCGCCAACCCCTCGTACTTCAATCGTTGCGTCTTGCCGTTGCCGAAGGTCAGCTCGACCGTGCCGCCGCTGCCGTGCAGCAGCGTGTGCATCTCCTTGGCGGTGTACTTGCTCAGCTTCTTGGCCGGATCGAGCTGGTCGTAGTTGGCGAAGGACTGCCAGCCCGGGCTGCCGATGGGATACCCCGGCAGCAGGATGGCACCCTCGTTGAGCGACTTGGTCCTGTCGAGCATGAGGTCGGGGTCGGCACGCAGGGCCCGACCGAGCCCCTCACACTCCGGGCACATCCCCTTGGGGTCGTCGAACGAGTACTGCGACGGAAGGCCACTGCTCGGCTCGCCGTAGCGGGCGAACAGCACCCGCATCATCGAGTAGATGTCGGTGATGGTGCCCACGGTGGAGCGGGCGTTGCCGGTCAGCGGCCGCTGGTCGACGACGACCGGGGTCGTCAGGTTCTCGACCGCGTCGACGTAGGGTCGCTCGTACCTGGGCAGCTGGTTGCGAATGGACCAGGGGAAGGTGCCGTTGAGCTGGCGCTGGGCCTCCACCGCGATCGTGTCGAAGACGAGGGACGACTTCCCCGACCCGGACACGCCGACTAACACCGTGATCCGGTCCTTCGGGATCGTCAGCGAGATGTCCTTGAGGTTGTGCTCCCGGGCTCGGACTACCCGAATGCCTGCAACGTTGTCCTCCACCCGGCCTCCTTCACACGAAACGTCGAAGATTCGACGTTCCAGGAAGGAATAACTAATCGGCTAGTGGCGGGCAAGCAGTTGGTACGTCGGGTTGAGGATGGCGAGGCGGCCGCGGTGGTCGCCGGCCACGCCGTGGGCCCGGAGCCGAGTGCCGACGTCGATGCCGCCGATCTTGCTGCGGCCGAGGAAGACGATGGACATGGTCCCGCTGCCGTCCTCGACCACGCATTCGAGGGTGGCGGTGCCGGCCAAGGGCTGGACCCGCACCGTACGGATGCGTCCCTCGATCGTCACCCGCTGCCGCCACACCACCGAGCCGATCGGGGCCGTGCCGTCCGACCGCACGGCGGGAGCCGGCACCGGCCCGGCCGCCGTCGGCGTGTCGCCGTTGGACTCCCCGGCCGCGATGGTGGCCATCGCCGCGGCCTCGACCGACTCGCCGCCGTCCCGGGCCGCGGCCCGGGAGGTGAAGTGGAACGGCACGGTCGTGACGTTGGCGTGCGGCAGAGCGGAGACCGCCCGTTCGATGGCCTCGGCGGTCTGGTCGTGGAGGATGCGGTGCCAGAAGCCGTTGTACTTGCGGTCGGGGAGCAGGACGCTTACCTCGGTCTCACCATCGGCCAGGTCCTGGGCGACGGTTTCGACGGCGGCCCGGGTCAGACGCCGGTCCGGACAGTCGACCAAGTCGAGCGCGACGCGGGTCATGCCGTGCCGGGTCCACAAATCTCTCAGTTCCTCAGCCCGCTGGTGGTCGAGGACGAAGTGCACGGCCCGCAGGTCGTCGGGCATGAGCGTGCGGGCGTACTGGATGGCCCGGGCGGTCGCCAGGTCCAGCCGGTCCACGAACACCAGCACCACGTGCCGGTGCAGGATGCTGGCCGCGACCGCCTTGGGGACGTCGTGGTCGAGCTGCTCGGCCTCGGTCTCGTACTGCCGGGCCAGCCGGACCAGGAACACCACCATGATCGGGACCAGCAGGATGATCACCCAGGCCCCATGGGTGAACTTGGTGATGGCGATGACGATGTCGACGACAAGGGTCATGACCGCGCCGACGCCATTGATGACGAAGCCGCTGCGCCACCCCGGTTCCTTCTCGCGCAGGTGGTGCTTGGCCATCCCGGCCTGGGACAGCGTGAACGACGTGAACACGCCGATGGCGTAGAGCGGGATCAGCCGATCGACCTTCGCTCCGGTGACGATCACCAAGAGGATGGCGAACACCGACAGGAAGATGATCCCGTTGGAGAACACCAGCCGGTGGCCCCGCTTGGTGAGCTGGCGGGGCATGAAGTTGTCCCCGGCGTGGAAGCTGGCCAGCCGGGGGAAGTCGGCGAAGCTGGTGTTGGCCGCCAGCACCAGGATGAGCATGGTGCCGGCCTGGAGGGAGAAGAACAGCACGCGCCCCAGAGCGCTCTGGCCGAAGACGAGGTCGCCGATCTGGGAGATGACGGTGGGCGTTCCCTTCTCGAACGGCGCGGCCTTGGTGTGCGACGCAAGGATCGACAGACCCAGGAACATGGCCCCGAGCAGGCTGCCCATGATCACCAGCGTGGTTCGGGCGTTGCGCCAGGCCGGCTGCTTGAAGGCGGGCACCCCGTTGGAGATGGCCTCGACGCCGGTGACCGCAGCGCCCCCGGACGAGAAGGCAGTCAGCACCTTGAAGAGCGCGGCTCCCATGAACAGCCCGGTGCCGGCGTGGCCGAAGTCCATCAGCCCGGCGCGGTCGTGATCGGCAGTGGGCAGGCCAGCGAAGGCCAGCCGGCCGAAGCCGATGCTGATGAGCACCACCATGTTGAGGATGAAGAAGTAGGTGGGCACGGCGAAGAGCCGACCGGACTCCTTCACGCCGCGCAGGTTGCCGTAGGCGATGAGGACGATGAACGCCACGGACAGGAGCACGGTGTACGGGGTCAGACCGGAGAAGGCGGACACCAACGCCGCCACACCCGCGGCGACCGAGACCGAGACCGTGAGCACGTAGTCCGTCAGGAGGGCCACCCCGGCCACCTGCGCGGGCAGGATGCCGAAGTTGTCGCGGGTGACCATGTAGGCCCCACCGGCGGTGGGGTAGGCCCTGATCGTCTGCCGGTACGAGAGGATCAGCACGAACAGGACGAGCAAGAGCGCGACGGTGATGGGCACGACGAGCGAGAAGGCCGCAACACCGATGGCCGGCACCAGGATCCGCAGGATCTCCTCGGTGGCGTAGGCCGAGGACGACAAGTTGTCCGAGGCGAACACCGCCAGCGCCGTCGGCTTCCCCAGCCGCTCCTCCTCGAGCTGCTCGGTGTGCAGGGGCTCGCCCAGCAGCTTGCGCTTGAGCCGGTAGCCGAGGCTGTCCGGGGGGACGACAACGCCCGACCCGTGCAGCACCGGCGCGGGGACCTCCCGCTCGGACGCGTCAGGGGTTGGCGGAGCAAGCGTGGACATCCTTCGTCCACTCAAACCCGACAACGCCGTGACCAGCGCTAACGGGCTGCTAAGAGTCCGCCGCGCCGCGCTAAGAACGCGCTAACGCCCCTCGAACCGGTAGCCCATGCCGGGCTCGGTGATGAAGTAGCGGGGCTGGGACGGTTCCGGCTCCAGCTTGCGGCGGATGTGGGCCATGTGGACCCGCAGGTAGTTGGTCTCGTCGCCGTAGCGGGGTCCCCACACCTCCTGAAGCAGCTGGCGCTGGCTGACGAGCTTGCCGGCGTTGCGCACCAAGGTCTCGACCAAGCCCCACTCGGTGGGGGTGAGCCGCACCTCGCCGTCGGCTCCGGTCACCCGCTTGGCCGCGAGGTCGACCACGAAGTCGGGGGTGGTGACGGTCGCCGCCTCGGCCGCGGGAGCGTTCCGGCGCAAAGCGGCCCGCAACCGGGCCAACAGCTCGTCCATGCCGAACGGCTTGGTGACGTAGTCGTCGGCGCCGGCGTCGAGGGCGGCCACCTTGTCCTGCTCGGCGCCACGGGCCGACAGCACGATGATCGGCATGGTGCTCCAGCCCCGCAGCCCGTCGATGACCTCGACGCCGGAGATCCCCGGCAGTCCCAGGTCGAGGATCACCACATCGGGTCGGTGGCGGGCGGCGAGCTGCAGGGCCTCCTCGCCGGTGGCGGCCAAGTCGACGTCGTAGCCCCGGACCCGCAGGTTGGTGGCCAGGGCCCGGAGGATGGGCGGTTCGTCGTCCACCACCAGCACCCGGCCCGACGTGTTGGGCTCGGCGGTGCTCACCGCACCGCATCCAGTTCGATCACCATGGTGGTGCCCCCTCCGGGGGTGTCTTCGATGGTCAGGTCAGCGCCCATGGCCCGGGTGAAGCCCCGGGCCACCGCCAGCCCCAGTCCGACGCCGGCGCCGTTGCTGGTGTCGCTGAGCCGCTGGAACGGCTCGAAGACCCGGTCGCGCTGGGCTTCGGGGATGCCCCGGCCGCGGTCGATCACCCGGACCAGCACGTGTCTGCCCACCGCGCCGGCTTCGACCCGCACCGGAGCCTCGGTCCCGCCGTGGGCCAAGGCGTTGTCCACCAGGTTGGCCATCACCCGTTCCAGCATGGCCGGGTCGGTGGTGACCGACGGGAGCGACTCGGGCACCTCGACCACCACAGCCCGGCCCCGTTCCCCCAGCCCGGCCAGCGCCGCGGGCACGACCTCGTCCAGGCTGACCTCCCGCTGGTACGGGGTGACCGCGCCCGCCTGAATGCGGCTCATGTCGAGCAGGTTGGCCACCAGGTCGGTGAGCCGGTCGGTCTCGTCCTCGATGGTCTGGAGGAAATCGCGGACGTCGTCGTCGGACCAGGCGATGTCGGGTTGGCGCAGGCTGCTGGCCGAGGCCTTGATCCCGGCCAGCGGGGTGCGCAGGTCGTGGGAGACCGCCTGGAGCAGGGCGGTGCGCAGCTCGTCGGCCTCGGCCAACGCCGCGGCCTGGGCCGCCTGGGCGTTGAGGCGCCGCCGCTCGACCGCGGCCCCGAGCTGCAGGGCGAAGGCGTTGAGGACCCGGCGATCCTCCGCCGCCAAGCGGGTGTCGGAGAGCGCGAGCACCAGGTCCGGGCCGAGCGGTCGGGTCTCGTCGGCGGTCTCCGGGGTCTGCGGCGCCTGCTGGCCCGACGAGGCCTCGACCACCCAGCCGTCGGAGCTGCGACGCAGGAGCGCGGCGCCGCCGAGCCCGAAGGCCCGGCGGAGGTTGTCCACGAGGACCGGGAGTGGGTCGGGCTCGGCCGCGGTTCCGGCCAGGCTGGCGAGGGTCTCGGCCTCGGCGGTGGCCCGGACCGCTTCGGCGGCTCGACGAGCCGCGGCGGCGACGAGACGGCTGACGATCACCGCCACGGCGAGGAACACCACGAGCGCCAGCAGGTTCTCCGCCTCGGAGATGCTCCAGGTGTGGATGGGCGGGGTGAAGAAGTAGTTGGCGCAAAGGAACCCGGCCACAGCGGCCGCCACCGCCGGAGCCCATCCGCCCAGGCTGGCCGTGGTGACCACCAGCAGCAGGTAGACCAGCAGCGCCCCGGGCAGCTCGACGTGGTCTCGGAGGTTGGCCATGAGCAGGGTCACCAGCGGGACGCCGAAGCAGGCCATCAGCCAGCCGAACAGCCGTCGCCGGGGTGCGAGCAGCGGGACCCGGCGGCCCGCGCCCACCGGCGGCGGGTCATCGGCGGGGGGCAGGTGGGAGATCACGTGAACGTCGATGGGACCGGACAACTTCACCACCCGGTTGATCACCGACCCCCGCACCAGCTCGGTCCAGCGGGACCGGCGGCTGGCCCCCAGGACCAGCTGGGTGGCGTTCTCGGCCCGGGCGAAGTCGACCAGGGCCGCGGCGATGTCGTTGCCGGCCACCTCGTGGTGGGTTCCGCCCAGCTCCACGAGCAGCCGGCGGTGGCGTTCCACCATGTCCCCGGCGCCGATCAGCCCATCCTCGTTGCGGACATGCACCCCGAGCAGCTCGCCGTGGGCCCGCTGGGCGATGCGCGCCGCCCGCCGCACCAGACCCTCGGTGCCAGCCGCGCCGGTCATGGCCACGACCACCCGCTCCCGGGTCTCCCACGGTTCGGTGATGCCGTGGCGCTCGCGGTAGTGCTCGAGGGCGTTGTCGACCCGGTCGGCCAGCCACAGCAGGGCCAGCTCCCGCAGGGCGGCCAGGTTGCCGGGCCGGAAGTAGTTGGTGAGCGAGGCGTCGACCTTCTCGGGGGCGTAGATGTTGCCGTGGGCCATGCGCCGCCGCAGGGCCTCGGGGGTCATGTCGATCAGCTCGATCTGGTCGGCGGCCCGGACGACCTCGTCGGGCAGGGTCTCGCGCTGGCGGACTCCGGTGATGCGTTCGACCACGTCGTTGAGCGACGCCAGGTGCTGGATGTTGACCGTTGTGATGACGTCGATACCAACGGCCAGGAGCTCGTCGACGTCCTGCCAGCGCTTCTCGTTGCGGGAGCCGGGCACGTTGGTGTGGGCCAGCTCGTCGACCAGCGCCACCTCGGGATGTCGGGCCAGCACCGCGTCGACGTCCATCTCCTCGAACGCGGTGTCCCGGTAGGTCAGCGCGCGACGGGGGACGATCTCCAGATCGCCGAGCTGCGCCGCGGTCTGCGCCCGGCCGTGGGTCTCGACGAACCCGACCACGATGTCGGTGCCGCGAGCGGCGCGGCGGTTGGCCTCGTTGAGCATGGAGAAGGTCTTGCCCACCCCGGGCGCGGCGCCGAGATAGATGCGCAGCGACCCGCGCCGGTTGGCCTGCTCAGCGTCGCTCACTGCCCCAATGCTGCCGCCTGGCGCACCGGTCAACGACCATGGCGGTCAAGGTCGAGGTTGAGCTCCAACACGTTCACCGCTTCCTCGCCGCGGAATCCGGCAAGAGCGAGCGGGGCCTGGTCCGAGAACGGGCTTAGCGCGGACTTAGCGACGCCCTACCTGGTCTTCACGTGGTGTGTACGTTCGCCTCCGCCGGCTGGAGGACGTGCCCCGCGCCGCGGACGTTCACGACCTCGAGGCCGAGCCCGAGGCAATGACGCCGCAGGCGACTGAGCCGGGGGCGGAACGTGCCCAAGTCCGTCCCACCGTCGGGCCACCCCGCCGCGAGCAGCTCGTCATAGTGCACGACCTGACCGAACCGCTCTACGAGTGGGCAGGCGAGACGTTCCTCCGTGCGGGACAGCGCCACCCAGCGCCCTGAGAAGATGAGGCGGCCCGACCCGTCGAGCACTGGGCGAGGCGGCCGTTGGAGGGCCCGCTCGCGCAGGACGAGCAGTCGGGCCTGGACATCGCGATCCTCCACCGGGAGCCGAACCCAGTCCTCCAGCTCGCCGCGCCCCGCCGGCGGGTTGCCTGTTGCCCCGACGACCACCAGCCGGGGCAGCCCCAGACGGCGCAGGTCGTCGAGTCGACCCGACTCGTCGGGCCAGCACAGCACCGTGATCTCCGGCCCACCGCCAAGCGCCCGCTCGGCGTGCTCGAGCAACCTGAGATACCTAAGGCCGGCTTCGAGTTGCGCCGGCGAGGCCTCCGGCTGCTGGCGAGTGACATCGCTCACCGGCTGTCAATGTGACACGGAACATTCCGGGCCGCGCGTCAAGATTCCGTAGAGATTTTCCCGGTGGGGAGGTGCTGCATCGTTGGTTGGTGGCCGTGGCTATGCTCCGACAGGAGGTGAGTCGCGGTGGTCCTCGTATGGCTGGCGCTGGGTGTGGTGCTCCTGCTGGTGGAGATGCATCACCTCGCCTTCTACGCGATGTTCGGTGCGGTGGGCAGCCTGGCCGCGGCGGTCGTCGCGCTGTTGGCGCCCGGGGCGGTCGGGGCGCAGGCCGGTGTCGCCATCGGGGTGGGCCTCGCAGGAGTCGTGGCTGTGCGGCCGTTCGTCAGCAAAGCCTTGGACGTGCGGCGCTCGGGCTACGCGGCGCGCGGCGTCCACGGCGGACTCGTAGGCGCCGAGGCGGTCACCCTCGACGAGGTGGGCGACGCCCACGGCAACGGACACGTGCGACTGGGCGGCGAGCGTTGGCTGGCCGTCAGCGGCAGCAGCACACCCATCCCGGCCCACACCACCGTGGTCGTCACGGCGGTGCAGGGGACCACGCTGTTGGTGTGGCCGATCAACGGACCTGGTAGAGCAATGCCCGAGATCGGTACCTCCGACCTCGACGATGCGCCTGACGGCGCAGACGGGAGATCGACGTGAGCACAAGCAGCATCGTTGCGCTCGTGGTTGCGGTGTTGGTGGTGCTGGTGGTGCTCCTCCAGCTGCGGCGGATGGTCAACATCGTGCAGCAGGGCCAGGTCGGGGTGGTCAAGCGGCTCGGTGAGTACCGCAAGACCCACGAGCCCGGTCTGGTGATCATCGCTCCGTTCATCGACGCCCTGCAGACCGTCGACATGCGCGAGATCCCGCGGCCCGGCGATCGTCAGGAGGTCATCACCAAGGACAACGTGGCGGTGGCCGTGAACGCCACGATCTTCACCCAGGTGGTCGACGCCAAACAGGCACTGTTCTCGGTGGCCAACTTCGACGTCGCCATCGACGCCCTGGCCCGGACCGCGCTTCGTTCCGTCATCGGCACCCTCTCGCTCGATCAGGCCTTGTCCGAGCGCGAGCGGATCAACATCGACGTCCAGCAGCAGATGGAGGTCGTCACCGACAAGTGGGGCATCCGCATCAGCCGCATCGAGATCGTCGAGATCGCGCCCCCACCCAACATCCTGCAGGCCCTCGCCCTCCAGAAGCAGGCCGATCAGGAGAAGCGGGCCAAGATCCTCCAGTCCGAGGGCGCCCAGCAATCGGCGATCAACGTGGCCGACGGTGAGGCCAAGGCCGCGGTGCGCCGGGCCGAGGCCCAGAAGGAGGCGGCGGTGCTGCGAGCCGACGGCGCTCGCCAAGCCGCCATCCTCGAGGCGGATGGACGGTCCCAGGCCATCAACGCGGTGTACGCGGCCATCAAGGGCCAGGACCCGGATCCCACCCTGGTGGCCATCCTGCAGCTGGACGCCCTGTCCAAGTTCGCCGCCAGCGACAACGCCAAGATCGTCGTCCCGTTCGAGAGCGCCGGTCTGATGGGTGCGGCCCAGGCGCTGCGGTCGGTCCTCGACGCCACCCCAATCCAAAACGGCAGCTCGTAGCTCCGCCAGCCCCCGAAACTGAGATGTGGATGGTTGCTAGCAACCATCCACATCTCAGTTTCGCTGCGACTCCCTTCCTTTCTTGACAAAACCCTTGATTCTGCGCGACTTATTGAGGTTCCTATTGGTTTTCCAGCCATAAGTGAACATTCGGGGGGAATGATCATGAGATCCACGCGACTGCGTTTGGGCGTGGCCGTGCTTGCTCTGGTGCTTGGCACCCAGTTCGCTGGAGCAACCGTCGCCGATGCCCAGACCAATCCGTTCGAGCGGGGTCCGGCGCCCACGCTCGCCAGCCTCAACGCCGCCCAGGGGCCGTTCGCCATCGCCCAGACCACCGTGGCGCGGCAGTCCAACTTCGGTGGCGGCACCATCTACTACCCGACCGACACCAGCCAGGGGACGTTCGGAGCCATCGCGGTGTCGCCGGGGTTCTTCTCGGCCCAGTCCGCCATCGCCTGGACTGGTCCTCGCCTGGCGTCCCGAGGATTCGTCGTCTTCACCATCAGCACGCTCAGCATCTTCGACTTCCCGTCGAGCCGGGCCAGCCAGCTGCAGGCCGCGCTCAACTACCTGACCCAGACCAGCTCCGTCCGCAGCCGCATCGACGCCAGCCGGCTCGGGGTGATGGGGCACTCCATGGGCGGCGGCGGTTCCCTCGAAGCCGCGAGGGCCAACCCAGCCTTGCAGGCCGCCGTTCCGTTGCAGCCGTGGGACTCGGGCCAGAACTTCTCGACCGTGCGGGTCCCGACCCTGATCGTCGGAGCCCAGAACGACAGCGTCGCTCCGGTGGCCCAGCATTCCGAGCCGTTCTACACGCAGATTCCCGCCGCATCGGAGAAGGCCTACCTGGAGGTCGCGGGGGCCAGCCACAGCCTCGGCACCACCGCGGAGACCACCCAGGCCCGACTCGCGGTCGTCTGGATGAAGCGCTACATCGACAACGACGTCCGCTACGAGCAGTTCATGTGCCCGGCCCCGACCGGGAGCACGATCAACGAGTACCGGAACACCTGCCCCGGCTAAACAACTGCAAATTGAGGCGTTTCTCGCGCCATAAGCGCGAGAAACGCCTC
>DASXTK010000303.1:0-13099 GCA_036505485.1 Acidimicrobiales bacterium
TGCCTACATGGGCTCTGAGACCCCGAGGGCACTAGCGTGAGCTGGGACATGGCGGATCATCTCCCTTTCGATTCGGTGGCGTTCACACCGGGCGCACTGCTGGCGGCAGAGGCGGGAGCGGACGCGCCGGACCCGAGCCGCCCGGGAGCCCGCCGGGTGGTCGGAGCGCTGGCCAAGCTGGACGTCCACATGGCCGTCATCCTGGATCCGGCCCAGTCGTCGCTGGGGACCACCATCGACCGGCTGGACGAGGCCGGTCTGGGCGGCATCCCGGTCATCCCGACGACGAGCGGCCCTAACGAACCGGCGCCCCGGCCGCCGTTTCCGCTGGCCACGCCGGAGCGCACGCTGGTGGTGGCAGCGTCGACCGATCCCCCGCCCGACCCCGCGATCGCCCACGTCTTTGCCGGGATCGTCATCCTCCAGCCCAACGACCTGCTCAACCACGCCGTCCTCGAAGAGGTGGCCAAGCACGTCGGACCGGCCCGAGCCGCGGCGCTGTTGATCCCGCCGCTGGACGAGATGGCCATGGACGCCGCGAGCCAGCGGCATCTCAGCCTCACCAAACCGCCGGGTTCGCTGGGGCGGCTCGAGGACATCGGCATCCAGTTGTCCGGCATCTCCGGCCAGGTCCCACCGCCGTCACCCCGCCCGGCCGCGGTGGCCATCTTCGCCGCTGACCACGGGGTCCACGCCGAGGGCGTATCTCCGTGGCCCCAGGAGGTCACCGGCCAGATGGTGGCCAACTTCCTGGCCGGAGGGGCCGCCATCAACGTCCTGGCCCGGCTGACCCGAGCCCGGGTCGTGGTGGTCGACGTCGGCGTGGCCAGCGACCTGCCCACGGGTGAAGCCACCCTGGTCAACCGCAAGATCGCCCGGGGTACCCAGGACTTGGCCAAGGGTCCGGCCATGAGCACGGAACAGGCGGTCCAGGCCCTCGACGCCGGGGCGGAGGCCGCCATCGGCATGGTGGCCAACGGGGCCCGGTGCCTGCTGACCGGGGACATGGGCATCGCCAACACCACCGCCTCGACCGCGCTGATCGGCGCACTCACCGGACGGCGGGCCGGCGACATCACCGGGCCAGGCTCGGGACTCCCGGCGACGGACATCCCCCGCAAGGCCACCATCGTGGCCGAGGCCGTGGCCCGGGCCCGCGCCCGGCACGGCGACGATCCCATCGGGCTGCTGACCGAGGTCGGTGGGTTCGAGCACGGCGCCCTCGCCGGGTTCATTCTGGGCGGAGCCGCCGCTGGGGTGCCGGTCATCATCGATGGCGTCATCGCCGCGGCCGCCCTGTTGGTTGCGGCTCGGCTGGTTCCCGGGGTCGAATCGCTGATCATCGCCGGACACCGCTCCCAGGAACCGGGGTCCAGCGCCGTCCTGGAGAACCTCGGCCTGGTTCCCGTGGTCGACCTGGACCTCCGTCTGGGCGAAGGCACCGGCGCCGCCCTGGCCCTTCCCCTGGTGGAAGCCGCGGCCCGGATCCTCTCCGAGATGGCCACCTTCGACCAAGCCGGCGTAAGCAGCAAGAAGTCCAGCCTCTAGACACGGGACAACGAGGCTCCCAGACGGCCGGCGGAGGGGAGTCCCGCCGAGGCAATAGTGCCCACCGTGTCGAGCTTGAGGCGATGGTGCCCGTATACGGGCACCATCGCCTCGGCCTGTCGATCGTGGGCACCATTGCCTCGGTTCGTGCTGCTGCCCGGGTTTTCTGACGGTGTGTCAGAATCACGGCGGGTTGGGGGCTGGGGAAGGCAGGGCGATGCGGGGTGGGATCAGATTGGCCGTGGTCGGGGTGTTCCTCGCCGCGGTGGCGGTGGCGGGCTGTGGGGGCATAACGCCGCCGACCTCGCCGGTGCCGATGTACGACGCCGCGGCCCCGCCGCTGCGCACCATCGAGGGTCGGGCGCCGCGGGTCCTCGTCGTGGGCGATTCCATCGCCGACCAGATGGGCAGTCATGCGCTGTTCGCCCTCGAGGAGATGGGCATCGACGCTCGGCTCCACGCCGCCTGGGGTAGGGGGTTGTTCACCCGGTCGCAGTACGACATGGGCGAGCCGATCCCCGATCCGCCGTCGGCGACGCTGATGCACGAAGCCACCCAGGCGGTCATCGACTTCGACCCGGACGTGGTCGCGGTCTACAGCAACCACAACTACTGGGCCAGCACCGCGCCCCACGACGCCGCCGGCAACGTCATCGAGATGGGCTCACCGGCCTGGGACGAGATGGTGCAGGAGCAGCTGGCGGTGCTCATGCAGCACCTGACCGTCAACGGTGCGGTCGTCTACTTCGTCAAGCCGGTGCCCCGCGAGGCGGGACGCACCGCGGCGGACAACGTCATCTGGAACAGCTACCTGGCCCACCGCCAAGAGTTCGGCTTCGGGATCATCAACGCCGGCGACATCCTGGCCGCGGCCAACGGAAAGCACGTCCAGCAGCTCTCGGACTGCGCCGGTGATCCCCGGGACGTCCGTCCACCCGACGATCTCCACCTCACCTACTACGGCGCCGGTCTCAGCGGCAGCGTCCTGGCCCGAGCCCTGGCCCAGATCACCGGTGCCCCCCACCGAAGGATCGACCGCACCGGCCGAGCCACCGACGGCTCTGGTGCCAACGGGGTCGGGCTACCGCATGGTGACCTGCGACGGCGCCACCTTCCTGATGGGAACCCCCGGCAACGGCGTGGGCGGCCATGCGCTCGGTTCGACCCGCCAGCCCAACGATCCGGTGGTGTCGGCCAGCAAGGCCGGGCTGGGTCAGCGGACCCTGCTGCTCACCGAGGCCGGCAAGGTCCTCCCCCTCGGCGCGGTGGCCAGTCTCGGCGACGCCGTCGATCTCGGCCCCGCCAACCCGGCCGTCGACATCGCTCCCACGGCCACCTATGACGGCTACTGGATCGCTGCGAGCAACGGCGACGTGCAGGAGTTCGGCGATGCTGCGGTCCTCGGTGACCTGGCCGGACAGGGCCAAACCGTGGTGACCATGGCTCCCACCCGCGACCGCACCGGCTACTGGCTGCTCACCGCCACCGGCCGGGTCGTCCCCTTCGGGACCGCCACCCTCCTCGGTGACCTGGAGGCCAGCATGCCCAACGTGCCGCTGGTCGGGATGGTGGCCCGTCCCCAAGCCGAGGGCTATTGGATCCTGGACGGGGCTGGGAACGTCTACCCCTTCGGGGCCGCGGTGGCTCTGGGCAGTGCCGCCAACCAGGACTTCCAGAGGATCACCGGGTTCGAGCCCCCGGACCACTGGATCATCGAGCCGGTGCCGGCAGCGGAGCATCCGACCACGGCCACCGCCATCCTTCCCACCGCGACCGGCGACGGCTACTGGATCAGCCTGGCCAACGGGGCGGTATGCCACTTCGGTGACGCTCCGGGCATCGGGGCCCTGCACCGCCCGCAGATCAACTTCCTGCTGATCTTCCTGGGCCACGAGTTCTATGGCGATGGTTCGGCCTGCAGCCAGTTCACCAACGAGCCGCCCCCCGTCGAGGCCGCTGAACAGGCGGTCACCGAGGCCACCGGACAGGACGCCCTCACCCTCGATGCCCTGCCGGACGTGCCTTCGGGCTAGGTGCTCAGCAGCAGGTCGTGGATCTCGTCGCGGAGGTCCAGGAACCTGGGGGTCCGCTTGATCGCGGGGCCGCGTTGGCTGGTGAACGGGAGGACGATCTCCTCCACGATGCGTCCCGGGCTGGCCTGGAGGACGTAGACCCGCTGGGCCAGGTAGATCGCCTCGTCGACGTCGTGGGTGACCAGCAGGATCGTGGCTCCGGTGCGGAGCCACACCGAGCGCAGGAACTCCTGCATCGCCAGCCGGGTCTGGGCGTCGAGGGCACCGAAGGGCTCGTCCAACAGCAGCACGTCCGGTTCGGTGGCCAAGGCCCGGGCGATGGCCACCCGCTGGCGCATGCCGCCCGACAGCTCACGGGGCAGCCGCTCGGCGTGCTCGGTCAGCCCCATGATCCCGAGCAGCTCGTCGACCCGGGCCGAGCGCTTGGCGCGGGACCAACGGGCCAGCTCCATCCCGAAGGCCACGTTCCCGGCCACCGTGCGCCACGGAAACAGGGAGTAGTTCTGGAACACCATGCCGCGATCCGGTCCGGGACCGACGACCGTCTCGCCGTCCACCCGCACCGCCCCGGCGGTGGGCTGCTCCAGTCCGGCCACGATCCGCAACAGGGTCGACTTGCCGCAGCCCGAGGTTCCCACCAGCGCCACGAACTCACCCGCGCCGACGTGCAGATCCACGTTGTCCAGGGCGACGACCTCGGGGGTCCGGCGGCGGCCCGGGTAGCGCTTGGTCAGTTCCCGCACGGTCAGCTTCGCGGCCTGCGCCGCCTCGGCCCCACGCTCGGGCGTTGCGGCCGAAGTGGTGGCCTCGACGATGTCGGTCCCCGGGGTCATGGCCGGGCCCATCGGGAGGTGGCGTTGCGCAGCCAGCGCAGGGCCAGGTCCGAGAGCATGCCGATGATCCCGAACACGATGAGGATGGCGAAGATCGTGTCCACCCGCCGACCCCGCTGGGCCTTGACGATGCGGAAGGCCAGGCCGTCCTGGGCCGCCAGCAGCTCGGCCACGACCAGCATCAGCCAGCCCGCGGCCAGGTTGATCCGCGCCACGTCGATGATGCCGGGCACCGAGTGGCGCAGGATCACCCGCCGGAGCACCGTCAGCCGCCTGGCGCCCAGGGTGTAGCTGGCCTCGATCAGCTCCCGGGGGACCGATCGGGCCACATCGGCGGTCATGAGCACGTTGAAGAACACCGTGCCCAACACGATCAGGGTGATCTTGGGGGCCTCGTCGATGCCCAGCCACATCAGCAGCAGCGGGGTCAGGGCGTTGGCCGGGACGTAGCGGAGGAACCCGATGGGCGCCTCCAAGGTGGCCTCGACCGAGCGCACCGAGCCGATGGCGATCCCGGCCACCACCCCGATGGCCATCGAGATCGAATAGCCGTAGAGGATGCGGCTGGACGACGCCCGGGTGTCGCTCCACAGCGTCCCCTCCCGCCACTGCTCGCGCAGCGCGTCGACGGTGGCCGCCGGGGTCGGGACCCGCACCGAGCCGCTCTCCCGGCCGGCCGCCCACAGCCACAGCCCCAGCACCCCCAACAAGCCCGCGGCCGCCAACAGCCAGCGCAGCGTCTCGGGCAGGTCCCGCCGGAGATCCAGCAACCGTGATGGCCGCCGCCCCCGGGTCCGCAGTTCGACCGTTGCCGCCACGGCGTGCGCCCTAGCCCCCGTGGCGGGACAGGTAGTCCGCTGTGAACGAGGGGTCGAACAGGTCGTCGAGCGGTGCCGCCTCCTCGGCCAGACCGGTGTCCACGAGGAAAGCGTTGATCTGCTCGGCCATCGGCTTCAACCCCGCCGGTGCAGTGGTCCCGTCGAAGGCGGCTTGGGCTTCCTCGGCGCTGAAGATCTTGGTGCCGGCCTCGAAGGAGGCGTACTCCTCGGGGCTCAGCTCGGCCACGTCGGCCATGATCCCCACTGCCTCGTCGGGGTGGGCCTCGATGTAGTCGAGGGTGGCGTACCAGGCGTCCACCAGCAGCTGGACGTCGTCAGGTCGCTCGTCGACCAGGTCGGCGCTGACCACCAGGTGGTCGGGGATGGTTCCGGGATAGTCCGAGGAGTCGAACAGGACGTGGGAGCCCGGTCGTTCCAGCGCGGTGAGGGTGAAGGGAGCGAACACGCCGACGGCATCGAACTCGCCGCCCGCGAACCCTGCCGCGGCGTCGGCGGTGAGGACACCCCGGAAGTCGACGTCGTCCTCCGCCATGCCGGCCTCGGCCAGCCCCTGCAGCAGGAGGAAGTGGTCGACCACGCCCTGCTCCGCGGCCACCGTCTTGCCGGCCAGGTCCTGGACCGAGGTGATGGACTGGTCCACGATGATGGCGTCGTTGCCGGCCGAGTTGTCGTTGACGATCACCACCCGCTGGTCGCTGCCGGAGGAGACCGAAGCGAGGGTGTCGTTGAGGGTCTGGCTGTTGGCGTCGAGCTGGCCGGCGGCCATGGCGTCGAGCGAGCTCACGTAGTCGGCGAAGTATTGGAGATCGATGTCGACCCCGACGTCGTCGAAGATGCCGGCGTGGTCGGCGACGGCCCAGACGAACCAGCCGGGCCAGGCGCTGTAGCCCAGCTTGATCGGCTCGCCTGAGCTGTCGGCCGAGCTCCCGCTCCCCGAGCCGCTCGCCGCGTCGTCATCGTCGCCCCCACACGCCGCCACCGCGGCCGCCGCCAGCAGCGGAACGATCAGCAGGTACGCCCAGCGGCGCGTTCTCTTCACCTTCGAGGAGATCACGCGGCGAACGTAGGGACCGGCGGTTTCTGTCGAATGTCCTTAGAAACAACGCCATGTCGCGATCATCTGACCGCAGCCTGACGCGCTACTGATCTCCGGGGCGCAGGGCGCGGGCCTGGGCCCGGATCGCGTCCACCGACGACGCCCGCACCAGCAGATGGCGCAAGGCCTGCTCGGCCAGCTGATCGGCGATCTCCTCGGGGCTGTAGTCGCCCAGACCGGGATCGAGCCGGCCGGCCAGGCGTCGTCCGGCGATCGGCCGGAACCAGTTCTGCGTGGCCTCGTCGTTGGCCAGGACGGTCAGCGAGGCCAGCCGAGGATCGACGTCACGCAGCTCGCCCCGGTCGACGCCGTCGGCGATGAGCGCCTCGACCTCGTCGTTGAGATGTTGGCGCTCGGCCCAGTAGCGCTCGAACTCGGCCGGGTTGGTGGCCGACAGCCGGTGGACCTCGTTGATGTCGAACGGGAACCGGCAGAGGGCCAAAACGTCCTGGTAGACCAGCCAATAGAGCCGGACCGCCACCGGACCGTCGGCCTGGCGGGCCTGCTGCACGAGGTTCAGCGGGATCCGGTTGACGTCGGAAAGGATGTGGCGGAGCACGTCGATCTTGGACCGGAAGTAGTAGTAGAGCGACGGCTGCTGCAGACCGGCCCGCTCCGCGATCTCGGCCATGGTGACGGCGTGGATCCCCCGCTCGGTGAACAGCTCCGCGGCGGCCCGCACGATCTCGGCCCGGGCGTCGCCGGCGGTTCCCTCCGAGCGGGGACGGCTGCGGGGTCGACCCGGTCGCCGCACGGTTGCCATGTCCCAACCCTACGACCCCGGCGTGCTGGCACCGCTCACGCGGTTTCGGGCGCATGAACACTGTCGCGGGCGCGTTGACCTCGGCCGGCCGAGCGGTCATCCTCAACGGGATTCCGAAGGGGCCTAGAAAAGGAGGCAGACGATGGCCGACAGCACCACCGGCGATGTCCACGGGGCGAGGGACCATGCCCGGGCCCAGGCCGGCAGCGATGTGGCGGCCGCGGTGGTCACCCAGCCGACGATCCCCGCGACCAGCGCCACCGACCTGCCTGCCGGGGTCGAGCCGGGCGACGTCGTGTGGGACGAGACTCTCGGGGCCTCCGGCTACGCGGCGCGGATCGTGCGACGTGGAACCCATCTCCGCATCGCCGAGCTGGACCTTCCGACCAATGTCAGCCTGGTGCTGCATCACTCGGCTCGGACCATCGAACGGCTGAACGTGGCCGACACCGTGAAGCTGCAGTGGAACGCCTATCCCGGTCCGGCGTCGCTGCTTCTGTCGGACATGGGTCGAGTGCTCGCCACCGTTCTCGACGACAGCACCGGCAGCCTCGATCTGCTGTGCGGTGCGTCCATCCCTGAAGGTCGCGGCCGCCTGCTTCTTGGGCTGGCCAAGCACGGATTGACCCGCCGTGACCTGCCCCCGGCGGCCAACCTGTTCACCCCGGTACGAGTCGATGCCGGCGGCGGACTCCGACGGATCCATCGGCCACCGGATCCCACTCACGTCACCGTGCGGGCCGAGCTCGACCTGCTCGTGTCCCTCGCCGTCACCCCCCACCCGTTGGACGACCCCGCCGTCGGCGGTGGACTGATCCGGGTCACCGCGTGGCAGGGCGCGCCGGCTGGTGCCGACGACCCGGCCCGTCGGGCCAGCCCTGAGGCTCAACGGGCGTTCGAGAACACCGACGACGTCCTGTCCACCCTGGCCGAGAGCTCGTTGTCGTGAGCCGTGAGGTCGTCCTCGACGTGGTCGTCCCGGCCCGCAGCCCCTGGACCGCCGAGCTGACCGCCGGCCAACTGCTGCGCATCGTCGATCTGCACGGCAACCAGGCGGTCGACTTCCTGGCCTACGACGCCCGGGACCCCGACCTGCGCTACGACGCCGCGGCCACCATCAGCGCCCAACGCAACATCTTCCTGACCACCGGCAGCGTGCTGCGCGAAGGCGAGGGCGAACCGCTGCTGACCGTGGTCGACGACACCTGCGGCCGTCACGACACCATCGGCGGCGCCTGCTCGTGCGAGTCCAACACCGTGCGCTACGGGCACCACACCAAGCACCAGCACGCCTGCGTCGACAACTTCCTCACCGCCCTGGCCCCCTATGGCCGAGGCAAACGGGACCTGGTCAGCAACATCAACTGGTTCATGAACGTGCCGGTGGAGCCCGACGGGGCGCTCGGCATCGTCGATGGCCTGTCGGCGCCCGGGAAGTACGTCGAGCTGCGGGCCGACCGCGACGTCCTGGTGCTGATCTCCAACTGCCCGCAGATCAACAACCCCTGCAACGCCTTCGACCCGACCCCGATCCGCGTCGTCGTCTACCGGTGACTTCGCCCGCCTCGCCGCCTCGGCGGATCCTGGTCGCCAACCGGGGGGAGATCGCGTGCCGCATCATCCGCACCATCCACGACCTGGGTTTGGAGGCGGTGGCGGTGTACTCGGACGCCGACCGTGGCGCGGCGCACGCCCGCCAGGCCGACCAGGCCTTCCGGCTCGGACCCGGACCTGCCGCCGAGTCGTACATGCGGATCGATCGGGTGTTGGAGCTCGCGCTCGCCAGCGGCGCCGACGGGGTGCATCCCGGCTACGGATTCCTGTCCGAGCGAGCCGACTTCGCCGCTTCGGTTGAGACGGCGGGACTGACCTTCATCGGCCCGACCCCCGACCAGCTTCGGGACTTCGGACAGAAGCACATCTCCCGTGGTCTGGCCGCCGCGGCCGGCCTTCCTTTGCTGGCGGGCACCGGGGTGCTGCGTGACGTGGACCATGCCCTGGCCGCCGCGGCGGACGTCGGCTATCCGGTGATGCTCAAGACCAGCGCCGGGGGTGGTGGCATCGGCATGCACGTCTGCGCCTCTGCCGGCGAGCTGGCGGAGGCCTTCGCCTCGGCCACCCATCTGGGGACCAGCAACTTCGGTTCCGCCGCCGTGTTCCTCGAGCGGTTCCTCCCCCGGGCCCGCCACGTCGAGGTGCAAGTGTTCGGCGACGGTGCCGGCGGGGTCGTGGTTCTGGGCGAGCGGGACTGCTCGGTCCAGCGCCGGCATCAGAAGGTCATCGAGGAGGCGCCGGCGCCTGGTCTTTCGGACGCGACTAGGAAGCGTTTGTACGAGGACGCCCGCGCCCTGGCCGCTTCGGTCTCCTACCGGTCGGCTGGAACCGTCGAGTTCGTGGTCGACGTGGACACGGGTGAGCACTACTTCCTCGAGGTCAACACCCGGCTCCAGGTCGAGCACGGTGTGACCGAGCTGTTGTTCGGCATCGACCTGGTGGCCTGGATGATCGACCCTTCCTTGGCTCGGGAGGGCGACCGCGCCGAAGGGCACGCAGTCGAGGCCCGGGTCTACGCCGAGAACCCGGTGCGGGACTTCCAGCCAAGTGCCGGCCGGCTGCACGATGTGGCCCTGCCTTCATCGCTGCCGGGTGTCCGGTGCGACGGTTGGGTGCGGGCCGGGACGGAGATCACGCCGTTCTACGACCCGCTGCTGCTCAAGGTGGTGGCTCACGGCGCCACCCGGGCCGAGGCGATCGTCCGGCTGGATGGGGCCCTGGCTGAGCTGCGATTGCACGGGGTCGAGACCAACGTCGAGCATCTCCGTGCGGTTTTGGCCGACTCGCGGTTCGCTTCCGGCCACGGGGTCACGACCGGCCTGCTCGCCTCGCTGCCGTTTGCGCCTGACGCGGTCGAAGTCGTCGACGGCGGGGCCCACACGCTGGTGGTGGCCTGGCCCGGGCGGCAGGGGCTGTGGTCGGTCGGGGTCCCGCCCAGCGGACCGATGGACGACCGGTCGTTCCGGCTCGGCAACCGGCTGCTGGGCAACCCCGAGCACTCGGCCGGGCTGGAGTGTGTGCTGCTCGGGCCCACCCTGCGGTTCCACCGGCCCGCCACCATCTGCCTGACCGGAGCCGACATGCAGGCCCGTCTCGACGACCTTCCGGTGGCGCCGTGGGAGGTGGTGGCGGTCTCGCCCGGCGCGGTCCTCCGACTGGATCGGGTGGAGGGACCGGGCGCCCGGGCTTACCTGCTGATCCGCGGCGGGCTGGACGTTCCCGAGGTGCTGGGAAGTCGGACCACGTTCGATCTGGGCGGCTTCGGGGGCCACGCCGGCCGGGCCCTGGCTCCGGGCGATCTGCTGCGGGTCGGACCTTCTCCGGCTGCGGCGCTGGGTGAGCCGGTGGCGGAGGAGTCCCGGCCGGTCCTAGTCCATCGCTGGGAGATCGGCGTGCTGCCGGGACCGCAGGCGGCGCCGGACTTCCTGACCGAGGACGACGTCGAGCTGTTCTACGCCAGCGACTGGGGGGTCCACTACAACTCGGCCCGCACCGGGGTCCGGTTGATCGGCCCTCGGCTGCGGTGGGCCCGGCCCGACGGTGGCGACGCCGGGCTGCATCCGTCGAACATCCACGACAACGCCTATGCCGTCGGGACCGTCGACTTCACGGGCGACATGCCGGTCATCCTCGGCCCCGACGGTCCCAGCCTTGGGGGCTTCGTCTGTCCGGCCACTCTTGTCGACAACGAGCTTTGGAAGCTGGGACAGCTCCAGGCGGGCGACACGGTGCGGTTCGTCCCCCCATGGCCGTCTTTGAAGAAAAATGGTTGGAAACCAACCATTTTTCTTCAAAGAACCGGGAACCTGACGTTCCGCCGCAGTGGGGATCGCCATCTGCTGGTCGAGGTGGGTGATCCGGTGCTCGATCTGGACCTGCGGGTTCGGGTCCACCAGCTGGCCGAATGGTTCGCGGCGGAGTCGGTTCCCGGAGTCGTCGACCTCACCCCCGGGATCCGCTCGCTCCAGGTCCAGGTCAACGGCGACCGGCTCACGGTGGAAGCCGCGGCCGAGCTGGTCCGACGAGCCGACGCCGAGCTCCCGGCCGTGGACGACGTGGTGCTGCCGAGCCGGGTCGTCCACCTGCCGCTGTCCTGGGACGACCCCGCGGTGCGGCGGGCCATCGACATCTACATGCGCTCGGTGCGGCCGGATGCGCCGTGGTGCCCGAGCAACCTCGAGTTCATCCGGCGGATCAACGGTCTGGCCTCGATCGACGAGGTCCGGGCCATCGCCTTCGCTGCCGAGTACCTGGTCTACGGGTTGGGGGACGTCTATCTCGGCGCCCCGGTGGCCACGCCGCTGGACCCCCGGCATCGGATAGTCACCACCAAGTACAACCCCGCGCGCACCTGGACCCCGGAGAACGCGGTCGGGATCGGCGGCGCCTACATGTGCGTGTACGGCATGGAAGGACCCGGCGGCTACCAGTTCATCGGCCGTACCACCCCGGTGTGGCAGCGCTGGCCCAACCCCGGCGAACAGCCTTGGCTGCTGCGGTTCTTCGATCGGATCCGGTTCTATCCCGTCTCTGCCGAGGAACTGCTCGATCTGCGGGGCGCGTCTGCCGCCGGAGTGTGGCGTCCGGAGATCGAGCAGGGGACGCTCTCGATCGCGGCGCACCACCGGTTCCTGGCCGCCAACTCCTCGGGCATCGCCACCTTCCGGGCGGGGCAGCTTGCCGCGTTCGGGGCCGAACGGGCAGCGTGGGAGGCCCACGGCGAGTTCGTGGTCGCCGACCAAGCCGAGCAGCGAGTTCTGGCGGTGCCGGACGACGACCTCGAGCTGTCCGTTCCCGCCGATGCCACCGTCGTCACGGCTCCCTTGGCGGCGCGGGTGTGGTCGGTCGTCGTACAGGCCGGTGACGAGGTGGAGGCTGACGCCGCGTTGATCGTCCTGGAGGCCATGAAGACCGAGACGACACTGCGCTCGCCCGTCCGGGGCACGGTGGTGGAGGTCCGCAGCCAACCCGGTGACCTGGTGGCCGCCGGCCGACCGCTGGTCGTGGTGCGGGTGGCGTGATCCCTTCGTCGCCGGTCGAGGCGGTCGCGGCTGCGTACGAACGGCTGCGGGAGAACCAGCCCGCGGCCTGGATCAGCGTCGTCCCCGGGTCGGAGGCTTTGGCTCGGGCGGCGCGCCTCGAGGAGGAGGGGCGTCGCGATCGACGATTGTGGGGCGTGCCGTTCGCAGTGAAGGACAACATCGACGTCGCCGGCATGACCACGACGGCGGGCTGCCCGGCATTCGCGTACACCGCCTCGGCCACCGCGCCGGCCGTTGCCGCGCTTCTGGACGCCGGTGCGGTGCTGGTGGGCAAGACCAACCTGGACCAGTTCGCTACCGGTCTGGTCGGGACCCGGTCGCCGTACGGGGTGTGTCACAGCGAGCTGGACCCCAGCCTGATCTCCGGTGGATCGAGCTCGGGCTCGGCCGTCGCAGTCGCCGCCGGGGTGGTCCCCTTCGCGCTCGGGACCGACACCGCCGGCTCGGGCCGAGTCCCTGCCGCGGCCAACGGCATCGTCGGCCTCAAGCCCACCCGGGGATTGGTGAGCACCGAAGGAGTCGTCCCAGCCTGCCGCTCCTGGGACTGCGTCTCGATCTTCGCCCGCACGGTCGACAACGCCGCCGTAGTCCTCGAAGTCCTGACGGGTAGCCACCCTCACCCGTCCACCCCGGCCAGCGTCGTCGTCGGGATCCCGCCGTCCTCGTCGTGGGGCTTGTCGCTACCCCAAGAGAGCGCCTTCACCCAGACCATCGCCCAGCTAGAAGCCGCAACTTGGGCCGAAGTCCGCGAGTTCGACCCCACCCCCCTACTAGAAGCCGGCCGTCTCCTCTACGAAGGCTCCTTCGTAGCCGAGCGGCTAACAGTGATCGGCCCCCTACTAGCCAAGGATCCAGACGCCCTAGATCCCACAGTCCGCCAGGTAGTAACCC
>DASXTK010000304.1:0-4159 GCA_036505485.1 Acidimicrobiales bacterium
TTGAACGTTTTTGGTTGCCTACCAACCAAAAACGTTCAAAGAGCTCCCCGACGCCGGTCCCCGACGACCCAACGTGTTCCCGGCATCGGGTTGAGCCACAAAGACCGTTCGGGGCCAGCTCGTTTGGCCGCCGCCCTTCCCGCGAAGCGTCATTTAGCCACCGAGAGCAGCCCATGGCGTCACCGAGCCGCGAAACTCGACCCACGGACAGGTCACAAGAGCCTCGATTTCGCCGCTGCCGGCGTCACCCCTGGTCAGGCCGGAACCGAGACGTTCATGAGTTGGGCGAGGTTGCCGCCCATGATCTTGCGGATGCTCTCATCGGGGAGCCCGGCAAGCTCGTTCATGTAGCTGGCGGGGTCGGCGAGTCCTTCGGGGTGGGGGTAGTCGGAGCCGAACAGCACCTGGTCGACACCGATCAGCTCGGCGAGGGCGCCAAGGTCCTCCTCCCAGAAGGGGCTGATGTAGATCTGGCGCTTGATGACCTCTACAGGGTCTTCGAGGAAGTCCTGGGGCAGCTTCTTGTAGGTGTCGGCCAGGCGGTTGAGGAGGGGTTCGGTCCAGCTGCTGCCGTTCTCGATCACCGCCACCTTGAGCTGCGGGAACCGCGACAGCGCCCCGTCACACACGAGCGCGGCGACGGCGTCCTCGACGGGTCGCCAGGACCACAGCATCCGGAACGCCTGGGGCTTGAACGGCAGCATCTCGCTGTCGCTGCCGATCCACTCGTTGGCGAAGCGGTCGTAGCCGCTGTCGGAGGAGTGCATGGCCACGAGCACGCCGGCTTCGACGACCTTCTGCCAGAAGGGGTCGAACTCGGGCAGCCCGAACGAACGAGGGCCCCGGTAGCCGGGGACCGGCGCGGGCCGGATGAGCACGACCTTGGCGCCCCGTTCGACCACCCACTCGAGCTCCTCGATGGCCCGTTCGACGATGGGCAGGGTGATCACCGGGGTGGGGAAGATGCGGTCCTGGTAGTTGAAGGTCCAGGTCTCGTGCATCCACTGGTTCAACGAGTGGATCACCGCATGGGTCAGCTCCGGGTCGTCGCGCATCCGCTCCTCGAGCAGGCTCGCCAGCGTCGGGAACGTCAGGGCCCGATCGATGCCCTGCTCGTCCATCAACTCGATCCGCGGGCCCGGCTCCCGGAACGCCGGGATCGACCGCATCGGCTCTCCGAAGATCTCCCGGAACGACTTACCCTCCGGGTTGCCGTACCGGAAGTACTCCTCCTGCGCCCCCGGACGGGCCACCACATCGAAGGTCGGATTGGGGATGTACTCGCTGACCGTCCCGCGGATCATGATCTTCGTCCGCCCCCGCACCTCCACGTAATCGATCGCGCCCTTGTACCGGTCGGGCAGGTGGCGGGTGAACGCGTCGCGGGTCTCATACAGGTGGTTGTCAGCGTCGAACACCGGAAAATCGAACCGTCGCGCCATACCTCAGACAGTACGTCTCATCTAACAAATGAGTCAACTTCCGGACCTTCACCGGCGAGATGCAGTGGGTACTGTCGATCGTCTACTGTGCCCTCTACCTAACGAATGAGTCACACTTGCGGCAGACAGTCGGAGGGGACCCATGACCGCAGTCATGCAAGACGTTCGCGTCCTGGAGGTGGCCGAGCACACGTTCGTGCCGGCGGCCTCGGCTTTGCTGGCGGACTGGGGTGCTGAGGTGGTCAAGGTCGAGCACGTGCAGCGGGGTGACGCCATGCGGGGCCTGGCCTCCAGCGGGGTCGTCGACTTGGGGACGACTGTTCATGTGCTGTTGGAGCACTCGAACCGGGGCAAGCAGAGCCTGGCCCTCGACCTCAGCTCGGACGAGGGTCTCGACATCCTCCATCGATTGGCGGCCACCTGTGACGTCTTCCTGACCAACAAGCTCCCGTCGGTCCGGTCGAAGCTGAAGATCGATGTCGAGGACATCCGGGCCCACAACCCGGACATCATCTACGTCCGCGGCACCGGCCAAGGCTCACAAGGCCCCGACGCCGACCAGGGCTCCTACGACTCGCTGGCCTATTGGAGCCGGGCCGGCATCGCGATGGGCTTGAAGCAGGCCGACGACGACTACGTGCTTCCGCCCCCGGCGCCGGCGTTCGGCGACTCGATCGGGGCGATGACCATCGCCGGGGGGATCATGGGGGCGCTGTTCCACCGGGAGCGCACCGGCCAGGCCACCACGGTGGACGTGTCCCTGCTCGGTGTCGGCCTGTGGTCGATGGGCGCGGCGCTCGCCTTGTCGCTCCAGCACGGGGTGGGGTGGGCGCCACCGCGGCGGGGCGTCCCCACCGGCAACCCCCTGAGCGCCACCTACAAGACGGCAGATGGCAGGTTTCTCACGCTCACCTGCCTTCAGGCCGCCAAGTACTGGCCCGAGGTGTGCAAGGTGATCGGGCGGCCCGAGCTCGCCGACGACGAGCGCTTCGCCGACGCCGAGGCCATCAAGCAGAACGTCGCCGTCGCGGTCGCGCTGCTGCGGGAGGCCTTCGCCGAGCACACCGCCGACGAGTGGCGCGAGCTCCTCGCCGGCTTCTCCGGGCAATGGGCCATGGTGCAGGACACCCTGGAGGCCGCCGCCGATCCCCAGACCGTCGCCAACGGCTACGTCGTCGATTGCGAGACCGCGGACGGCCACCCGTTCAAGCTGGCGGCGGCCCCCGTCCAATACGACGAGGAGACGGCCCAGCCCACACGGGCCCCCGAGTTCAACGAACACGGCGACGCCATCCTCGAAGGCCTCGGTCTCGACTGGGACACCATCGTCGACCTCAAGGTCCGCGGCATCGTCGCCTGACCAACCACTGCAGGGAGGGAACACATGACGCTGTTCGACGCGTTCAGATACGACGGCAAGCGCGCGCTGGTCGTCGGTGGAGCCACCGGTATGGGCGCGGCGGTCGCCGAGCTCGTCCAGGATGCCGGGGCCGAGGTCGTGGTGATGGACCGGGCCGAGGTCGCCTTGGCCGGGGTCAAGGCGATCCACGTCGACATGGCCGACAAGGCGTCGATCGACGCCGCCGTCGACGAGTGCGGCGGACCTGTGCACGCCCTGTTCTCGTGCGCCGGGGTAGCCGACGGCACGCCCGGGATCGAGCGGATCAACTTCATCGGCCACCGCCGCCTCATCGACCGGATGCTCGCCGCCGACATGGTCCCCCGAGGATCGGCCATCGGCATGATCTCCTCGGCTGCCGGGCTCGGCTGGCAGGCCAACCTCCCACTCCTGCAGGAGTACCTCGAGATCACCGATTTCGACGAGGCCGCCCGATGGTGCCAGGAGCACGGCAAGGCCGACTACATGTGGAGCAAGCTGACGATCAACGCCTACGTGGCGGGCGAGGCCTTCGGCCTGCTGAAGAGGGGCATCCGAATCAACGCCATCCTCCCCGGCCCCACCGACACCCCGCTGGCCCGGGCCAACGCCGACATGTGGCTCGGATTCGGTGCCGACTACCGCGCCGAGACGGGCATCGAGCCCTCGACGGCGCTGGAGCAGGCCTACCCGCTGGTCTTCCTGGGCAGCGACGCCGCCGCGGGGATCACCGGCATCACGATGGTCACCGATGCGGGCTACTACGCCGCCGGGATCACGGAGTCGTTCGCACCCGCGCAGCCGGCCGTCCAATTCCTGTCGACCTTCGCGTACCCCACCGAGGAGTCATGACCGAGATTCCCACCGTCCACCCCGAGCCGAGGATGCTTATCGACGGTGAGCTCGTCGAGGCCGACTCGGGCGCGACCTTCGCCAACGTCAACCCGGCAACCGAGGAGGTCCTCGGCCACGTCGCCGACGCTTCCGGCGCCGAGATGCACCGCGCCATCGACGCGGCCCGCCGGGCCTTCGACGAGACCGACTGGTCCACCAACCGGGCCTTCCGCAAGCGCTGCCTGGAGCAGCTGCAGGAAGCGCTCGAAGCCGAACGCGAGGAGCTGCGCGAGCAGCTGATCCTCGAGGTCGGCTGCCCGCGGATGATCACGAACGGGCCCCAGCTCGACGGCCCGCTCAAGGGGGCTCTGCGCTACCCCGTCAAGCTGATCGACGAGTTTGGCTGGGAGACCGAGCTCCCCGATGGTCCCGACCCGATGGGCAACCCCAACACCCGCAAGGTGTGGAAGGAGCCCGTCGGCGTGGTGGGTGCGATCGTGCCGTG
>DASXTK010000305.1:0-23639 GCA_036505485.1 Acidimicrobiales bacterium
CGTTCGAGGTCATCCTGCAGGATCGCACCGTCGAGACGGTCGACGGCGCGGACGCCTATCAGCAAGAAGGTCCGATGACCACGTTCTTCCGCCGCGGCGACGGGCGCGACCTCATCGATTCGTGGAGCGTGCGGGTCTGCAGCTTCCGCACCGCGGATCTGTTCGTCGTCCGCCGTCAGGAAGCCGCTGCCAGTGCTGCCGGTGCCACTCCGCTCCGGGCGGTCGCCCAGTAGCAGCCACCGCTTCTGGCGCCCCCCAAGAATCGGGGGGCGCCAGATTGCGTTTTCAGCTCGGCCGTTCTCAGCCTCGGAGCTCGCCTATCCAGGCGAGGTTGGCTGGTTCGTAGTAGGCGGACTCGTCGACGCTGACTATCTGCTCGCCTCCGCCCAGGGCGTTGACGAAGTCCTCGCACTGCTGGCCGAACGTCCGGTAGGACGGCTTCCACACCACGAACGCGGCGTGACCGGCGTAGTCCCGTCGGACCTGGTCGGCCAGCTCCTTGGGGTCGGCCTTGGCGTTACGGTCGGCGTAGTCCACCCAATCGACTCGATCCGGCGACCCCATCGTCGGATAGGCCAGCTCGACCAGAGCGTCGGGCATCTCCCGTGAGTACCCCGGTCCGAGCTGGTCGGGGCAGTACACGACCACGTCGCCGGGATGGGCCCGCTCCGCTACCGCGGCGGCTACCGGACCGGACTCGGTGCGCTGGTAGTACTCCACCCAGCCGATGCCGCCGAGGGACAGCGCCAGGAAAAGACCGCCGGCGACCCACTGGGCCAGGCCCGGGATTCGGGTGAGTCCGACGGCGGTGGCCAGCAGGACCAGCGGGACGAAGACCGCGGCGTAGCGGGCCTGGTAGGTGGCTCCGGTGGCATAGCCGACCAGGCAGCCGATAGCCGCGGTCATGGCCACGATCACCAGCTCGGTGCGGACCGTGGGCACGGTGCGCATGTCCAGCACCATCTCGTTGCGGGCCGAGCGCGCCACGAACAGCGCCAACAGGCACAGGATCAGGATGACCGCACCGCCCAGCTTGCCCTCGGACACCTCGCCGCCCCCCAGGTCCTGGAGGGTCATCTCGATGAGCATGGTGGGACGCACCGGCTGGGCCCACGGAGTCCCGGTGTGCCGGGATTGGTAGAGGAACCCGGAGAGCCACGGCAGGAACAACAGCCCGCCGCCGGCCACGGCCACGACCACTCGGGCGGTCGCGGCTCGGCTCGCCGGACGCTGGCGCCAGCGCCACAGCAGCATCAGCCCGACCGCGGCCACCAGCCAGAACGCCCAGTAGTGGCTGAGCAGCAGCAGCCCGGTGATCACCGCGATGCTGACCAGCCGCCACGTCTTGGGATCGTGCAGGGCGTCGTTGACCAGCAGGTACCCGGCCAGGACCAGCAGCATGACGAGGGAGTACATCCGGGTCTCGGTGGAGTACCGGATCGCGTACGGCGACAGGGCCACCACGACCACGGTCCAGCGGGCGCCGGCCGATCCCGCGACCCGGCGCCCGGCGATCCAGGCCAAGGGCAGGCAGGCCACGCCGAAGAAGCCGGACAGCAGCCGCACGGCGTTGTCGCCATCGCCCACCAGGTCCATCCAGTAGTGCAGCAGCAGGTAGTAGAGCGGCGGATGGCCGTCGTGGCGCAGGGCGTCGAGCAGGTCCCCGAGCGACAGCCGGGCGATGTTGACGCTCAGCGCCTCGTCGAGCCACAGGTTGGAGCGCGAGTAGAAGCGCAGGGCCACACCGACCGCCACGGCGGCGGCCACCGCCGCGGAGATGGCCCACGACGGAACCAGCCCGGTGCGATTTGGTTCAGCGGTTTCAGGGGTCTCAGGAGTCACGGTTCCGACGCCGTCGACCTCGTCCCCCACGAGCGTGCGCATGAGCCGGCGATGCTAACCCAGACGATCACGGGGCCTGGTTCCCGACGGATCGGACCGCCCGAGGACCGTTCGATACAGTGGCGCGCCTGCCCACAGCTGAGAGGGAGCGATCAAGCTCGTGAGCGACAACTCCGTCAACCCGGTAGCGCGCGCGTCCGAACCTACCCAGATCGTGATCGTCGGAGCCGGTCCGGCGGGTCTCACCGCGGCGTATCAGCTGACGAAGGCTGGGGTCACCAGCACCGTGCTAGAGGCGGACTCGGTGGTGGGCGGGATCAGCCGCACCGTCGTGCGTGACGGTTGGCGGTTCGACCTCGGCGGCCACCGCTTCTTCACCAAGGTCCGTCCGGTCGAGGACCTCTGGCACGAGATCCTCAGCGACGACGAGTTCCTGCTGCGCCCGCGCAAGAGTCGCCTCTACTACAACGGCAAGTTCTTCGACTACCCGCTCAAGCCGCTGAAGGCCATGTGGGACCTCGGCCTCGTGGAGGCCGTGCGCTGCGGGTTCTCCTTCCTCTGGGTGAAGGTGCGCCCGCCCGCGGACCAGACGAACCTCGAGGGCTACATCGCCGCCAACTACGGCTGGCGGCTCTACGGCCACTTCTTCAAGACCTACACCGAGAAGGTCTGGGGGGTCCCGGTCTCGACGCTCTCCGCCGACTGGGGCGCCCAGCGGATCAAGGACATGTCCTTGTGGAAGGCGGTGTGGGAGCCGGTGCGGGCCCGGCTGGTCGGGCGGCGCAAGAACCGGGCCGCGCAGGTGACCAGCCTGATCGACGAGTTCCAGTACCCCAAGTACGGCCCGGGAATGATGTGGGAGCGCTGCCACGAGCTGGTCGAGGCGGCCGGGACCAAGGTGATCATGGAGACGCCGGTGACCCGGATCCGCCACGCCGGCGGACGGGCGGTGAGCGTCGTCGCGGAGTCCGACGGCGTCACCACCGAGTACCCCGTCGACCACCTGATCTCGTCGATGCCGTTCTCCCTGCTGCTCAAGGCCATGGACCCGCCGGTGCCGGCCGAGGTCCAGCGGGCCGCCGACGATCTGCGCTTCCGGGACTTCCTCACCGTGGCCCTGGTGGTCCCGGCGGACAAGGTCCCGTGGGACGACAACTGGATCTACATCCACTCCGACGTCAAGACCATGCGCATCCAGAACTTCGGGTCGTGGTCGCCGTACATGGTCAAGGAGGGCCGGAACGTCCTCGGTCTGGAGTACACGGTGCTCGAGGGCGACGACTCCTGGACCGCGTCCGATGCCGAGCTGATCGAGCGGGGCCGCCGGGAGCTGGAGTTCCTCGGCCTGGTCGAGGCGGCCGACGTCGAGGCCGGCTACGTGGTGCGGACCCCGAAGGCGTACCCGGTCTACGACCCGGACTACAAGGACAACGTCGACGTCCTGCGACGCTGGCTGGAGGAGCACACCCCCAACGTCCACCCCATCGGGCGCTACGGGATGCACCGCTACAACAACCAGGACCACTCGATGTACACGGCCATGCTGACCGTCGAGAACATCGTCGACGGAGCCGCACACGACATCTGGGCCGTGAACGTCGAGGAGGAGTACCACGAGGAGGCCGCCTCATCGTCGTCCTCGTCGTCCTCGAAACCCGGCACCGGCCGGGACGCCCCGATCCTCCCCAAGCCCACCGCGTAGTTCCCGGCGGGTGGTCGCCCGGCGAACCCCCACGTCGCCGTGCTATGCAGGGCCGATGGTCAAGTTTCCTTGGGAACGGGATAGGGAACGCACATGCACCGCCTGCGGTGAGACCTGGCAGGTGCCTTATGCGCTGCGACAAAAGCCACCTCCTAGCCGCCGGGAGGCACGCGGAAAGGCGTCCGCGGCCTACGCCGCCAACCAGGCCGACGCTCGCCGTGCGGCCCACGATGCCCGACTGGAGCACATCGACGCCATGGCCAAGTGCCCGGGCTGCGCGGGCCGGGAGTTCACCGAGATCAAGCTGTAGCTCCTCGGGCAACGGCCAGGCGGCCGTCCTTCCAGACCGCTTCGATCCGGTCGGGCAGCTTGTCGAGCTCCAGCGGGTTGCCGTCGACGACGACGATGTCGGCGCGCTTCCCGGGCTCGAGGGTGCCCAGCTCGTCGTCGACGCCTAGTAGTTCGGCCGCGGTACGGGAGGTCGCGACCAACGCCTGCGCCGGAGTCATGCCCCGGTCGGCCATCAGGGTGATCTCCCGCAGGTTCTGTCCGTGGGGAGTCACGCCGGAGTCGGTTCCCATCGCCACCTTGACCCCGGCCGCGATGGCCCGGGAGACCGACTGGTCGTGGGCATCGATGACCATCTCGGCCTTCCGGAGGCTCTCGGTCGGAATGGACGCGCCGGCGGCCGCCGCTTCGATCACGCCTCGGGGGGCCATCAGAGTCGGGACCAGGAAGGCGCCACGGTCCAGCATCATCTCGATGGCCTCGTCGTCGAGGTAGATGCCGTGCTCGATCGAGCGCACACCGGCTCGGATCGCCGACTTGATGCCGTCGGTGGCCTGGGCATGGGCCATCACCCAACGATCCGAGGCCGCGGCTTCGGCCACCAGGACATTCAGCTCGTCGGGGCGGAAGTGCCCGTGACGCGGATCGTCTCGAGGTGAGAGGACGCCGCCGCTCGTCGCCACCTTGATCACGTCCGCGCCGGCCCGGATCAGCTCTCGCACCTTCCGGCGCATCTCCTCCGGCCCGTCGACGATGGCGCCGGGCCTGCCCGGATGGGTCATCGCGAAGGGGAACGGATAATCGCCGCCGCAGACCATCCACGTGTCGGCATGGCCGCCGGTCTGGCTGAGCATGGTGATGGAGATCTGCATCCGGGGCCCGTTGACCAGGCCGCGCTCGACGGCAGTCTTCACGCCGAGGTCGGAACCGCCGGCGTCCCGCACCGTCGTGATGCCGATGGCCAGGGTCGACTCCAGGTTCTTGGCCGCCTCGAAGAACGGCAGCGAGAACGGGGTCTGGGCCATCTGCCACAGGTCGAAGTGGCTGACCATCACATGGGTGTGGCAGTCGAAGAGCCCCGGGATCAGGGTCTTGCCGGCGCAGTCGACGCCGTCGTCCCCATCCAGCCCCGGGCCGACCTCCACGATGCGGCCGTCCTCGATGACGACATCGGCTAGCTGCGGCGCCGCCCCAGGCCCCGTGGCATCGAAGACCTCGCCGCCGTGGAACAGACGACGACCCATCGGACCACTATGGCAAAACCCCGCGGTCTGAGTAGCCCGTCTACTCATGTCCGTGACCGACCGATGTGCGTTGCTGGGGCCAGTGCCTGCTCCATCCCGCCTGGAGGTCGGTCAATGCTCAGCTCTCGTGTCCGCCGCTCGGTGTGCGCCGCTCTGTCCATGCTCCTGGTCGCGCCCCTGCTGACCATCGCCCCGGGCGGGACCGCGGGCGCCGCGGCCTCGCCCCAGGTCGATCCCCTTCCGGGCCTCGATCTGCCCGACGGAGCCGTCCCGGGATCCACTCCGGACCAACGCGAGGCCTGGCAGTCCCTCACCCCGGAGCAGCAGACGGACACGCTCGCACAGTTCCAAGAGTTGGTCGCCCCGAAGATCGAACAAGCCGCGGCTGAACACGCCCAGCAGGACCAGCCGGCCCCGCTCGACGCCTCCGTGGTCGAGACCGTCGCGCTCAACGGGTTCATCGCCGGCGGCGGATCCTCCATCGTTCCCATCACCGCTCCGGACGCCCAGCGCGGATCGAACCTGGTCGACGCAGGGTTGGCGGCCCAGATCGAGTCGACGGAGCAGTCTCCAGCGGTCGCCGCCGCCGCCAGCGTCGCCACCACGGACGGCGTGGATGCCGACCTCGACGGCCTGCCCGAGAGCTTCGAGGACCAGGTCGCCGCCGGGTTCCAACCGCTGTACATCATGTCGGAGACCGAGCGCTCCAATACCGGGTTCGCCCGGTTCGCCGACTCGCCGACGCAGACCATCACCCAGGTCAACACCGACGAGAACCAGTGGCCGGAGGTCCATCAACGGGTCGTGCCGCTGGGCTTCGAGGAGGTCCCCGGCGTCGGCCGGTTCAGCGTGGTCCGCCTGGACTACCTGACCCTGTGGAACAAGGACGACGGGATCGCCACCCTCCTCACCAGCAACTGTCTCGGCAGCGATCTGGTGGACCTGCTGCTGGGGATCTTCGGACTACGGCCGGTCCTCGACCAGTTCAGCAGTCACCCTCTCGACAACGAGCGGACCGTGATCCTGGCCGCGGCGCCCAGCGGACAGGAGTTCAACCTCGACCCCACCGCGTATCGCGCCTACGTCTACTACGCCGCGGCCCATGAGGAGACCTTCCTCGACCACAGCCAGCTCTTCGGGGTCCAGGGCGGTGACCCGTACTCGACGGCTCCGAACTACGAGGGCCGCCGCTGGTTCTGGGAGACCCTGGCCAAGCACGCGACCTACAGCTTCGACCTCCTCTATCCCTACTCCGTCGACGGACTACCGCTATTGCCCGACTGGATCATCGCCTCGACCTACGCCGCCATCGACTCGCTGTACTTCTTCGGCATCCTCAATCCGTTCCTCTACGACCTGTTCATCTACATCGCCAACACCGTCTTCTTCGGCTGTGCGGTGGAGAGGACCGTCTTCCCCTTCGCCAACTTCCCGGTGTTCGCGGTCAACGTCGGCGAGCCGGGACATCCGCTGCCGGGGTACCAGTTCATCGAGGACCAGCGGATCAACCGGAAGCTCACCTTCCCGCCCTTCCGGACGTCGCTGGACCCGCCTCCGCCCCGCCCGCCGGCCCACCTGGCCATGGACCGGAACGCCTACACGGTCGGCCAGAGCCCCATGTACACGGTGACGGGAGCACCGAACACCCCCATCTACTGGTCCAGCACCTTCAACGGTCAGCCCACCGGAGAGGACCACGCCTACTACGGCCAGGTCACCGGCCCCGACGGGGTGTGGACCGGCTCCGGCGGCCCCTGGGAGGACGCCCACATCGGCAGCTGGGTGAAGCAGATCCAGGTGGGTGACGAGACCGCCGAGCTCGGCTTCACGGTCCTGCCGCCCACGGTGCAGATCACCGTGGACAGCAGCAGCTACGTGGTGGGGCAGAGTCCGCTCTACACGGTGACCGGTCCGCCGAACACGCCGATCTACTGGTCCAGCCTGCTCAACGGCGTGTCGACCGGAGAGGACCACGCCTACTACGGCCAGGTCACCGGTCCGGACGGGGTGTGGTCGGGCTACGGCGGCCCCTGGCAGGCGGGCGATGTCGGGACCTGGGTGAAGCAGGTCTTCATCGGCTCCAGAACCGGGCTCGCCGGTTTCGACGTGGCGTGGTCGTGAGGAGCTCGATCATCACCGTGGCGGTCACGGTCACCGCGGTCGTCGCCTCGACCATCGCCGGACCAGGTCGGGGATCCCCTTCTCCCTGCCCGTGTTCTTGGAGCGGAACGGGGTCACGGGATACGACGAGGTGACGGGACACCGGCGGATCCTCGGAAGCCGCCGGTGTACCTGCGCTGGCATGGCTGCGTCGGCCCGCCGCAGGCCCAGGTCGGGTTCGCTCCGGTGCACGGCTCGGCCAGCGTGTCCTTCGGGATCTGCGAGTGACCGGCATGTGGGCTCAGAAGAGGGCGGCCAGCGCGTCCCGGCCTCGGACCCCGAGCTTGGCGTAGACCCGACCAAGGTGGTTGTCCACGGTCCGGGTCGAGATGTCCAACAGCCGAGCTATGTCCGGGCTGGACCGGCCGGCCGCGGCCAACCGGGCGATCTCCCGCTCTCGTTGGGTGAGCGGGAGATGGCTCGACCTCAGGTCGAGGAGAGGGGTGGCAGCCTCCGGACAGCGCAGCCGCAGCCGGCGAGCCCGTTCCGCGGCCCGCCCTGCCCCCAGAGGGGCACGAGCCGAACGCAGGATGAGGTGGGCGACGTTCGCAGCCTCCGCCGCCACCAAGTGATGGCCGAGGGCCTCGAAGCGGCGGGAACAATCCAGGAGCTCGGCTCCGTCCCGTCGGACCAGGGCGGTCGTGGCATCGCGGCAGGTCGGCGCGAGCTCGCCGTCGACTGCGGCGGCCAGGTCGCGGAGGCGCCCGTCGACCAGCTCGGGCCGTCCCAGCCGGGCGACGTCGAACGTGGCCACCACCTCGAACCCGGCCTGGCCCAGGTCACGCGCGCTGTCGGCGGCCCTCGCCGCGTGGGCCGCGGCGTCGCTCAGCCTCCCCTCGGCGGCGCAGACCCAAGCGCCGTCCAACGCGATCCATGGATCGAACACCCGGTTCGTGCCGTTGTCGCGAGTACGGGCCTCGTCGAAGACTTCCCGGGCGCCGTGGGCGTCGTCGCTCCCGGCCAAGGCTGCCGCCAGCTCGGCCAACCACAGCCGGAGGAACTGGTAGACGTCGGCCTGCTCCATCAGGGCGACGGCCTCACGCAGGCCCCGCACCGCCGCAGGGAAGTCGCCCTGTAGCCGGGCCACCAGGCCGTCGAAGCCCCGTTCCATCCCCAGGACCTGCGCGGTGGCCTCCGCGGGTTCGCGGCCAGCCTCGAGCAGGCGGCGGGCCTCGGCCACCCGTCCGGCGGTCACGAGGGCGAGCACCCGGGCCCATCGGATCTCCGGTGGCCCCCAGGGGTGGGCGGGGCCGAGTCGCTGGGCCGCACTCCGTCCGAGGTCAGCGACGCAGAGCGCCTCGCCGACGTGTCCGCCCAGTCCCAACGCCGCCGCTCCGATCGTCGCCACCCAGGTCCGGGCCCGCAGGGTCGCGGTCGATTGGCCGAGCACCCGGCGCACCTCTTCGATGCACTGGGGCAGCCAACCCTCGAAGAACAGGACCCAGGCCTCGGCCGCGGCCACCTCTCCTGCGCTCGGATCGTCGCTGCCGTCGGCCAACGCTGGCGGCAGGTCGGGCGGGGGGCCGAGCAACGACTTGTCGGCCCAGTAGTGGTTGCTGGCCCAGGCCAGCGTCAGCATGGCCGGATCGTCCTCGGCCGAGACGCTCTGCAGCAGCTGGACCACCTCGCCGTGACGACCCTGCTTCTCGAGGGCGGCGGCCAGGACCGCCAGGGCTTCGGGCCGCTCGGCGTCGAGGGCGGCCCGGGCCAGCCGTTCCGCCATGGCGGGGTCGTGATCCAGCAACGCCAGCCGGGCTGCGGCGGCGAAGGAGATGCCGCGCTGATCGGGCGGTGTTCCCGCCGCGAGCTGCCACACGGCGATCTGGACCAGCTGACTGGGCGTGCCGGTTCCGTGCTCCAGCAGAGCCGCGGCGAGCTGCCCGCACGCCTCCCGCCGCCGACTGGGCGGCATGGTGGCCAGCAACACCTCCCGATACACCGGTTGGGCGAACGCCAGGGTCGCCACCTCGGTGTCGGTGGCCCACTCCAGGAAGCCGGCACGTTCGGCGACCTCCAGGCTGGCCCGTCCGACCAGGCGCTCGGCCAACCACACCGGCAGGGCGTCACCGCAGGCCACCAGCTCCAGGACCCGGCAGCACCGGGGGTCCTCCGCGGCCAGGCGGGTCCGGAACAGCTCCATGAGCCGGCCGGTGGCGGGCAGACCGCCGTCCCACTGCCAGACGCCATGGTGGCGGCGCAGCGAGCCGTCGCCGAGTGCACCTTGCACGACCTCCCGGAGGAAGAGCGGGTGGCCACCGGTCGTCTGCCACATCCGGCGGAACGAGATGGGATCGAGACGACCATCGAGGACGGTCTCGAGCAGTGCGGTCGTCGACACCGGGTCGAGTGGATCGAGCTCGATGCGCTCGATCAGCTCGTCCTTCCACAGCACCGTGATCAGATCCGGGGGGAGTCCCTCGCTGCGCACGGCGAGCAGGACCTTGGCCAGATCGCGCACCGCCAGGTAGTGCACGAACGTGGCCGACACGTCATCGAGCAGATCGGCGTCGTCGACGACGATCACCGGCGGCGGAGCTGGAGCGGCCGTTCCGGTTCCGGTTCCTGCGGGCAGGTCGTCGAGCACGGCTGGAGCCTGACGCAGCAGCTCCAGGGGGTTGTCGTGCGGCAACGCGGCGAATCGGTCGGGCAGCAGGCCGGCCATCGCCCCGAACGGGATGATCGCTGCGCTCCGACTTCCGGCGGCCCACCCGCAGGCTCGGCCTGCGGCTCGGACCCGCACTCGGGCCTCGTGGGCCAGCCGGCTCTTGCCGACACCTTGGGATCCGACCACGACGACCCCGCGTCGGTCCGGGTCGTCGAGTGCCCCCTGGATCGCCCCGAGCTCCTGCTCCCGGCCGATGACAGGCCACACCTCTGTCACTGCATCGACTCTAGGAAATTGCGGACGAATTGTGCGGACCGCCGCGCGCACCGCGACTGGTTAGGCCACCGGGACGGCCTCGATCTCAGGGTCTTGGGCTGCCGCCGTGGTCTCCGCCTCGGGTTGGGGATCGGCGGAGGGCCACTCCCGGATGACATCGGGATCGGGCATCCGGCGCTGCAGCGCAGCTACCACCGCGACGGCCGCGGCCACCGCCATGGCGGGGTAGATCGGCATCTTGAACCGGGCGTCGCCGAAGGTCACCAACGGCGGGACCAGCTGGATCAGCGCGGCGCCGATGAAGAACAGCCGGCGGCGGGCGGCGTCCTGTCGAACCAGCAGGAGCGCCACGCCGGCGAGCGAGACAACGCCGACCACCGCGTAGTAGCCGTTGGTGATCAGCTCGACCAGGTCCATCCTCTTGGGCGAGAGCGGCTCTTGCTGGCCGTAGTCGGTGGCGGCCCAGAGCCCGTCGGTGTCCCGGTCCAAGGTCCAGCGCAGCTTGGCCGGCATCTTGGTGAAGAACCCCAACGGCTCCTCGCGGATGTGTTTGAGCGCCAGGTCGACGTTGTCATCCTGCCGGATGATCTCGACCTCGGGCCGGCGGCAGCGCGACGGCAGGCTCGCACGCTTGGCCGGATCCGGCTCCAGGCAAAGTTGCTCGCTGGCATCCCCCTGGGTGCCGAGGTTGCAGTACGGCGGGACTTCGTAGGCCCCGGTTGCCCCGGGATGGTTCCCGATGCACATGTTGTCGCCCATGTTGGTGGAGATCAGGACGAACGAGTCCATGCGCGTGAAGTTGCGGGCGGTCCAGGGGAGGATCAGCAGCAACGAGGCCGCGCCGACCAGCGCCGCCCGTTTGACCGCCGTGGCCAGCCCTACTCGCCACCACAGCAGGACGAACAGTGGAGCTACCACGATCGAGGTCGGACGGACCATGACCAGGGCCCCGAACAGCACGCCGGTGGTCACCATCCGCCACCGGCCCGGGGCGCGGACCACCTCCGGCGACGCCAGGGCCACCAGCAGCATCAGCGTGAACAGCAGGAGGAACAGCGTCTCGGTGAGGGGGACGCCGCTGTAGACGATGAGGTTGGGCCAGAAGGCGAAGAGCCCTGCGGCTATCAGCCCCACCGTCGGGCTGACCAGACGCCGGCCCAGCTCGAACATCGCGGCGATCGTCGCCACCGACAGGACGATGTTCAGTCCTACCTCTTGCCCGAACGGCGAGGGGTTGAACGGGGTCTTGTCCACCACCCACTCGAGCGCGCCGATGGTCATGGGATAGCCGGGCGGGTAGAACGCCGTCTCGCCCTGGTCCAGGCCCGGACCGTAGGAGTAGCCGTCGCCTCCCGCGATGTTGCCGGCCAGGATCTGGTACAGCACCGGGTCGTGGAGGTGGCAGCCCTGCGGGGTGTTGCGGCAGGCTCCGCTGGCCGGCGGCTCGGCGATGAAGACCCCCCAGCCCAGACGCAGGACCAGCCCGGCCGCCAGCAGCGCCCCCAGAATCCAGCGTGACCGACGATCCAGCCGCGGCATCGGCGGAAGGACGCGACCCACAATCCTCCGAAGTCCCAACAGCACGGCAGCAGACGTTACTTCCCGAAACCCACCCAAGCCCCCGCCACCCCGTCGAGCGTTCTGGGTGGGGCAACGAGGCGCCGAAATTGAGGCGTTTGCCGCGCTTATAGCGCGAGAAACGCCTCAATTTCGGGAAGGACCCACCGACTGGGACGAGCCATCGGTGCACCTCAGGGTTGGCGGAGGCGGTATTGTCGCCGGCCGACCGTGTGAGGGGATCATGACCACCACCGATCTGGCGCGGCCCGGACCTGGGGAGGCCGCCCCGGACGTTCCGGACGACGCCTCCGGAACGACGTCAGAGCCGCGAGAGGCCAGCGTGAGCGACCGGGATGCGGCGCGCTCGTACCGCAACTTCACCCGGTGGTTGGCGGCCATCTCGCTGGGTGGCCTGGCCATCCGAGTGCTGTACGTCCTGGTGTGGAAGAACCCCGGTCCGGCCCAGGGCGACGCCCTCTACTACCACTGGGGCGCCAACTACCTGGCCGACGGCGATGGCTACATCCATCCGTTCCAGATGGCGTACCACAGCCTGCGGATCCCCGGAGCCGACCACCCGCCCGGCTACCTCACCGTGCTGGGGGCCTTCTCCTGGCTGGGCCTGCGGAGCTTCCTGTCCCACCAGATCGTGTCCTGCATCCTGGGCGCCCTGGGGGTGGCGGCGATGGGGGCCACCGGTCGACGGATCGCCGGCGAGCGCGTCGGGTTGATCACCGCGGCCCTCGTGGCCGTCAGCCCCAACGTCTGGTTCCACGACGCATTGGTGATGTCCGAGACCCTCGTCGTGGCCACGACCGCGGGCGTGCTCTACGCCGCCTACCGCTGGTGGGACAGTCCCACGATCAAGACCGCGGCCATCTTCGGCCTGGCGGTCGGCGTCGCCGGACTGGTGCGGTCCGAAGCCCTGCTGCTCGGCCCGGCCATCGCCATCCCCCTGTTCATCTGGCGTCGCCACGATGCCAACAGCAATGCCCGAACGAGGTTGGTGCAGATCGCCGCCGCCGGCGGTGTGGCGATCGCGCTGTTGGCGCCGTGGACTATTCGCAACTACATCCGCTTCGAGCACCCGGTTCCCCTGTCGGCGCAGTTCGACCACACCCTGGTGGCCGCCAACTGCGACGACGTCTACTACGGCCCCAACACCGGCTACTGGTCCCGCAACTGCGTCATCGCGGTCGAGCCGCAGACCAAGCCCGAGGACGACGCCTCCGAGGAGGGCGTCGTCTACCGCCGCATCGCCCGGGAATACATCGCCGACCAACCCGACCGGGCGCTGGAGGTCGTCGGCGCCCGGATCGCCCGCACCTTCGGCCTCTACCAACCGCTGAACCAGATCGAGCTGGACCACACCTTCGATACCAAGGAGGTTGGACTGGGCCAGGTCGGACTGCTGGCCTGGTTCGCCGTCGCGGTGACCGGCGCCGCCGGACTGGTCGGCCTGCGCCGAGCCGGACGGCCGATCTTCCCGCTGATCGCGGTGATCGCCACCACGGTGCTGACCGTCGCCGTCACCTACGGCGCCACCCGGTTCCGATTCCCCGCCGAACTGGCGCTGTGCATCCCCGCCGCGGTCTCGGTCGATGCGTTGATCTCGGCCCGGACCCGACGACGCCAAGCCGCGGCCACCGAAACGAAGGAAGAACCTCCACCTGAAGAGACCAGGGCCGAGGGAACAGGGCTGGCCTCGGGCTCGACCGGCGGGCGCTTCGCCGGGTTCGACGGCCTGCGGGCCTTGGCCGCGCTCGGGGTCCTGGTCGCCCACGTCTCGCTGGCATCGGGGGTGATCGGCGGCAACCGCGCCCACGGCTGGGGGCCGTACCTGTCCCGGGCCGACGTCGGGGTGGCGCTGTTCTTCGCCCTGTCCGGGTTCCTGCTGTACCGCCCGTTCATCAGCGCCCGGATGTCGGGTAAGCCGGGGATGGCCGTCCGGCGCTATCTCCGCCACCGCTACCTGCGGATCTTCCCGGCCTACTGGCTGGCCCTCACCGTGCTGGCCGTGGTCCTCGACGTGCGCAACCGGCACGACTTCCGCACCCCGTGGGACTTCGTCGTCTACTACGGCCTGCTCCAGTCGTACTCCAACCGCACCGCGCTCGGCGGCCTGCAGCAGGCCTGGACCCTCACCAACGAGATGGCCTTCTACCTGCTGCTGCCGCTGTGGGCCGCAGCCATGGTCTGGGTGTCACGGCGGCTCAAGCCCCGCACCGCGCTGCTGGCCGAGCTGGGCGTCCTGGGTACCGCGGCGGCCGCGGTGCTGGTCTGGCGCTACCACCTCTACTCCACTCAGACGATCGACCCGGCCACGGGCGCGTTCGACTCCCGCCTGCACTGGATCACCGCCACCTTCCACCTGTTCGTTCCGGGCATGGCACTCGCGCTGCTCTACGAGTGGTCTCGGCGGAGGGAGCAGCCCCTCCGCCCGCTGGAGCTGGTGCGCAAGCATCCGCTGGTCTGCTGGGCCCTCGCCGCGTTCTGCTTCTGGGTGGCGGCGAAGAAGATCGGTCTGGAGCTCCAGGTCGGCTCGTCCAGCGCCGGTCAGGACATCAAGCACCAGCTGCTGTACGCCTCCATCGGCATCCTGATCATGACCCCGGTCGCGCTGGCCGGGGCCTCACTGCCCCGTTCGCTGCGCTGGCTCAGCACCCGACTCATGGTGACCCTGGGCGTCCTCTCCTACGGGATCTACCTGTGGCACGAGGGCATCACCGACATCTACCGGGACCAGCGCGGCTACGAGAACTACTTCCAGGGCACCTTCCCCCAGATGCTGGTCGCCACGGTGGTGGGCTCGGTGGTCGCGGCCTGGCTGTCGTACCGGATCCTGGAACGCCCAGCCTTGGCGCTGAAGGACCGCAAGACCTCGCTGTTCGCCGACTGGCAACCCTTGGGACTGCCGTCGGACGCCCTGCTGGTTCCCCACCACCGGGAGGCCAAAGAGGCCGATACCGAGGCCATCGAAACCGAGAAGAAGCCGGGCTGGTTCCGCCGCTTGCCGGCATGGGTCGTGCCGGTCGGCGTCATCGGCGTGGTGGTCGCCCTGCCGTTCTGGGGCCTGTGGGTGGCGCCCGGGCCGCCCATGGAAGAGGGCTTCATGCTGGTCTTCCCGGAACGGGTGCTGGCCGGCGACATCCCCAACAAGGACTTCCTCCACCTCTACGGCCCGGGGAGCCTGTGGGTACTGGCCGGCTTCTTCAAGGTCCTCGGAACCCACCTGTGGGTGGAACGGCTGGTCGGCCTGATCCAGGTGCTCGGGCTGGTGGCCGGCACCGCGATGGTGGGCTGGCGCTGGGGCAAGTGGACCGCGGCCATGGCCGGCGCGGTCACCGCCATCATCATCATGCCGCCGATCCAGTTCACCGCCCTGGCCTGGGTGGGGGGCATGGCGCTGGCCCTCTGGGCGGTGATCGTGGCGGTGCGGGTGTTCGACTCCGACCAACCGCCGACGGCCAGCCGCCGAACCATGCTCATCGCCGGACTCCTGGCCGGCGCCGCGCTCCTCTTCCGCCCCGACCTGGTGCTCGCCTTAGGCCTCCCGTTCGGGGCCTTGTGGCTGTGGGGTCTGGACCGTCAGCAACGCCGGCAGCTGCTCTACGGCCTCCTCGCCGGCGTGAGCCCCTACCTCCTGCACCTGGCCCTGGCCGGACCCGGGAACGCCATCACCGGGATGGTGCTGGAGCCCATCTTCAAGCTCCGCCCCGGTCGCAGCCTGCCCTTCCCGCCCCCCACCGACCGGCTCGAGAGCTTCCTCAACCGAGCCTTCGTCTACCGCAACTGGCCCTGGCCCTTCCCGGCCCTGGAGGAACCGCAGCAGGTCTTCTCCTGGGTGTTCGTGCTCTTCGGGGTGTGTGTCGCCCTGGTGGCCATCGGGATCAACGCGAAGCGGGCCAACTCCCCCAACGGCTGGCGGCTGCTGGCCCTGGGCCTGCTGGCCCTGGGCAGCCTGCCCCAGGTCATGCAGCGAGCCGACACCGCCCACCTGGCCTGGGTCAGCGCCGTGCCCTTCGGGCTGCTGCCCTCAGCGCTGGCGGAGTGGGGACGGCTCCGGGGCGTGACCCGCCGGGCCAAGGCCGGACTGCTGCTGATCCCGCTGGCCATCATGTTCCTCGTCGTCCCCCACTACACCGTGCGCTGGTACGCCGACTACGTGGGCCAGACGTTCGGCTACCGCCAGGACGGGGTGGCCATCGAGCACGACGGCCGCACCTTCTACTACGGACGCGAGCAAGTCGCGGTCGCGGCCGAGGAGATGCTGGACGACGTCGACCGGTTCACCGAGCCGGGCCAGAAGCTGATCGTCGGCACCGGCGATCTCCGCCGCACGCCCTACAGCGAGGCTTACCTCTACTTCCTGCTCCCCGACCTCGTCCCCGGCACCCGCTACATCGAGATGGACCCAGGCATGGCCAACACCGACGACTCCGGGCTGGCCGACGAGCTGCGCGCCGCCGATGTGGTGATCCTGTCGACGGTGTACGACGACTGGGACGAGCCCAACACGTCGAGGGACTACGGCTCCGACGAGCCGAACCAGGTCCTCGACCAGGAGTTCTGCCGCAAGGGCAGCTACGGCGTCAACCCGAGCTTCGACCCCAACGCACCCAAGCGCGCCATCTACGAGCTTTACGTTCGCTGCGAAAATGACCAGTCGTAACCTTCTGGTCGCTTCGGGCCGACCTAGAACCCCAGAACCGGCTACGGTTCGCTGCTGTCTCGATAGGGCGCTTGGCAAGCGCGTGCTGGGCTAGCTTCCCCCAACCGATCTTTCGTCGACCGCAGAGCTGGGTGGGCAATGCGAACACTTGTCATCATTCCGACCTACCTCGAAGCCGAGAACATCGACGAGGTACTGCGCCAGGTCCGCGCCGCGGTCCCGCCGACCGACATCCTTGTCGTCGACGACAGCAGCCCGGACGGAACTGCTGACCTCGCCAAAGCCACCAGCGAGCAGGTGGGCCAGGTCGACGTGCTGGTCCGCCCGGACAAAGGCGGACTCGGCGTCGCCTACCGAGCCGGCTTCGAGCACGCCTTCGACCACGGCTACGAGGTCATCGTCCAGATGGACGCCGACTTCTCCCACGATCCCAAGGCGCTCCCCCAGCTCCTGGCCAAGATCGACGAAGGCGCCGACATCGCCATCGGATCGCGCTACATCAAGGGCGGCAACATCCCTCACTGGCCGGTGCTGCGACGGCTGCTGTCCCGCATCGGCAACAGCTACGCCTCGCTCGTCCTGGGCATGGGGATCCGCGACGCCACCGCCGGCTACCGGGCCTACCGGGCGACCACGCTGCGCGACGTCGAGCCCGAATCCACCAAGGCCACCGGCTATGGATTCCAGGTCGAGTTGGCCTATCGCGCCCACCGCCAAGGGGCCAAGATCGTCGAGGTGCCCATCACCTTCAACGACCGGGTCCGGGGCGAGTCGAAGATGTCCTGGCACATCATCGGCGAGGCCATGTCCCTCGTGACCTGGTGGGGCCTCCGCGATCGGGTCTTCGGGCGGCTTCGCCGGACCCCCCGGTCGGCCCCGTCGACCACCTGAGTTCCACCTGAGGATCCCACCAGCGAGGAATTTCCCGAAGTCCCATCCCGACCTGCTGGTACCGGCGGCCGCGGTTCCCTACGATACGAGCGACCTGGCGCCCCCTTTCACCTCGGGCCGGTGGCTGGGTGCCGGACAAGCTGGGGGGAGGACGACCACCTGTGACGACGACCGCGGCCTACGACGACCTGGCCGATCCTATGGACAAGATCGGTGATCTGGCCGCGTCGGCAGGCATACGACGGGTTCACGCCCTGGCGTGGCGCGACCTCGACGACGTCGAGGCCGGTGGGTCCGAGGTCCACATCGCCGAGATCGCCAAGCGCTGGGCCGCGGCCGGCGTAGACGTCACCCTGCGGACCTCCTGGGCCCAGGGCCAGCCCACCGAAGCCATGCGCGACGGCTACAAGGTCATCCGTCGGGCCGGACGCCACATGGTGTTCCCCCGGGCCGCCGCCGCTGAGCTGGCCGGGCGCACCGGACCGCGGGACGCGCTCATCGAGATCTGGAACGGCATGCCGTTCCTCAGCCCCCTGTGGTGCCGGGGGCCGCGGGTGGTGTTCCTGCACCACGTGCACGCCGAGATGTGGAAGATGGTGCTCGGCCCCAACCTGGCCAAGTGGGGTGACCTGCTCGAGCGCCGCATCGCACCCCCGCTCTACCGCCGCACCCGCATCGTCACCCTGTCGGAGTCGTCCAAGGCCGAGATGGTCGAGGACCTGGGCTTCCGGTCCGAGCTGGTGACCGTGGTCCAGCCCGGCATCGACACCCGCTTCACCCCCGGCTCGGGTGACGAACGCTCCGCCGACCCCCTGGTGGTGGCGGTCGGGCGGCTGGCTCCGGTCAAGCGCTACGACCGGCTCGTCCGAGCCGCGCACCTGGCCCGCCAGCAGATCCCCAACCTGCGGCTGCACATCGTGGGAGACGGCTTCGAGCGTCCGGTGATCGAAGCCACCATCGACGAACTGGGCGCGGCGGACTGGGTGTCCCTGCGGGGCTACCTCACCGACGCCGAGCTGGTGGACCTCTACCGGCAGGCTTGGATCGTGGCGTCTGCGTCCGCGCGCGAAGGTTGGGGGATGACCATCACCGAGGCTGCGGCCTGTGGCACGCCCGCCGTGGCCACGCGCATCGCGGGCCACGCCGACGCCATCGTCGACGGGGTCAGCGGGGTCCTGGCCGACGACGAGGCCGGGTTGGCCGAGGGGATGGTCGATGTGCTCGGCGATGCGCGTCGCCTCGAAGAGCTGAGCAAGGGTGCGCTCGCACGTGCGGGTGCGCTCACCTGGGGCCAGACCGCGACCCAGGTCATGCGGGTCCTTGCCGAAGAGGTCTCGCTGCGACGCGGTCGCCGATGAGGAACCCGCTGCCGCGTCTGACCGGCGGTGACACCAAGGCCCTGGTGCGGCTCCATGCCGGGTTGGCCACGGTCGTTTACATCCCCCTCCTCCTGACCAAGCGGGGCTGGGTCAGCGCGGACACCAAGACCTACCTCTACCTCGACCCGTCGCGGCTGATGAGCCGGGCCTGGTCGATGTGGGACCCGTCGGTCGGCATGGGCACCGTGACCCATCAGAACATCGGCTACCTGTGGCCGATGGGGCCGTTCTACTGGGTGTTCGAGAAGCTGGGCGTCCCCGACTGGGCCGCCCAAAGGTTCTGGTGGGGCACGATCCTGTTCGCGGCCGGAGCCGGAGCCGCCTACCTGGTGCGCACGCTGGGCTGGCGTGGCCCGGGGGTCACCGCGGTCACCTTCGCCTACGCCCTGACGCCCTACGTGTTGACGCTGGTGGCCCGCCTGTCGGCCATCCTGCTGCCGTTCGCCGCCCTGCCCTGGCTGCTGGCGTTCACCATCAAGGCGGTTCGGCACAAGGGCTGGCGCTACCCGGCGCTCTTCGCCCTGACCGTCGCCACCTGCGGATCGGTCAACGCCACCGCGCTGTTGCTGGTGGGGGTGGCCCCGGCGTTGTGGCTGTTCCACTGCGTCTGGGTGTCCAAGGAGGCGCCCCTGCGCACCGCGGTGCGGGCCGCGGTCAAAATGGGGGTGCTCACCATTCCGGCCAGCGCCTGGTGGATCGCGGGCCTGTCGGTGCAGAGCAGCAATGGCATCAACATCCTGCGCTACACCGAGACCGCCAAGGTGGTGGCCCAGACCTCGGTCAGCCACGAGGTGCTGCGAGGCCTCGGCTACTGGTTCTTCTACGGCAGCGACCGGCTGGGACCGTGGATCGAGCCCAGCGTGGCCTACACGCAGTGGATCCCGCTCATCTTCGTCACCTACCTGATCCCCGGTCTGGGGCTGGGCGGCGCAGTCGTGGCCCGCTGGCGGCATCGGGCCTACTTCGTGGTGCTGGTCCTGGCCGGCTTGGCCCTGGCCGTCGGCGCGTATCCGTGGGATGACGAACCGCCGTTCGGCCAGTTCCTGCGCAAGTTCCAGGAGTCCGACGCGGGGCTGGCCATGCGCAGCCTGCCCCGGGCCGTCCCCCTGGTGGCGTTGGGGCTGGCGGTGCTGCTCGGATCGGGCGTCGCGAGCGTGGTCCGGCGCCGGCCCAACCTGGCCCGCCCGGCCGGTTGGGGCGCGGCGGCGCTGGCCATCGTGGCCCTGCCGGCGCTGTGGCTCGGACAGTTCGTGCCCGACAACCTGCGCCGACCCGAGGAGATCCCCCCGTACTGGCGGGACGCGGCCCAGCGCCTGGATGCCGGCGACCACGACACCCGGGTCCTGGCCATCCCGGGCTCGGACTTCGCCAGCTACCGCTGGGGCAACACCGTCGACCCGATCCTGCCCGGCCTGATCGACCGGCCCTCGGTGGCCCGGGAGCTGATCCCCTACGGCTCGCCGGCCTCGGCCAACCTGCTCAACGCCTTCGACCTGCGACTGCAGGAGCGCACCGGCGATCCCGATGCCCTGGCCGCCATCGCCCGGCTGATGCGGGCCGGCGACGTGCTGGTGGTCAGCGACCTGCAGTACGAGCGGTTCAACACCCCCAGACCCCGCAATCTGTGGGACTTCGTGAGCCGGGCCCGGGGCCTCGGGGCGGCCGAGGGCTTCGGTCCGGGAGCGCCGAACCTGACCGTGTCCGACGTGCAGCTCGACGACGAGTTGCTGTTCGTCACCGATCCGAGCCTGCCGGATCCGCCCGAGGTGGCCGTCCTGCCCGTGCAGAACCCGGTGCCGATCGCCACCGCCCAGCCCACCGACCACCAGCTGCTCGTGGCCGGCGACGGGGCCGGGCTGGTCGACGCCGCCGGCGCCGGGCTCATCGACGGGACCGAGCTGATCCGCTACAGCGCCACCCTCGACGAGGACGAGATCTCCGCCGCCCTCGACGACGGCGCCGCCATCCTGCTCACCGACTCGAACCGCAAGCGGGGCGAGCGCTGGACCACCGTGCGGCACAACCGGGGCTACACCGAGACCGAGGACGGCGGTCCGCTGGGCGAGGACCTCAACGACAACCGCCTACCGATCTTCCCGGACGAGACCACCGAGCAGCAGACGGTCCGGTTCCGGCCCCGCCACATCGACGCCGAGGCCACCTCCTACGGCAACGAGATCACCTACTCACCCGAGGAACGGCCCATCCTCGCCATCGACGGCGACCCGACGACGGCCTGGCGGACCGGCGCCTTCACCGACGCCCGGGGCGAGCGGCTGGAGATCACCCTGACCGAGCCGGTGTCCACCGACTCCATCCGCCTGATGCAGCCGGTCAACGGTCCTTCGACCCGGTACATCACCAAGGTGCGGCTGCGCTTCGACGGCGGCGACGCGGTGGACGTGGAGCTGAGCACCCAGTCACGGGATGAACCGGGCCAGATCGTCACCTTCCCCAAGCGCACGTTCAACCAGGTCTCGATCGAGATCCTGCAGGACACCGTGGGGGATCTGCCCCGCTGGAGCGGCCAGAGCAGCCTGGGGTTCTCCGAGGTCGAGATCATGGGCGCCGACGTGGTTCCGCCGGAGGAGGTGATCCGGCTCCCAACCGACCTGCTCGAGGCCGCCGGCGACGAGTCCAACAACCATCCGCTGGCCATCAGCCTGACCCGGCAGCGCCAGGATCCGACCGACCCGACCCGTGACGACGAGGAACGGTCGCTGATACGGAAGTTCAACCTGCACAGCCGGCGGGACTTCAGCCTGATCGGCGACGCCCGGCTATCGGCCCGGGTCGATGCGTTCCTGCTCGATGCGTTGCTCGGACGACCCCACGACGGATCCGTGACCTGGGTCCGGGCCGGCGCCCAGCTCACCGGATCGCTGCAGACCCCGGCCGCGGCCTTCGACGGTGACCCGAACACCGCCTGGACCACGATCCGCAGCCGGCCCACCAACCAGTGGGTCGAGGTCAACACCACCGAGCCGATCACCATCAGCAACCTGCCGCTCACCGTGGTGGCCGACGGTCTGCACTCGGTGCCCACCGAGATCGAGCTGTGGGTCGGCGGGGTGCCGATCGAGCCCCGGCTCAAGCTGCCCGACATCGCCGACGGCGATCACCAGAACGCCACCACGACGGTCAACGTCGAGCTTCCCCAGGAAGTGACCGGCACCAGCTTCCGGATCAAGCTGACCGACGCCCGGGAGCGACTGACCAACGACTGGAACAGCGACCGGGCCATCGCCGAGCCTGCGGCCATCGCCGAGATCGACCTGCCGGCTCCCAAGGTCCCGGCGCTGTCCGAGACCTTCGACAGCGGCTGCCGCCCGGACCTGCTGTCGGTGGACGGTGCTGCGGTGCCGGTGGAGGTCTCCGGAGCCATGGCCGACGCCCTGGCCGGTCGACCGCTGAGCGTCCGCACCTGCGACGACCAGCCGGTCATGCTGGACGGCGGTTCCCGCACCCTGCGCTCGGCCAAGGGTCTCGACACCGGGATCGACATCGATCAGCTGGTGCTGCGGTCCAACGCCGGGGGCCAGGCCTCCACCGAGCAGGAGACCCTGGTCCAGGAGGCCGCCGGCGCCGGAACCGACAGCGCCACCCCGGCTGCGACGTCGGCCGCCGCGGCCGGTCCGGCGCCCAAGGTCGAGGTGGTCAACGACGACGAGGACCACATCCGGCTCGAGGTCACCGGAGCCACCCGCGACGAGCCGTTCTGGCTGGTCCTGGGGCAGAGCTACAACATGGGCTGGAGCGCTTCGGTGAACGGGTCGACGCTGGCTCCACCGGACCTGGTCGACGGCTTCGCCAACGGCTGGCTGGTGGTTCCGACCGACGAGTCCTTCGTGGTCGACCTGCGCTTCACCCCCCAGAAACGAGTGACCGCAGCCTTGTGGTTCTCCGGTGTGGCCGTACTGATCTGCCTGGCCCTGGTAGTACGGCGTCCCCGCCTGGCGCTGGTTGCACCCTCCGCCATGCCCGAGCCGTACTCGCCGGTGTTGGCGTTCCGGTACCACGGAGCGCTGCCCAGCCGCCGCACCGCCTACATCGTCGGCGCCACCCTCGGCATAGGCAGCTTCATCCTGGCCGGACCCCTGGTGGGGTTGGTCGTCGGGGTCGCCGCCGGCCTCGGAACCCGCCACGAGAAGTTCCGGCGCTGGCTGTTGCTGGTGAGCCCGTTCGCCCTGGGCATCGCCATGGCCTATGTGCTCTACGAACAGATCCTGCACCAGCCCGAGGCCAGCTTCGAGTGGCCCATCGAGCTGAGCGAACCCCATCCCGCGGGCTGGCTGGCGGTCCTCATGCTGGCCGCCGACGTGGTCGTAGGCCGCATCTGGCAGTCCCGCAGCACCGAGATCACCGACTAACGACGGGCCGGCCGTAGCGTCTGGGGCATGAGGTCGTCTGAGTTCATCTTGGGGGTCGATCTCGACGGGGTTTGCGGGAACTACACCTTCGCCCTGCGGGATGTCGTGGCGTCCCGGCGCGGCGTTGATCCCGACTCACTGCCGTTGGAGCACTCCTGGGACTTCGGCGAGTGGGGCCTGGCCCCCCACGAGTTCGACGAGCTCCACCAAGCCGCGGTACTGGAGCACCGCATCTTCCGGTCGATGCCGGCGATCGACGGCGTCGCCGATGCCCTGTGGCGCCTGTCCGATGCCGGCATCTGGATCCGCATCATCACCCACCGCCTCTACGGGAACTGGGGTCACGCGGTAGCGGTCGGGGACACGGTGGCCTGGCTCGACGCGGTGAGCATCCCCTACCGCGACCTGTGCTTCCTGGGCGCCAAGCCCCAGGTCGAGGCCGATTGCTACGTCGAGGACGCACCCCACAACATCGCCGCGCTGCGCCAGCGCGGCGCCTACGTGATCGCCTTCGGCCAGCCCTACAACCGCACGATCGAGGCACCGCGGGCCGAGGGCTGGGGCGAGGTCGAGGAGCTGGTCGGCGCCCGCGTCGCCGATGCATGCCTGGCCCTACAGGCGGCATTTCCGGGCTTAGAGGACTCCCCTCG
>DASXTK010000306.1:0-21103 GCA_036505485.1 Acidimicrobiales bacterium
ATCGCCGCCCAGCTCGAGCCGCCCGACGGGTGGGCGGGAGCGGTGGTCACGGCCGAGAGCGACGCCGAGGGCGCCTTCGTGATCTGCCGGGCGCTACGGCGGCGCGACGTCCCCGTCCAGCCGGTGCTCGTGCTGGTGGCCGGGAACCAGCTGGGGGACCTCGAGTTGCGGGAGGACCTCTTCGACGACTTCTGCCTCACCCCGTTCCACCCCAAGGAGCTGGAGGCCCGGCTGCGGCTCCTGGCCTGGCGGGCCGGGCGGGCCACCGGGCCCGAGGTCGTGGAGTACGGCGACCTCGTCATCAACCTCGAGACCTACCAGGCGGCGGTCGGCGGGCGGCCGCTCGACCTCACCTACATGGAGCACGAGCTCCTCAAGTTCTTCGCCACCCACCCCGGCAAGGTCTTCACCCGGGAGACGCTGCTGTCGCGGGTGTGGGGCTACGAGTACTACGGCGGGGCCCGCACGGTGGACGTCCACATCCGGCGACTCCGGGCCAAGCTCGGCGAGGAGCACGCCAACCTGATCCAGACCGTCCGCTCGGTGGGCTATCGCTTCGGCCAGTCACGTTGGGGGACGTGACCGCCCAACCCTCTACTTGTTGAGGGCGATCAGCTCGCTGCCCTCATGACGGGCCTCGGCGTCGGTCTGCAAGGACCAGCCGAGCAGGGCGGCGGCCACGGCGCCGGACATGATGACCCCGACCGGGATCAGCAGCAGGGCGATGACGATGAGGGCGGCACCGAGCATGACGGTGACGCTAGCGGTCCCCGCCGACCCAGGCCCAAGCCTCGATCTCGACCAGTGCCCCGATGGGCAGCTCGGCCACGCCGACCGCGGAGCGGGCCGGACGATGGTCGCCGAAGCAGTCGATGTACACCTCGTTCATGACCGTGTAGTCGCTCATGTGGCGCAGGAACACGGTGGTCTTCACCACCTGATCGAGCCGGGCGTCCTGGGTGGCCAGCTGGGCCTGAAGGTTGGCGATGGCCTGGCGCAGCTCTCCGGCGGTTCCGCCTGCGGCGAGTCGACCCGAGTCCCCCATGCCAACCTGTCCGGACACGATCAGCCAGTCGCCGGCCCGGACGATGGGCGTGTAGGCGCCGACGGGTTTGGGGGCTGTGGTCATCGCCGCAGGACCCTACTGCCTGATCGAACTTTGGGTCAGCCCCGGATTCGCTGGCCGGTGGGCCAGTCGGTCGGGCGTCCCTGGGCGATCCAGGTGGCGGCAGCCACCGCGGCGAACACCGCGTCGGAACCGTTGACCGGGGGACCGTCATCGGGTTCCAGCGTGATCTCGATGGGTGGCGTGTCCACGGCCCGGAGAACGCCGAAGCTGCGGATGGTGAGGTCGTGGACCTCTCCATCGGGGTCGACGGCCAGGGCTTCGTTGCTCACCCAGCCCAGTGCCATGTGGCTGGCGCCGATGCAGTAGGACCGGAGGACGACCTCGTCCAGGGGCTGGCCGCAGCGGACCTGGACCTCGACCAGAGGTTCCGGACCGAGGACCACGCGTGCCCGGGCGGTCGCTCCCTCAGGCGAGGCGATCTCCACCGGCCGATCGGACGTCCCGGCCAGAAGGATCAGGGCCTCGGCCCAACCCGCGGCTCGCACATTGACCGAGGTCGGGGGCCCGGAGACCTCGACCTCCTCGATCTGGATCTTCGGCGCCACTCGGTGGATGGCCTCTGCGATCCCCGGGGTGTGGACGACGCGGATCACGCCAGTGCCGTCGGCTCGGACTCCGCCCGCGATGGGCGGGCGTTTCGGGCCCAGGCGCACGCTGTCCTCGCGGGCCAGCACGACGCGGACCGTGCGGCCGTGCTGGCGGGCCAGCTCCCGGGCCGCGGCCGCAGCCACCGAGTCGGTCTTGCCGCCGAAGGCCCCGCCGTTGGCCAGAGGCGTGGCCGGTTCGCCGTCCGGGGCGCACCAGGAGGCGTCGAGCTCCAGGTAGGCGGGCTCGACCCAGCTGGTGCGGAGGGTGGCGTCCCAGTCGCCGGGCGGCAGGTCCAGTGGAGGCGCCGCAGGGGTCGTGGTTCGCCGGCCTTGGATCTTGCCAGCGTTGGCGCGGGCCTCCTCCAAGGTCTCGGCCACCGCCCAGCCGCCGCGGCCATCCGGGACCGCGACCAGGGCGTCGGCCGGTGCGGTGTCGTCGGCGAAACCACCCAGCCCCAACGCCACGTCGGGGGCGACCCGTTGGGGGCTGCGTCCCTCGATCGTGGCGCGGCGACTCGCGGCATCCAGGTCCCGGGAAGCGGGCGCGGAGTCCGCCTGCCAGGCGTCGAGGATGGTGCGCCAACCGGTGCACCGGCAGAGGTGGGCCAGGAGCGCCTGCTCGACTGCGCCCAGATCATCGACCGCGGTCCCCTTGGCCCGCAGGGCATGCAGGCGGACCACGATGCCCGGTGTGCAGAAGCCACACTGGCTTGCTCCGGTGGCGCAGAACGCCTCGGCCCACCGCTGAGCGCTCTCGGTCGGCAGGCCCTCCAGGGTGGTGATCGACCGGTCCCGGACCCGACGGGCCGGGGTCACGCAGGCCACGCGGGGCTGGCCATCCACCAGCACCGTGCAACAGCCGCACTGACCTTGGGGACTGCAGCCATCCTTGAGCGAGCGATGGCCCAGCTGCTCCCGCAACACGGTCAACAGGCTGGTGCCGTCGTCGGCCACCTCGACCGGCCGCCCGTCGACCTCGAAGCTGAGCGGCATCGGGCCCGCGTCAGCCATCGCCGATGGCGAAGAACCGACCGCCGCGGGTGCCGACGAACAGACGCCCGTGCCACAGCGCCGGGGTCGATTCGATGCACCCGCCCAGCTCGACCTGCCACAGCTGAGGTGGCGGGACAGTGGTGTTGGACACGTCGTAGGCGTGGAGGATCCCGTTGCAGTCGCCCTGGACCCAGACATCGTCCACCACGACCGGCGACTGCCAGGTGGGGCCCGGGAGGTTCACGGTCCAACGCACCGCGCCGGTCTGACGGTCCACGGCGTAGGTCGTGCCGCTGTCGGCCGGGGCGATCACCAGGTCTTCGTGCAGGGCGGGGGTGGCCCAGAACCCGGTCGGGTCGGCCAACGACCACACGATCGGATTGTCGGGCTGACGAGGATCGAGCTTGAGCAGCTGCCCCACCTCGGCGCCGCGGGCGGTGTGGCGGTCGTTCTCCACCGCCACGTAGAGGAAACCCTCGTCGTCGATGACCACCGAAGCGTCGGTGTCGTCGCCGGTCCAGAATCGGAACACGCGGGTCGCCGGGACTCCTTGGGGCAGCCCGGACACGTCCCATCCCTGCACCAGCCCACCCGAGTTGGCGAAGTACACGACGCCGTCGCGGTACGCGACCGAGTTCTCGATGGACACGTCCTGCTGCCGCGACTCCAGGGACGCGATCAGCTCGTCGTCCCAGCCCGGGGCGTTGAACACCAACTCCGGGGCCACCTGGACCGACCCATCGGCGGCATAGCTGCGGTTCAGCTTCACCACGTGGAACTGGGAGTTCTCGCCGCCTTCGTACATGTAGTCGTCGATGACCAGCGGGGTGCCGTCCCAGTCGTTGTTCCACTTGGTCGGGGACACCGCAGTGGCGTCGAGGCTCCACAGCTCCCGGGGCTCGGTTCCGTCGATAGCCAGCACTCGGAGCTTGTTGTCCCGGCTGCCGTGGTACACGAGCGGGAACCCGTCGGGATCGATCGAGACCGACCCCTTGATGATGTCGCCGGTGGGGAAGGGCGGGAGGATGTCGACCCCGGTGTTGTAGTCCACGAAGTGGACGCTGCGGTCGTAGGCGCCGAACACCACCCAGGTCCGGCCGTCCCGCTCGAACACCGCAGGCTCGCCGGTCCAGCCGCTGCCGCACCAGGTCTTGGTCTCGCTGCCCACCGACGATTCGGCGCACATGCCGCCACCGCCGCCCGGATAGCTCCACAGGACCCGGGGCTGGTGCGGTACCGGACCCTCGCCGTAGTAGGTGCGGCTGGCGCTGCCTCGGAAGGTGAGCAGACCGGGGATGGCGAAGCCTGATGCCGGACGCGGCGGTGCGGGTGCCTCGGTGGAGGACGGCGTCTCCGGCGTGGTGGCGTCAGCCGAGCTCTGATCGGCCGCACTCTGATCGTCGCCCGGCTCGGCGGCCGAGTCGTCGTCACCATCACCGGCCATGATCCGCTGGACGCCAACCGCCCCGGCGGCGATGACGAGGGCGACGACTACGACCAGGACCAGCCGTCGCCGGTCATGGCGCGGGGCCAGATGTTGCGGCGGAGTCGCGGGCGCGTCAGAAGGAGGGGGAGGAGGTGGGGTTGGATGAACTGGACGCTCGCTCGACCGTGGGGGTCGAGACCCGGCGCGTGTCACCCGCTCGTGCTGGCGAAGCCAGCCCGGCGGTCACTCAACTGAAGCTTTGACCGCAGCCGCACGTCCGCTGTGCGTTGGGGTTCTCGATGGCGAAGCCCGCGCCCTGCAGGCCGTCCTTGTAGTCGAGCGTTGCGCCTTCGAGGAGCATGGCGCTCGACGCATCGACGACGACCTTCACGCCGTTGAAGTCGGCCGCCTGGTCGTCCTGCGCGAAATCGGTATCGAAGAACATCTCGTAGCTGAAGCCCGAACAGCCACCAGGCCGCACGGCGACGCGCAGCGCCAGCTCGGGCACGCCTTCGGCGTCCATGAGCGAACGCACTTTGTCGGCAGCGTTGTCGGTGAGGGCGATCACGGTTGGGTGCCTCCTCGGTCTTTCCCCGGGTACCGGCCCATGTTACAGAGGACAGTCCACTAGCCAGCAGCCATAGCCAGGGAGACCTGACACGGCGTTCGATCCAGCAGGTTGTGGAACGTGGTCACGGTCGCGCCGCCGGCGGCGTCGACGAGGCCCTCGACCATGCCCCGATGCAGCCCGCAGATCAGGTCGGGCTCGGATTCCGCCAGGTCACGGAACGGACAGTGGGCGAAGCCGACGGTGGCGCTGGCCTCCTCGTGCAGCACCGTGGGATCGAAGCCGAGGGCGTCGAGTCGAGCGACCAATCCGGCGAGACAGGCCTCGGCGTCGTCGACCGCGGTCAGGTCAGCGGTCTCCGCGTCGGTCAGACCCTGCTCCCGGCCGGCCTCGACCGCGTCCTCCGACCCGACGCGGGCGGCCTCGGCCAGACGCAGGAGCATGCGGGCCAACACCGGGAACGTCGGTGGTTCGAGTCCCAGCGATGGCGCGTCGGCGGCCAGGAAGTAACGGTGCTGGGGACGGCCCACCGCACCCCGGGCCTCGGTCTCCACGTCGAGCAGCCCGACCTCGCGCATCCGCTCCAGGTGGGGTCGCACGGTGTTGGGGTGCAAGTCGAGAGTCTCGGCGATCTCGGCAGTGGCCAGTGGGCGCGACGATCGGGCCAACTCGAGATAGATGGCGTAACGCGTGTTGTCACCCAGGGCTTTCAGGACCGCGAGCCGAGGGCTCCGCGCTGCGTCCGGTGAGGCGTCCGACACGGCTGGGAGTCTACCGATAGGGCCAGAGTTTCACCGGGGAGCACCGGTAGAATCGCCGATGTGCCCGGCTCGCTCCCCACTTCCACTGAACTCATGCAGGTCCTGCGAGGAGTGGTCGATCCGGAGCTCGGCAGCGACATCGTCGATCTCGGCATGGTGCGGTCCATCGACATCGATGACAACGCCCAGGTCGTCGTCACCATCGCCCTGACCACTGCGGGCTGTCCGCTGCGGGCCCAGATCCAGAGGGACATCAAGACCCGGGTGGGGTCGTTCGCTGGCGTGGCTTCGGTCGATCTGAGCTGGGCCGAGATGACCGCCGAAGAGAAGTCGACGGCCATGGCCAAGGCTCGCTGGAACGTCACCCAGCGTCCCGAGGACACCTCGGTACCGGTCACGGCCAAGGTCATCCTGGTGGCTTCGGGCAAGGGCGGTGTGGGGAAATCCTCGGTGACGGTGAACCTGGCCGCGGCGCTGGCCGATCGAGGCCTCACCGTGGGTGTGGTCGACGCCGACATCTGGGGGTTCTCCGTGCCCCGGATGCTGGGAGTCGAGGGCCGTCTCAGCGGCACCACCCGCGACGGCAAGAAGTACATGGTCCCCAGCGAGCGTCGCATCGGTGCCGGGGTGGTTCGTGTGGTCTCGATGGGGCTGCTGGTCGAGGGCGAGGAGACCGCGCTCATGTGGCGGGGCCTCATGTTGAACCGGGGTGTGCAGCACTTCCTCCAGGACGTGCTGTGGGGCGACGACCTCGACTATCTGCTGATCGACATGCCCCCGGGCACCGGCGACGTGCAGATGGGTGTGGCCAAGCTGCTGCCCCGGGCCGATGTCGTGGTGGTCACCACGCCAGCACGGGTGGCCCAGAAGGTGGCGGAGCGAGCGGTCGGCATGGCCCGCAAGAGCTTCCTCCGGGTCGCCGGGGTGGTCGAGAACATGAGCGCCTTCCGCTGCGACCATGGCGAGGACTACGCGCTGTTCGGCACCGGCGGCGGCGAGGAGCTGGCCCGCGATTCCGGCGTCCCGTTGCTCGGGTCGGTGCCGCTGGAGGCCTCGGTTTCGGCGGGCGGCGACGACGGCGCACCGGCCGTGCTGGGGGATGGTCCCGCGGCCGAGGCGTTTCGAGCCATCGCCGAGCGCATCGTCGAGGAGGCGGTGCCCCCCTCGGACATGGCCGGATGCAGTGCGCGGATGTTCGACGCCATGAACGTGGCGTTGGACGAAGCCAACGTCTGACGCCCCGCGACTACGCCGCCTTGGCGGTCCAGGGTGCGTCGAGCTCGTTGCCTTCGGCCAAGCCGTCGTCGGCCAGCTTGAGCAGGTGGGCCCAGACCGAGAACGCCGCCACCGGGTGCAGCTCGGCCGGCACGTCGGTGTAGATGGTCTCGACCAGATCGGCGACAGTGCTCGTGCCCGCGGCTCGCAGGGCGGCGAGGACCTGCTTCTCCCGCTCCAGACGATGGCTGATGTAGCCGTCGATCACCGCCAGCGGATCCTCGATCAGATGACCATGACCGGGGGCGATGGTGCGCAGCCGGGGGCGGATCTGCGTGAGCCGTTCGAGCGACTCGAGATAGGCCCGCATGTCGCCGTCGGGTGGAGCGATGACCACCGTCGACCCCTGCATGATGTGGTCGCCGGTGAACAGCGTGCGCTCCTCGGGCAGCAGGAAGCACAGGTGGTTGGATGCGTGCCCAGGCGTGTGCAGGACGTTGAGGTGGTACTCGGTGGCCTCGATGACGTCGCCGTCACCGAGCTGTCCGTCGGCGGTGATCCCGTCGCGGCTCTCGAAGGTCAGGATGTCCGCTCCGGTGCGCTCCTTGAGGCCGATGGCCCCGGGGGAGTGGTCCACATGGGTGTGGGTCAGCAGGATCCAGCGGATCCGGTCGCCACCGCAGCCGGCGATGGCATCCAGATGGCCGGCGTCGGACGGACCCGGATCGATCACCGCGATCTCGTCGATGCCGACCAGATAGGTGTTGGTGCCCGGCCCGGTCATCATCGACGGGTTGTGGCACACGATGCGCCGCACCATGGGTGATAGCGCGCTGGCGACGCCATAGACGATCGGCTTGGGGACCTCGGCGAGGGCGCCGCTCTCGCTCACGAGCCAGATCCGATCTCGCCGCCACCACCGGAGCGTGGGGTGTCCTCCCAGGACTCGACGTCCCAGACGTCTTCCTCCACCACCTGGCCGCCGCGACTGCGGCCGACCACGACGAGCTGGCCCCGGCGCGCGAGGTGGCGCAGCACCAGGGTGCGCGCCACGGCCCGGGTGGGCGGGAAGAGCAGCAGGATGCCGAAGATGTCGCTGATGAACCCGGGGAGCACGAGCAGCACGCCGGCCAACAGCACGAGCCCGGCGTCGACCAGCTCCCGGCTGGGCGGACGGCCTTCGGCCTGAGCCTGGCGCAGCCGGTTGACCACCCCGAGCCCGGCCTGCTTGGCCAGCCGACCGCCGACCAGCGAGACCAGGATCAGCAGACCGATGGTGTTGAAGACCCCGATGTCACCCGCGACCTTCACCAGCACCGTGAGCTCGGCAACCGGGAGCGCCAGGAGCACCAGCAGAACGATCCAGCCCATGGTCGGTCAGCGGGCGGGGGCTTCGTCGGCGAGAGGTAGGAAGCCCGTGTCCACGCTCCCAGCCTACCCCTCGTCATCTACTGGTCATCCTCCGCGCCTCCGGCTCGACGGGCATCCGGAGCAACGCTCGTCCAAATCCCTGTGACCCCCTTCACAGAGCGGCTACCGAGCAGTAACATAACCCCGCTCACGGGGGTGGGGTCCCTCGTGGCGACGCCAGAGGTGTCCGAGACCCACCGGGGGGAGGGCAGAGCATGACGCAGAAGCTGGCCACAAGGGCCGGTGCTGGGGTGCTTGTGCTGCTGCCCGTGGTTTTGGTGTCGACGGCGTTTGATGGAGCCGCCGGCGGCTGGGATCTGTCGATGCTGGTCGCCGGCCTGCTCTGCCTCGGGCTCACTGTCGTGTCGTGGGGCCGTGTGGATCGTGGCGGCGATGCCGTCGCGCGCCTACACGGGCGCTTTGCCGGCGGAGAGCTCTCCCCCTCGGTCATCTACGGCACGCGCGCTGAGACAGGGGCGCGTTGTGCCGGCCGAGCTCGGCCCAGACGACCGGGATGGAAGGTCCACCGCAAATCCGCCGGGAGGTGAGGATCAAGTCCCTCAACCGGCTGGAGCGTGGCTCCGACGAGTCGACGCCCCAGCCGATCGAGCGTGCCAGGTTCGCGAAACCAGCTCCGCTAGTTCTGCTGAGCCACGATCGCTCGGCGTTCGGCCTCGCTGAGACCGCCCCAAATGCCGTGTGGCTCCCGGATCCGCAACGCGTACTGCAGGCATGGTTCCCGCACGACACACGTTGAACAGATCGACTTCGCCTGCTCTTCGCGCTGAAGCTTGTCGCTCTTCCGCTCAAAGTGACTTGGCGGGAAGAACACAACCGCCTGAGGGCCACGACATGCAGCCCTTACTTGCCATGCTTCCTCGACACGCTGTGCACTCACAGGCATCCCCCCTTTCGTCGCTGACCCTACAACTCACCTGTCCCTGCAACAAGATAAACTTTCGCACCCAATCCGCTTGCTGACAGCAAACTTGGCAGGTGGTGAACATTGCTTTCGGTCTGTCTTGCTGTCGTAGGCCCCAATGCACGCTCCGAGCCAACGATGCAATGACCGGCTCCAAGTGCCCGGCGGTAGGACCAAATGTCAACTGCGTTGTTTAGCTCGCTCCCGGTAGTCCTTTGCCCCACCCGACTCGGGCTCCACCTCCAGCACCAGACCCTCGATGGCGACGACGCGAACCGCCTCATCCTTGCCAATGGGCGTCGCTCTGTTGGTGCGGGCGCGCCACGGAGCATCCCGGACGATGACGATCCCGTCAGGTGAGATTGCAGTTCGTGCCGTGCCGATCTCGCCGACCATCCACTCCCGGCCGATCGTGGGGGTGGAGAACCGGCTGCGCACCATCGTCGGCATCCCGCTGAGCATGGCCAGGGTCATGCCGGCGATGGCGACCAGCAACGTGATCCAGCTCACCGACACGCCATCGAACAACAGCAGGGAGCCGAGCGCGAAGGCGCCGGTAGCGATCCCGCTCCAAACCCGTGGAACCCCGGTCTGGACGTCGATCGCGTAGCCGAACATGGCCAGCAGCAGCAGGGCGACGCCCAGTGGTCGGGTCGGCAGGCTGGCCAGGCCGTAGCAGCCCAGCATCAGCGATCCCGCGCCGACCATTCCGGCGATGCCCACCCCGGCGGTGAACAACTCGAACACCAGGAGGGCCAGGCCGATCACGAAGAGCAGGTAGGCCACCGCCGGACTGGACACCGTGTGCATCAGCTGGCCCGAGATGGGCAGCTTGCTGAAGTGCACCTCGGTGGTCACCTGGCGCTTGTCGCCATCGGTGACCTTCGACTCGACCCCGTCCAAGCGGCCGACGAAGTCCACGATCGTGGCGCTGTCGTCGTCGACCAGGTCCAGCTTCTTGGCCCGCTCGGCGCTGACCCGGTCACCCACGTCCACGTTGCCCAGGTCGGCGGCGTCGAGGCCTCGAGCGGCGAGCAGGGCCGGCGTGACCTCGATGTGGGCGTTGGGGGGTGCCATCCCGGTCTTGTCGGCCACGGCCAGCAGATCTACCGCCTCGCCCGTCGCCTGGTTGCCGGACGGTCCCACCCAGACCGCGACCGGCACCGACGATGACCGGAGGGTCCCGAGCAGCTCGTTGAGCCCGTCCTCGTTGCCGGCCGCCCCGCTGCTGTTGAGCTGAAGCACGGCCCACACGGCACATCCGCCGTCGTCGGCCGCGTTCTTGATCTGGGAGTCCAGATAGTCCACGAGCACCGGGTCGAGCCGACCGGTCGCCTGGATGATCAGCACATAGACGTTGTCCGGGTCACAGTTGGCGGCATCGGCGCTGGCCGCGGCGGGCGAGGCCTGGGCGATCACCCCTAGCCCGACGAGCGTCGCGACGGTGGCCACGACCAGGCGGAACCGCCGCCATCGCGGCTGACGAGCAGGGCTGAGCTGCTCGCTCGCGGCTGGGGGAGGGTTCCACGGGCGTCGCATTAGAGTCCGACGGACCGCCGGGAGACTCCCGTCGGACCGTGTGTCTGTTGGATCCTGCACAGTTCTTCGCTGCATGTCGGCTGGTCATCGTGGCCGGGAAGGGCGGGGTAGGCAAGACGACGGTCAGCGCCGCGCTGGCCCGAGCCGCTTCCCTCGCCAGCTTGTCGACCCTTGTGGTCGAGGTAGAAGGGAAATCGGGGCTGCCCGCGATGTTCGGTCGGGCCGAGTTGGGTTACGACGAGATCGTCCTTTCGTCCGGTGAGCTTCCCGGCGGAGCGGCCGATGTGCGAGCTCGGACCGTCACGCCCGACGAGGCACTGCTGGAGTACCTCCGGGACCACGGGTTGTCACGCATCTCCAAGCGGTTGGTGTCCTCGGGAGCGCTCGATGTGGTGGCGACCGCGGCGCCCGGCATCAAGGACATCCTCCTGTTGGGCAAGGTGAAGCAGCTGGAACGCGCGGAGACCGCGGACCTGATCGTGCTCGACGCCCCGGCGGCCGGGCACGCCATCACGTTCCTGCAATCGCCTCGCGGCCTGCTCGATGCGGTGCGGGTCGGTCCCATCCAGGCCCAGGCCAAGGACGTCCTCGAGCTGCTCGAGGATCACCGACGCTGCCAGGTGATGCTGGTGACCCTCCCCGAGGAGACGCCGGTCAACGAGGCCATCGAGACGGCCTTCTCGTTGGAGGACCGGGTGGGGCTCGGGCTGGGTCCGATCGTGGTGAACGGCGTCTATCCCGAGATGGACCTCGATGCCGACCCCGTAGAGGCCGCCGCCGTGGCTGGCACGTCCTTGCGCCCCGGCGAGGCCGAAGCGTTGGCGGCTGCGGCCGACTTCCGCCGCCATCGCATGCAGCTCCAGGCCGAGCAGGTGGAGCGTCTGCAGTCCGAGCTTCCGTTGCCCCAGTTGAAGACGCCCTTCCTGTTCACGGCGTCGGTCGGCCCCGCAGAGGTGGACCAGCTCGCTCGGTCCTTGCTGGACGAGATCGCCGCGCTCAGCGAGCTACCCGCCTGATGCCTGACGCTGATCTCGGGAGCCTGACCGCTCAGCGACGCACGATCGTGTGTTGCGGATCCGGTGGGGTGGGCAAGACCACCACCGCGGCGGTCGTTGCTCTGGAAGGCGCCAAGCTGGGGCGCAAGACGATGGTGGTCACCATAGATCCGGCTCGACGGCTGGCCGACGCTCTGGGTCTGGCCGGGCTGAGCAACGCCCCCAGCCGCATCGAGGGCGACTGGCCGGGCGAGCTCTGGGCGGTGATGCTCGACACCAAGTCCACCTTCGATGCCTTGGTGGTCAAGCACGCCACGACTCCGGAGCAGGGCGAACGGATCCTCGCCAACCGCTTCTATCGCAACATCTCCGGGGCGCTGTCGGGCACCCAGGAGTACATGGCGATGGAGAAGCTGTACGAGCTGCACGAGGAGACCGACTTCGACCTCGTCGTGGTGGACACGCCACCTACCCGGCACGCGTTGGATTTCCTCGACGCCCCCCGGCGGCTGTCCCGGTTCCTGGAGCACCGCCTGTTCCGGGTGCTGGTGGCGCCGAGCCGAGGGATCGCCAAGGCGGTGAACGTGGCCGCCCAGACGTTCCTGCGCACGGTCGCCCGGGTCGTCGGAAGCGATGTCATCGAGGACGCCGTGGCGTTCTTCCGGGCCTTCGAGGGGATGGAGGAGGGCTTCCGGGACCGGGCCCTGCGGGTCAACGAGCTGCTGGCCGCGCCCGAGACGGCGTTCATCCTGGTGGCGTCACCCCGGCGGGACACCCTCCAGGAGGCCCACTTCTTCGCCCAACGCTTGGCCGAAGGTGGCATCAAGGTCGAGGGCCTGGTGGTCAACCGGGTCCACCCGCTGTTCGGAGAAGGGTTGGCAGAAGCCACGCGGGCGCGGTCCGAAACCCTGGCCGGGACCGAGCTGGGCAGCCTCTACAGCAACCTCGCCGACTTCCAGACCGTCGCCAGCCGGGAGCGCGAGCACCTGGCCGGATTGGCCGAGGCCGTCGCCCCGGCCCCGGTGGTCTGGGTGCCGTTCCTGCGCAGCGACGTGCACGACCTCAACGGGATGGCGCTCGTGGCGCGCCATCTCTACGCCGAGGCGACCTGACGCTCGGTCAGTCGAACTGCTGCGTCTGACTGGGCGGCGTCAGTCGTCTCCCGTGGTTGCGGCGTCGCGTAGGGCGTCGGCCGCGGCATCGACGGTCTCGGTGACCGGCACGATGCGGTCGAAACCGGTCGTATGCAACAGCCTCGTCAGGGTGGGACGGCTGCAAGCCACCGCGACGTCGCCGCCGGCCTCGCGCGCTCGACGGATGCCACCGATGAGCGCGCCCAGCCCGGCCGAGTCCATGAACGGGACGGCCGACAGGTCGATCAGCAGATAGCGCTGATCAGCCAGTTTGGCCAGCGAGTCTCGGAACTGTCCGACTGTGTACGCGTCCAATTCGCCCACCGGGCGACAGACTGTGTGGTCGGCGGCGTCCTCCACCTGGATGTCGAGCACTGGCTCCTCCTCTTGAGGTCGCCCGGCGATGCTAGCGGCGTGTGCTCGGCTGCCCGACGGCACGCCCGCGGTGCCGGTGCTGGCACGAGACCGTTCCCTCCTCGTAGCCTCGCCAACCGTGTCAGAAGTGTTGATCGCGACCGATGCCGACTGGATCTACGAGGAAGTCGACGCGGCGCTCGCCGATGAGAGTACACAGGTGCTGCGCGCCCGAAGTGGCCAGGAGGTACCGGACTTGGTCCGGGAGCACGACCCGGATCTGATCGTGCTCGACCTTCAGATCGGCAACATGGGGGGCATCGCCACCTTCCTGTACCTCGATCAGGAAGCCGAGGACGGCCGGCTGCCCACGGTGCCGGTGCTGCTGTTGCTGGATCGTCCGGCCGACGTGCCCCTGGCTCGCCGGGCCGGCGTGGACGGCTGGCTCATCAAGCCGCTCGACGCCTTCCGGATCCGCCGGGCGGCCCGGGAGTTGATGGACGGCCGCACCTACGAGGAGCCGTCGGGCCTGGCCTCGGTCTAGGTCCTAATTCACCCGGGGTCGGTCACAGCGCCGCGTCACACTTTGGTCATGGGCGCTCTCGTCGACCATTGGCCCATCGCCGGACTGCGGTTGACCACGTCGCGCCTGGAGCTGCGCTGGCCCAGCGACGACGACCTGGTGGCGTTGGCCGAGGTGGCCGCGGCCGGGATCCACGATGTCGACGACATGCCCTTTGGCATCCCCTGGTCCCGGGCCCCGAGGGTGAGCTGGAGCGGGGGGGTGATCCAGTACCACTGGCGGACCCGGGGCGCATGGGCGCCTGACGACTGGAGTTGGAACCCCGTCGTGGTCTTCGAGGGCCAGGTGGTGGGCACCCAGGGGATGACCGGTCGAGATTTCGTCCTGCGGCGGACGGTCAACACCGGTTCCTGGCTGGGTCGGGACTATCAGGGGCGAGGCATTGGCACCGAGATGCGGGCTGCGGTGTTGCACCTGGCCTTCGCCGGCCTGCGAGCCCGACGGGCCGAGACCGATGTCTGGGACGACAACGCCGCCAGCCTCGGGGTGACCCGGCGTCTCGGCTACCAGCCCAACGGCGAACGCATCGAGGTGTCCGAGGACCGGGGTCGGCGCCAGGTCTTCTTTCGCCTGTCTCGGGACGACTGGGAGCAACAGACCCGACCGGAGGTCGAGGTCGACGGATTGGCGCCTTGTCTGGCCCAGTTCGGAGCCACGGAACGGCCGCCGCGAACGGAGTCGAACCCGCCGCGCTCGGACCGGTAGGCTCTCGTCTCCACATCATCGGGCTGTGGCTCAGTTTGGTAGAGCACTGCGTTCGGGACGCAGGGGTCGTGGGTTCAAATCCCGCCAGCCCGACCATCTCGGTCAAGGCGGCCTTCGCGGTCGCCGCATGGCAGTCACCGCAGGGTGAGTCGGACCACCGGGTACTCCCGGTCGGATTTGCTTTGGTACTTCGCGATGCGGGGCTGGGCGGCGGCGATGCGCTGGCACCGCTCACGCACGAAGCGGCCAGACCTGCTCTCTCAAGGTGGTTCCGATAATGTGACATGAGTGTTAGAGCCGGGGGGCCTCTGGTGGGGCGCTGCTGTGGTTCTGGTCGTCGGGGTGGGGGCCTGCGGCGGAGACGGATCGGGCGGGTCCGACCGCGATGCGGGAGTTGATCGGTGTGATTGGCCGATGTGGGGGCAGTCCGTCGAGCGGACGTTCTCCTATCCGTGTGAGACGGACATCGGTCCGGACACTGTCGACGAGCTTCATCAGGCCTGGTTCTTCAACACCGACGACGCCGTAACTTCTACGCCCGCCGTGGTGGACGGGATGGTGTTCGTGGGCGATTGGTCGGGTCGGTTCTACGCCATCGACCTGGAGGACGGGGAGCTCCGCTGGTCGTACCGCACCGAGGTCCACCCACGGGTCTACGCCGGACAGATCGTCTCGTCCGCGGCGGTGGCCGATGTGGACGGAACCCGGACAGTGTTCTTCGGCGGCGGCAAGACCATGTACGCCCTCGATGCCGACGACGGTGAGCTCCTGTGGAAGCGGGAGCTGGGCCGTGGCGGCGACGACAATGACCCGACGGAGATCGAGAGCTCGCCGGTCGTCGTCGACGGCCTGGTCATCTTCGGGACCGATGTGCACAACTCGGCGGAAGGCGAGCCAGCGGGCGTTGTCGCGCTGGATGCGAAGACCGGCGCCCGTCGCTGGATGGCTACGACGGCGCCCAGCGAGGACACCGGCCCGGGCTGTGGCGACGTGTGGGGGTCGCCGAGCGTTGACCTGGAGCGTCGGGTCGTCTTCGTCGGCACCGGGAACTGCACCTCGGCCGAAGCATGGGGCAGGAACAGCGAGGCCCTGCTCGCGCTCGACCTGGACACCGGCCAGCAGGCCTGGGCGTACCAACCCCATGACCAGGGCCTCAACGACCTCGACTTCGCCGGCGCCCCCAACCTGTTCGAGATCGGCGATCGTGACGTGGTCGGGCTCGGCAACAAGGACGGCGTCTACTACGCGGTCGATCGGGCCAGCGGCGATCCGATCTGGCAGCGCAGGGCGGCCGAGCCGGGGCTGCCCCGACCCAACGGCAACTTCTCGACCGGCGGGTTCATCGGGCCGACCGCGCAGGCCGACGGCGTGATCGTCGGCGGGACGGCCGTGGGCGGCGAGCCCTACCTCCACGCCCTGGACGCAACCTCCGGCGACATCGTCTGGCAGCAGCCCGCCTCCGGGCCGACCTACGCCGCCTCGACCGAAGCCCATGGCGTGGTGTTCCTCGGCGCGACCGACTTCACCTTCCGGGCCCTCGACCTGCACACCGGCGAAGTCCTGTGGTCGCAGACCATGGGCGGAGCGGTGTCGGGCGGTGCCGCCATCGTCGGCAACGATGTGATCGCGGTGGCCGGGATGCGCGAGCCCGGTGACAGCAACCCGAACCAGGCGGCCGGGGTCTACCGCTTCACCCTCGACGCGACGGACGGGTCATCGTCCACGACGAGCGCCGAGACCACCGTGTCCACCGAGCCGGCAGGACCGCTCGACCCGGCCGCGCTGGCCCAGCCCTGCGTCGCCTCGCCCTGCCCCCTGGGCTTCGAGCTGACGATCGAGCGGGTCGACGGCGCCATCGGCTCGGGGACCGTGCAGGTCAGCGCCGATCCGTTCCGGGTCGAGGTCCGAGCCAAGGGACTCGGTCCGCCCGAGCGGTGGCTCCGGCCGGGCAGCACCGCCGCCGGCGACGGCGCTCACGTCTACGGGGTCTATCTGTCACAAGGCACCGACAACCCGGTGGGCGGCTTCGTCTGCGTTCTGGACGAGAACTACGAGTGCACGTCCACCGACATCCCCACGCCGGGCGCCAGCTATGACCGCATCAGCATCCTCGCGGTCGACCAGCCCAGCGAGCTGCCCTCGATCACCGAAGGCTTCGACCGCCTGGTCACGACCAACTCGTTCGACATCCCGTTCGCCCCACGTGGCGGATGACCGGAGGGCTCCCATGACAACCCGCTCGCAGCACCTGCTCGGCCTCGTCGTCCTCGGCGCGCTCGTGGCCGCCGGGGCCTGTGGCGACGACGACGACAAGCAGGCCGACCGATCCGACGACTCGTCGAGTCCCTCCGAAGCCGCTGCCGACGCCGGGCCCATCGTGTTCAGCACCGAGGGCAACAACCTCAACGCCTACACCCCCGACCCGCCGTTCGAGAAGCAGACCGTCATCCGCACCGTCACCGATGACCCGGCCGGAGGCATGGACATCAACGGCCAGATCTGCTTCTTCCCCGACGACCCCCACCGCTTCATCGCCGGCGAGGACACCGGACAGCCCGAGCGCACTCCGGGCTGGGGCATCTTCGAGGTCGACGGCACCGCGGTAGGGGACTTGTCCGCCCGCGAGGTGGGACGTCTGGTCCCCACGTACCAGGTGGACGACGCCAACCCCGAGAACTACGGCTGCGGCGTCCTCACCGATGGCCGGGTGGTGACCACGGACATCGGCAACCAGGTCACGGGGGATCCCACCGGTCAGCTGATCGTGTGGTTCCCGCCGTTCGACAGCGAGACCGTCAGCTATTGCAAGATCGACGTCGCTATCCCGACCGCCGGCGGAATCGTCGTCGATGAGGACGATCAGATCTACGTCACGACGGCGCGCCCTCCCGACAACGGTGTCCTGCGGTACAGCGGGCCCTACCCGACCTCGGATGAGGCGGCCGGTGGTTGCGGCCGGACCGACCCCACCGGCGCTCCGCTGGCCGACGCAGTCGACAAGGCCCGGTTCATCCCGGCCGACGACCATGCCCCGACTCCCAACGCCCTGATCAGGGCCGGCGAGGACGGCGGGTTCTACGTGAGCAGTGCCTTCACCGGCACCATCGCCCACTACGACCGTGATGGCGCCTATGTCGAAACCCTGCTGGCCCCGCCCCAGGGGGAGACGTTCGGTCCCACGCCGTACAGCACCGGTTCGCCCCTTGGTCTGGCGGTGCTGCCGGACGGGACGATCTACTTCGCGGACCTCGGCCTGGGGCTCGGAGACGATGGTGTCGGCCCGCTCCCCAAGGCGGGAAGCGTCCGTCGTCTCGTCCCAGGAGCCGCGGCTCCGGAAGTGATGGACCGCGAGCTCGATTACCCCGACGGAATTGGCCTCTACTACCCCTAGTGCGTTGGTCAGCGGAGCGGAGCCGGGGGATCGGGGTCCTACGATCCCCTGATGGTCGATGGTGCCGAGGGGCTGAGCGCGCAGCTCCGACGGCGGCTGGTCGAGCATCTGTGGCGCAATCGGTTGCTCCACGATCGCAGGGTGGCCCGGGCATTCCTGGCGGTGCCGCGCGAAGCCTTCCTGCCCGAGACCATGCAGCGGTTCGGTCTGACCGCGGTCTACCGGGACGACGCCATCGTCACCCGGCGGGATCCGGACAGCCGCATCCCGCTCTCGTCGTCCTCCCAGCCGGCCATCATGGCCCTGATGCTGGAGATGCTCGATGTCCGCCTCGGGCATCGGGTCCTGGAGATCGGGGCCGGTACCGGCTACAACGCCGCCCTGCTCGGGCTGCTGGTCGGCCCCGAGGACGGACTGGTCGTCACTGTCGACATCGACCTCCAGATCGCCCGCCAGGCCGCGGCGGCGTTGCGGTCGGTGGGATCCCGGGCCCACGTGGTGGCGGGTGACGGTGCGGTCGGGATGCCCGGGCTGGCTGCGTCCAGGGATGCGTTGGCCGATCGGATCGAGGTCACGGCCAGCAGCGCCGCGGTGCCAAGGGCCTGGTACGACCAGCTGGCCGATGATGGCCTGTTGGTCGTACCGATCCGTCTCAGCGACCAGATCGAGCGGGCCCACGCCGTCACGTGCCTGCGCAAGGTGGCGGGCGGGTTCAGGTCGCAGACGGTGATCGCCGGTGGGTTCATGCCGTTGCGCCGGAGCGACGGCTCGCCGTTCGATCCCACCGGCCGGACCCCGCCGCAGCAGCCGGACAGCCCGATCCTGGACGGCGGTGGCCGTAGCCCGGTCGGCGCCTTCGGCCGGGACCAGATGGATCGCCTGATCATCAGCGTGACCTACGGCGCCGATCCTCCGCCGGCCCGCTGGCGCTTCGACCGCGGGGACCACTGGATCGGCGTCGGGCTCCAAGGGGAGTGACCGAGTGACCCCACCCACCTACGCTCCCCGGCGTGGATCTCGTGGTGTTCCAGCAGCTCATGGCCGACACGTACGGCGTTCGCGATCGGTCGCGCGGGGTTCCTGCCACCATCGCCTGGCTGGTCGAGGAGGTGGGGGAGCTGGCCCAGGCCGTCCGCAAGGGCGACCGGGATCAGCAGGTCCACGAGCTCGGCGATGTCCTGGCCTGGCTGGCGTCCCTCGCCGGCCAGCTCGACCTCAGCCTCGACGAAGCGGCCGCCCGCTATGCCGGTGGATGTCCGTCCTGCGGCGCGAAGCCCTGCGTCTGCCCTCAGGTCTGACGGGCGATTAGCAGCTCGGCGATCTGCACTGCGTTCAATGCTGCGCCCTTGCGGAGGTTGTCGTTGGACACGAACAGCGCCAACCCGTGCTCGACCGTGGGATCCCGGCGGATCCGGCCCACGAACGATGGATCCCGGCCGGCGGCCAGCAATGGGGTGGGGATATCGGCGAGCGCGACACCCGGCGCTTTGGCCAGCAGCTCAGCAGCTCGCTCCGGGGTCAGGTCGCGCTCGAGCTCGGCGTTGATCGACAACGAGTGCCCGGTGAACACCGGCACCCGCACGCAGGTCCCGGAGATCGGCAGGTCGGGGAGCCCCAGGATCTTGCGACTCTCGTCGCGGAGCTTCTGCTCCTCGTCGGTCTCGCCGCTGCCGTCGTCCACGATCGATCCGGCCAGGGGCAGCACGTTGAAGGCCACGGGACCGGCGAACCTCACCGCGGGCGGGAACTCCACCGCGCTGCCGTCGAAGGTGAGGGCCCGGGCCTGGTCGGCCACCTTACGGACCTGCTCGTCCAGCTCGGCCGCCCCCGCGAGCCCGTCGCCCGAGGTGGCCTGATAGGTGCTGATCACCAGCCGCCGGAGTCCGGCGGCACGGTGCAAGACCGCGAGCACCGGCATGGCCGCCATCGTGGTGCAGTTCGGGTTGGCCACGATGCCCTTGGGGATGTGGTCGAGGGCGTCGGGGTTGACCTCGGACACCACCAATGGCACGTCGGGATCCATGCGCCAGGCCGACGAGTTGTCGACCACGATGGCGCCGGCCGCAGCCACCCGGGGAGCCAGCTCCAGCGAGGTCGTCTTGCCCGCCGAGAACAGGGCGAGGTCGAGACCGGAGTAGTCCGCGGTGGCCGCATCCTCGACGACGATCTCGCCGTCGTCCCAGGGCAGGGTGCGGCCCGCAGACCGCGATGAGGCGAAGAGCCGCAGCTCATCGACGGGGAAGCCGCGCTGGGCCAGCACGTCACGCATGACACCGCCCACCTGGCCGGTGGCGCCTACCACTCCGACACGCATGCTCGCTCCTTCCTCAGTTGCCGAGCTCGAACACCGCGTGCAGGGCGGCCACGGCGTCCTCGATCTGATCCTCCCGCACCACGCATGACGTGCGGATGGCCGAGGTCGAGATCATCTCGATGTTGATCCCATTGTTGGCCAGGGTCTCGAACATCGTCGCGGCCACACCGGGGTTCGACTTCATGCCGGCGCCGACGATGCTCACCCGGGCGATGTCGTGGTCCGACGACACCCCGGTGGCGCCGATCTCGTCGGCCAGGGCGGTGCACACCTCGGTGGCGCTGCCCAGATGGCCCTTGGGGACCGTGAAGCTGATGTCGGTAACGCCGTCCTCGGAGACGTTCTGGACGATCATGTCCACGTTGACGTTCCGATCGGCCAGCTCCCGGAACATCTGGGCGGCGATGCCGGGCTTGTCGGGAACCCCCGACACCGTCACCTTGGCCTCGCTGACATCGTGGGTGACCGCCGAGACGATCGCCTGTTCCATCGACGGGTCCTCCTCTTTGACCCAGGTGCCGGGCTCCCAGGTGAATGCCGAGCGCACGTGCAGGGTGACGCCCCACCGCCGGGCGTACTCCACCGCCCGCATGGCCGGTTTGGGGCAGCCGGTCGCGGTCATCTCCAACAGCTCCTCGAAGCTCACCAGACCCATCCGGCGAGCGCCGGGCACCAGACGGGGATCGGCGGTGAACAGCCCGGATACGTCCGTGTACAGCTCGCAGACGCTGGCCTCCAGGGCATGAGCCAGAGCGACCGCGGTGGTGTCGGACCCGCCCCGTCCCAGGAAGGTGACGTCACGCTCCAAGGACACGCCTTGGGATCCGCCCACGACGGGAACCCGGCCCTGGTCCAGGGCACAGCGGATGCGGTCGGGCCGCAGCTCCAGGATCTTGGCGTTGGTGTGCGAGGTGTCGGTGATGAACCCGGCCTGGCTGCCGGTGAAGCTATCGGCGTCGATGCCCAACGAGTGCAGCGCCATGCACAGCAGGGCCATGGCCTTGCGCTCGCCCGCGGTGATGAGCATGTCCATCTCGCGTCCGGGCCGGACATCGGAGACCTCGTGGGCCAGCCTGAT
>DASXTK010000307.1:0-15689 GCA_036505485.1 Acidimicrobiales bacterium
TCGGTCAGTCGCTGGGGCTCGCCACCGGCCACGGGCAGGAGATAGATGTCCTCGTTGCCGCCCTCGCGCATCCACACGGCGATGGAGCTGCCGTCGGGCGACCAGGCCGGATCGGACTCCTCGGCCGGAGTGTCGGTCAGCTGGCGCAGGTCACTGGTGCGCAGGTCGAGGATCCAGAGGTCCAGGACCCCGTCGATCTGGCGGACGAAGGCCAGCTGCTCCCCGTCCGGCGACCACGTGCCCCGGGCGTCGGGGCCGAGCTGGTCGGCGAACTTCCGGGGCGCATCGCCGACGGTGTCCACCACGTACAGCTCGAACGCCGTGCCGTTCTGCACCGTGTAGGCCAGCGAGGTCCGGTCCGGGGACCACGCCGGCAGGCGGGGGAAGACGCCCTGCTCGCGGGTCAGTGCCCGGGCGTTCGAGCCGTCGGCCTGGGTCAGCCAGACGTTCCAGGCGTCGCCGTCCTTCTGGGTGAAGGCCAGCGTGTTCGTGTCCAGCGGCTCGCCGCGGGGGATGTCCACCGGTTCGGCGGTCTGCGTGCTCGCGTCGGATGCGGCCAAGGTCGAGTCGGAGCCGCCGCCGTCATCGTCGCCACCTCCACCTCCACCTGCACCACCGCCGAGCAGCAGCCAGGCCAGACCCGCGAGTAGCACGACTGTGGCCGCGGCGACCAGGAACACACCGCGGCGTGGTCCCTCCCCGTCCCCGGAGGACCGGCCCAAGGGTCGACGTTCCGGTGGGATCGGACGCGGCGTCCGCAGGTCTACGACGTCCGGGATCTCCACCGGGGCCGGGACGAGAGGAGCTGGCGCCGGGACCGGTTCCGGGACACGAGGTGGTGCCGGCGTCGGGACAGGCCGCGGGACTTGCGGCACCACTGCCGTCTTCTCCACCGCCTCCACGCCGGCCAGATGGGCCGCCCCCAGCGCCACCGCATGCTTGGGATGGATGTCGATGGCAGTGGGTCGTTGCAGGTCGTAGCCCAGCATCTGGGCCACCAGCGGGATCCGGGAGGAACCGCCCACCAGCAGCACCGCCTTGAGCTGCGGCGGCTCGACCGGGGCGAGGCGCAGGGCCCGGCGCATCGCCTCCAGCGACTCGGCCAACGCCGGCCGGATCATGTCCTCGAACTCCGACCGGGTGAGCCGGACCTCGGTGCGCTGGTTGGGGAACGCCACCGGGATGGTGACGTCGGTGTCCCACGACAGCGCCTCCTTGGCCTCCACGCAGTCCCGGCGCAGACGCGACACCCCGGCCACCGTTCCGGGATCGTCCGGATCCAGCTGAGCCAGCGCGTCGGCGACATAGCCGGCGACGTAGTTGAAGACCGCGTCGTCGAAGTACACGCCGCCCAGCTGCTCGACGCCCTGCGGCTCCCCGAGCAGGTCGAAGCGGGTGCCGGTGTTGCGCAACACCGCGGCGTCGAAGGTGCCTCCGCCCAGGTCGTAGACGGCCACCGTCTCGCCCGGCCCCACCCGGGTGGTGGTGGCGTAGTGCACCGCCGCGGCCTCGGGCTCGGTGATCACGCTGGTCGGACCGACGTCGGCCTGATGGATGGCCTGGTCGAACAGCTCCCGCTTGTAGTCGCCCCAGTTGGCCGGACAGGTCACCACCACGTGCTCCGGGAATCCGCCCTCCCGATCGGCGACCACCTTGACCACCGTCCGGAGCAGCCGGGCCATGAGGGTGTGGGCCGAGAACGGCGATCCCCCGAGCAGGATCGGCGTGGTGTCGCCGATGCGTCGCTTGAACTCCCGCACGAAGCGGTCCGGTTCGGTCAGGCTGCGCCGCTCCGCTGCCTCCCCGATCAGCATCTCGCCGTCGTCACGCAGGTAGGCGACGGACGGAACCTCCAACGATCGGGTCCCCAACGTCGCCACCTCGGCCCGCGCGCCGCGCAGCACCGCCGCCGCCGTGTACGTCGTCCCGAGATCGACCCCGAGCTGATAACCCACCCGCACCTCGCTACTTCTTGGCGTTCTTGGTGCGGAAAGCCCCGCTCAGCGGGGATTTCCGCACCAAGAACGAGGACTTGCCCACAGCCAGAGGTGTTCCGCCACCGCTGACGTGTGCCCCGCGCAGCGTGCAGCCTCGTCAACCACGGCCGGCTGGTCCAATCTGGCCAGGGACCGCAGCGTCTGGCGGGCGAAGCGGACCGCGAAACCGGCCTCGACCCGGCAGGTCGCGGCCAGCTGACCCCGAGTCGCCTGCCCGTTCCAGCCCATGGTCTGCAGCCGGGCGTTGCTGCGGCCCTGGCCCCAGCCCCGACGCAGCACCCAGGAGCGCCGCAGCCGGGCCGCGGCCACCCGGTGCTGGATCTTGGTGGCCGGCTGGTACACGATCGGATGGCCGGCAGCCCAGAGGCGTTGCCACAGCTCGGCCTCCTCGCTCGACAGCAGGCTGCGGCCCCGCCGCCCGAGTTGCTCGTCGAAACCACCGATGGCCAGGAGGACCTCCCGCCGCACCGACATGTTCGTCCCGTAGGGGCCGTGCGGAGGTGGGAACGGTCGAGGCTCGGCGCCGTGGTCCAGGGCACTGAACCAGTGCTCCAGCTCGCCGGTGAGCCAGCGGGGGCGGCCATCGGGCCAGGTCAGGACCACCGGACCGCCCACGGCCGCGGTGGCGGGGGCCTGCGCGTAGACCGCCATGTGGCCCGCGACCCAGCCGGCCGGGGCCAGCGCGTCGTCGTCGAGGAACAGGACGATGTCACCGGTGGCGGCGTCGACCCCGGCGTTCCGGGCCCGGGACAGTCCCGCTACCGGTTCGGTCACCACCTGTCGCCTGGTCGGATCCTCGGCGGCCCAGCGGGCCAGCCACGACGCCGTGCCGTCGGTCGAGCCGTTGTCCACGACGACGACGTCATCAGAACCGTCCAGGCTGGCCAGGCAGTCCACCAACAGGGCGCGCCGGTTCCGGGTGCACACCACCACCGTCGCCCTCATCGCCCTGTACCCGCCCACCAGCACGGAACTCTAGGCCGCGCTACCCCAGCGGATGGTCCTGGAAGAAAGCCCACATGACGTCGTTGGCCGAGATCGAGAACGTGGTCTTGCCCACGAAGTCGACGCCCTCGAGAGCATGGGACCCAGGCCACGTGTGGCCGCCGCCCTCGATGCGGTACAGCTCCACGTCGGCGCCGGCCGGACAAGCGAAGGTCAGGACGGTGACGTCGTCGGCCTCGGTCGTCTCCTCGGGCGGATCGGCGTCGCAGCCATTGCGGTCAGCCCACCCGGCCATCACGTCGGGCACCGCGATGCCGGTGGCTCCGGCGGTGTCGTTCATGTCCGCCTGCTGCTCCGGGCTGAGATCCCCCAGCGTCCCCTGGCCGTCCGGGGCCGGCAGCGACGCGACCGCCGGACCGAACCCGCCGGTGTAGTTGAGGAACGGGTCCTCGGTCCCATGGAACGCCACCACCGGCACCGGCTGCTCCGGGTCGCAGTCCTCGACTTGGGTGACCCCGGCGACCGGAGCCACCGCCGCGATCCGGTCGGCGTAGGCGCAGGCCACCGAGGAGGTCATCATGGCGCCGTTGGACAGACCAGTGGCGTAGATCCGAGCCTCGTCGACGCACAGGGTCTCCTCGACCTGGTCGAGCAGGTCACCCACGAAGGCCAGATCGGCGCTCCCGAGCGCCGTGTCCCAGAACGGCACATCGCCCAGGGCTTGAGGCGTGATGGTCACGAATCCCTTGGTGTCGCCGAACTCCCCCAGGCCGGAGTTCGTGGCATGGAACTCGGCGCCCTCGCTGTAGCCGTGGATGTCGACGACCAGCGGAACCGGCTCCTCCCCGTCGTACGCGGGCGGCAGATGCTGGAGGTACCAGCGCTCGACACCACCCGAGGTCATCGTGACCTTCTCCACGCCTGGGCTCACGGTCGTGGTCCCACACCCTGCCGAGGGTTGCGGCCCGGCGTCGGCGGGGCTCGCCGCGGACTCGGTCGTCGGCGTGGCCTCGTCGTTGTCGTCGCTGGAGCAGCCCGCCAGCAGCAGCCACGCCGCGGCGACCACCGCGACCCCCATCCGTATCCGAGCCATCGCCATCCCCCGGTCCGAGACGTCCCCCTGACACCCCGTCAGGAACGATGCCACATCAATCCGTGTTCACGCGGATTTACACTCCCGGCCATGTGGGGGTCGTGGTGGGGTCGGCGGTTGGCGGTCGGTCTGGCCGTCGTCGTCACCCTCGGGGCCACCGCGTGTTCCCACCACGGGCCTCCATCGGGCGACTTCGTGGTGCTCAGCTACAACGTCGCCGGGTTGCCCCAGGAGATCTCGCAGGAGAACCCCGAGGAGCACATGCCGCTCATCAGCCCGCTGCTGGCCGACTACGACGTGGTGCTTACCCAGGAGGATTTCGACTGGTGGCGGCCGCTGCTCGACAGCCTGGACTTCATCCACTACCACGAGCGACTGCGGGCCCAGGCCGACCACGAGTTCGCCACCGCGCAATATCCCGGACCCGAGGCCACCGGCGTCGACCTGGGCGCCCGGCCGGCCCTGCAGGTGGGCGATGGGCTGGGCGTGCTGTCGCGGTTTCCGCTGTCCGACGAGCTCCGGGTGCCGTGGAGCGGGTGCTTCGGCGGCTTCGACACCAGCGACGGCGGGGCCGGCGACTGCCTGGCGGCCAAGGGCTTCGCCCGGGTGACCGTGCTGCTGAGCGACGACCCCGAAGACTCCAAGGCCCAGCAGTTCCCGGTGGACGTGTACACGCTCCACGGCGAGGCCGGTGCCACCGAACAGGATCAGTTGCTGCAGCAGGCCGACTTCGTCGAGCTGGCCGACTACATCACCCAGCACAGCGTCGGGCGGGCGGTGATCGTCGGTGGGGACACCAACCTGCACACCCACTCCGACCATCCCGACGGCCACGGCGGTGCTGACACCACCATCTGGGACACGTTCCTGGCCACCACCGGCCTCACCGACAGCTGCGCCGCCCTCCACTGCCGGCAGACCGACGCCATCGACAAGATCGCCTTCCGCAGCGGCGGCGAGCTGGCGCTGGAACCGGCAGTGATCGCCTTCCCCACCGAGACCTTCGTAGACCCGGAAGGCCAACCCCTGAGCGACCATCCCCCACTTGCCGTGGCCTTCCGCTGGCAAGGCCCCGGCGACTGATCAGCGGTCGCGTATCTCGGCGGCTGCAACGATGGCTCCCAAGCCAGCCCCCAGAGGGGGCTGGCTGTTTCCATCGTGTTGGCGTCCGTGCCCGGGCCGTCAAGGGCACCGCTGCTTGCGGCCCTCCGCTCCGCTCCGTGCCACACACGAACCCTTGACCGCCCTCCGTGGTCAGCCGCTGAAATTGAGGCGGTTCTCGCGCTATAAGCGCGCCAAACGCCTCAGTTTCGGCCGGGTCGACGTAACTGAGACAGAAAGTCCGCTATATGCGGCGTAACTGTCTCAATTTCGGCTAGCGACCGCGGTGGGCGGTCAAGGGACGGCCGAAGGCCGAGTTATGGCACGCCGAGTAGCGGCGTGCCGGCGGCCCTTGACGGCACACCCCGCAAGGAACCGCCAGCCATCCTGGAAACGGCCAGCCCCTCCGGGGCTGGCCTGGGAGCCTCGTTTCCGGCTGCACCCGACAAGGCAGGGACCGCGGTCCTACGGCAGGATCGACCGTCACCTCGAGACGCCGCATGATCTCCATGGAGATGTCGGCCAGCCCCTGGGTGTTGGACACCTCGGGCGAGCGCTTCAGGCTGCAGTTGATGAACACGGCCCGCAGGTCCGAGAAGTCGGTGGTAGCAGTGCGGCAGAGCTCGTCTTGCCTGTCAGTGAGCTGCATCGCACGATGACGCTAATCCGGCAAGTTCGATGCGCTTGATGCTGCCATTGAACAATGGCACAGTGGCTGATGTGACGCATGCACCGCCGTGGCAGCCGACGCCGGATGAGCTCGACCGCTTCCGGGAGGTGCAGCAGCTGGCCTATCGCGGCGCCGAGGAGGTGGCCGGTGGGCTGGAGCCGGGGATCACCGAGAAGGAGACCGCCGGCCGCATGCGGACCTGGCTCCAGGACCGTGGAGTGGAGGACTGGTTCCATCTGCCCTTCGCCTGGTTCGGCGACCGCACCGCGTTCCGGAACTTCCGCCAGCCCTTCCAGTTCTTCCCCACTGGGCGCCGGCTGGAGGAGGGCATGCCGTACATCCTCGACTGTGCCCCGGTCCGGGACGGGTTCACCGCCGACATCGGCTACGCCGGATCACTCGGCCCCAACGCCGTGCTCGACCGGATCGTCGGCGACCTGGCCGAGCATCGCCGGCTGATCCTCAACCAGGTGCGGGACCGCCGGCCGCTGCGGGAGATCTACGAAGCGGTCGATCGTCTGGCCGCCCGGCAGGGGTTCGACAACCGGCACCGGGCCTATCCGTTCCGGGTCATCGCCCACCAGGTGCACCGGCTCCCGCCCGGCCGGGGACCGGTCGTGGGCCGCTTCGGGCTGCGCAGTCTGCGCCAGTTGGCCCGGACGGTTCGGGTCGGCATGCAGCAGGGCTGGTCGCCGCTGTGGGCCGACGGGCGGTTCTCGAACCATCCCCCGACGCCCGGACTGTGGGCGGTCGAGCCCCACCTCGGTCTGCGGGGTGTCGGCGCCAAGTTCGAGGAGCTGCTGGTGGTCACCAACGACGATGCCTTCTGGTTGGACGACGATCTGCCTCACGTTCGCCGCTGGGCCGCGCCGGCCGCGCACACCGAGGTGCAGGCGGTCGAGGCATGACCAGGCACAGCCACCGGGTCCGCAGCGCCGGCGTGGAGCTGGCCGTCACCGACTCCGGCATCCCCGCCGGCCACCCCGATGCCCCGACGCTCATCCTGGTCCACGGCTACCCGGACAACTCCGAGACCTGGCTGCCGGTGGTGGGTCGGCTGGAGAGCCGCTACCGGGTGGTGACCTACGACGTGCGGGGCGCCGGCGCCTCGACCGCCCCCAAGGGACGCTCCGGCTACACCCTGGATCTGCTGGTCGAGGATCTGGCCGCGGTCATGGACACGGTCAGCCCCCATCGGCCGGTCCACCTCGTGGGCCACGACTGGGGTTCGATCCAGCTGTGGGAAGCGGTCACCGCCGAGCACCTGACCCACCGCATCGCCAGCTTCACGTCCATCTCCGGCCCGTGCCTGGACCATGTCGCCTTCTGGGTGCGCCGCCGGCTGCGTCCTCGACTCCGCGGCCTGCGCCAGCTGTTCGTCCAGAGTCTGCGGTCGTGGTACGTCGCGGCGTTCCACCTGCCCGGAGCCGTCCTGTTCTGGCAGATCGGCGGCGCCGGACTGGTCACCCGGGCGCTGCGGATGGCCGACGAGTGGCCCGACGCCACCGCCGTCTCCCCCACCCTGGCCTCCGACGGCGCCCACGGCATCAACCTGTACCGGGCCAACGTCCTCGTCCGAGGAGCCCGACCCCGCGAGCGGCGCACCGACCTCCCGGTGCAGCTGATCGTCCCCGTCGGCGACCGCTTCGTGACGCCCGCGCTGCTCGATGACACCGGACTCTGGTGCACCAACCTGTGGCGCCGCGACGTCCCGGGGTGGCATTGGTTGATCCGCCACGAGCCCGATCGGGTCGCCCGCTGGATCAGCGAACTGATCGATCACGTGGAACCGCCGGACCCCGACCCCGGGTCCGACCAGACCGCGACACGGTCGCCGCTCGATCGCCTCCGGGTCGGCCGGGAACTGCCGGACCGGGGAAAAGTCGTGGTGGTGACCGGCGCCGGATCCGGGATCGGTCGCCAGACCTCGCTCGCGTTCGCCGAGCGCGGCGCCGAGATCGTCGCAGCCGACATCGACGCTGACGCCGCGGCGCGGACCGCCACCCTCTGCCGTGACCTGGGCGCGCCGGCCACCCACCACCAGGTCGACGTGGGTGACGCCGAAGCCATGGAAGCCTTGGCCAAGGCGGTGGAACGGGACCACGGCGGGGCCGACATCGTGGTCAACAACGCCGGGATCGGGATGGCCGGCCCGCTGCTGGACACCTCGACCGAGGACTGGGAGCGGGTCCTGCGGGTCAACCTCTGGGGAGTCATCCACGGCTCCCGCCTGTTCGGCCAGCAGATGAGCGCCCGGGGCGAGGGCGGCCACATCGTCAACGTGGCGTCGATGGCCGCGTTCACGCCGTCCCGCAGCTACCCGGCCTATGCCACCAGCAAGGCCGCAGTGCTGATGCTGAGCGAGTGCCTCCGGGCCGAGCTGGCCGACGCCAGCATCGGTGTCACCGCCATCTGCCCCGGGGTGGTCAACACCGGCATCGTCAGCGCCACCCGCTTCGTCGGGGTGGGTGACGCCGAGCAGCAGCGCCGACGCACCGTCACCAACCGGCTCTACGCGCGGCGGGGCTTCACGCCCGAGAAGGTGGCCGACGCCATCGTCCGCTCGGTCGACCGCAACCGCCCGGTGGTTCCGGTGGCTCTGGAAGCCCAGGTGATGCGGCTGGTGTCCCGCTTGGCACCACGCACCACCCGCCGGCTCGCCCGCATCGATCCGACCACCCGACTGTGAGAGAGGTTGCCTCGGACATGACGACCGCCGACACGGACGAACGGATCCCGATCAAGGCCCGGCGGGTCCGGTTCGACTGGCAGGAGACGCCTCTGCACTGGGTGGCCGACGATCCCCAGACCACCCACACCATCAACGTCCTCCACCTGTTGCTGCCGGCGGGCGAGAAGTGGTTCGTCGAGCTGTATCGGCAGGTCCTGCCCCAGGTCACCGATGCGGGGTTGCGGGAGGACGTGAAGGGCTTCATCGGCCAGGAAGCCACCCACTCCCGGGCCCACGCCGCGGTGCTGGACCATCTGGCCACCCAGAACGTCGCCACCACGCGCTACACCCGCCGGATCGAGTGGCTGTTCGACCGGCTGCTGGCCGATCGCCCGATCGGGCTGCGGCTGCCCCGGCCGCTGCGGCGGGAATGGACCCGGCACCGCCTGGCCCTGATCGCCGCCATCGAGCACTTCACCGCGGCCCTCGGCGCCTGGCTGCTCGACGCCGAGCAGCTCGACCGGCCGGATAACGACCCGGTGATGATGGACATGCTGCGCTGGCATGCCGCCGAGGAGGTCGAGCACCGCTCGGTGGCGTTCGAGCTGTCCGAGCATCTGGGCGGCGGCTACTTCCGGCGCCTGGTGGGCATGCTCGAGGTCGTCCCCGCCCTGCTGTATCTGTGGATCGTGGGCGTGGCCTTCCTGATGAAGGGCGATCCCACCGGCCCGGGGCGGCCGCGAGTGCGGTCGTACCTCCGGGCGAGCCTGCGGGCCGGTCGTCTGCCCGGACCCGGCGCGCTGGCCCGCATGGTCCCCCGCTACCTCCGACCGGGTTACCACCCACTGCAGGAGGCCTCGACCGCCAAAGCTCAGGCCTACCTGGCCCGATCCCCCGCCGCGACTGCGGCAAGATCTGGCGCGGTCTGACGGCCGCGATCCTCCGTCGTCCCCCCGATGGCTGACTACCGCATAGACGATCTGGCCCAGAAGGCCGGCACCACGGTCCGCAACGTGCGCGCCTACCAGGAGCGCGGGCTGCTGCCTCCGCCGCGCCGGGAAGGCCGGGCCGGTCTGTTCGGCGATGCCCACCTGGGCCGGCTGCGGCTGATCGGCCACCTCCTGGACCGGGGCTACACGCTCGCCAACATCGGCGAGCTGCTGTCGGCCTGGGAGAACGGGCACGCCGTCGAGCAACTGCTGGGTCTGTGGCCTGATGGCAGCCCGTTGGCCGGGCGGGAGATCCCGACCCATGTGACCATGGAGTGGCTGGCCGAGGCGTTCGGGGACATCGTCAGCCCCGACGACATGCCCGATGCCTTGCTCGCGGCCATGGAGCTGGGGGTACTCGAACCCGACGGCGACCGCCTCCGGGTCGTCGACGCCCGCCTGCTACGAGCCGCGGCCGAGCTGGTGGCCGCCGGGGTCCCGCCCAGGGCGCTGGCCGAGCACACCCGGCTGCTGCGCCAGGACGTCGAGCGGATCGCCCGGCGCTTCGTCGACCTGGTGGCCGAGAACGTCTTCGAGCCCCGGGCGGTGTCGCTACCGGCTCCGGACGAGGCGGCCAAGCTCGCTGACCTGGCCCAACGCCTCCGGCCCCTGGCCGACATCGTGGTGCTGGGCGAGCTGGGCCGGTTCATGGACCGCGAGTCCAGCCAGCGGTTCCACGACTACCTCACCCGCCTCCTCGCTCCTCGCTGAAGGAATCTCGTTTGGACCACGCAGAGCGGGGAAGCTCGCTGTCGCTGTCGTAAGCCCGACCTCCAGAGGGAGCTGGGATGACCAGGACTGTTCGTCAAGTCATGAAGTCGGACCCGCTGACCGTGGACGCGGACACGTCCATAGAGACGGCCGCCCACCTGATGCGCGCTAGTGACTCCACCGATGTCCTGGTCACCGACAACGGCTCCTTTCGAGGCGTGCTCACCGACAGCGACATCGTCGTCGTGGCCATTGCCGCCGGTCGTCATCCCGCCACCATCCCTGCCGGCGACTGCTGCAATCAGGACATGGCTTGGATCACTGCGGACGAACCCGCCGACCGCGCCGCCGAGCTCATGCGACGACATGCGCTCGACCGGCTGCCCGTGCTCCACGACGGGCAGCTGGTCGGCACCGTCCAACTAGGAGACGTCCTCAACCTCACGTGACCCGGCCGCTACTCGGCGTGCCAGAACTCGGCCTCCGGCCGTCCCTTGACCGCCCACCGCGGTCGGACCCTGAAACTGAGGCCTTTGCCGCGCTTATAGCGCGAGAAACGCCTCAATTTCAGCGGGGACTCGCCACCGACCGACGAAGCCAGCCCCCTCGGGGGCTGGCTTGGACGCCTCGGTTCGTCGTTGCAGCGGCCTCGGTGGCCCCTACGTGACGGTGAAGGTGGTGGTCATGCCCTCGTGGTAGTGGGACTCCATGTCGCCGTTGGCCTCTTCTTCGACGATGTTGCAGAAGAGGACGTACTTGCCTGGCGCGAGGTCGAAGCCGGCCGCACACGTCTTGCCGGCGTTGAAGCCCTCGATCTCGCCGATCAGTGCTCCCTCGGGTAGCTGCTCCTCGTCGACGCCTCCGTCGGCGTCGGTGGGCAGGTCGGTGGGAGCGCCGTCGAAGCGGACGATGACCACCTCGTGCTTCTCTTCGCCCTCGTTGGTGGCCACGAACTGAATCGTGCCTGCCGGCACCGATGCCGGCAGCGGCTCGAGGCTGAACTCCTTGAGGCTGACCTGCACCGCTGCGGTCGGATCCTTGGTGGAGTTCCCCACGTACACGCACTCCTCGCTGCCACTGGTCTCCGACCCGGATCCGGAACCCGAAGCGGGCCCGCTGGCCGTACCCGAGGCCGACCCCGACTGACCGGGACCGCTCTCCCGCACCTTGGCACCATCGTCGTCGCCGCAGGCCGCAGCGGTCAGCCCGAGCGCCATCACCACGCCGACCAGCGCTGTCAGTTTCCGCCCTTCACGCACGAACATGACTTGGTCTCCTCCGTTTGAATGGAACGAACTGCGGCAGCGAGCGCTCCGTGACCGCCCACACCGCCACCACACCGAGCGCCACCAACCACCCCGCCTGCAGCATCCAGTCCTCGAGACCGGGATGCCGATAGTCCGGCAGAACCGTGCGCCACGCCTGGTACAGCGGATTCCCGGTGGCCTCGAAATCGGTGATCAACGTGTGCCGACGCCGAGTCGCCTCGACCGCCAGCCACAGCCACGTGATGGCCCCGAACATCCCGGACACGGCAACGAACCAGCGGGCCGCGACGATGCGACCGGCCCACCACGCCACCGCCAGGACCAGGCAGGGCAGGATCACGACCGTCTGGCGACCCGGCGACCACCAGCCGTGCATGGTCAGGGCCACCCACGTCGCGGTTGCCCACCCAGCGGCGGCTGGCAGCATCAGCGCCAGCCAGCCCGGCGGACGACGCCGGACCAGCGCGGCCAAGGCGGGGACGATCAGCAGATAAGCGGGCATCCAGGCCGCCAAGCCGAACCCGTGGTCCAGCAGCAACCCGACGACCCGCCGGGAGCGGCCCAGGTAGTTGGGCTCGGTACCGACCACGGTCAGCTCGCCGCCGGAGAAGTGGTCGCCCGCGGCGTACACCGTCCAGCCGCCATAGAGCAGCCGATGCACCACCAGGTAGCCCGCGCCGGCCAACCCCAGACCAACAACGGTGGCGAACGCAGCCCGAGGACGCCGAGCACGCCATAGGCGGAAGACGCCCAGCCCGGCCAGCACCACCGCCACCGGCGCGTACTTCACTCCCAACCAGGGCAGGGCGGTCACGGCCGCCGCGAGACCGACAGCCTGCGTTCGCGGCGCGGCGAGCAGAGCGATCGCCACCGTGACCGCCAGGGCCGCCGGCAGCTCCGGATAGATCTGGCTGCCGTAGGCCGACAGCGGTGCCGCCACCCCGAAGGCCACGGTGGCCAACGCGGCCACCCCCAGCGGCACCTCGAACCGGCGGTGGGCCACCCAGGTCAGCAGCCCGGCCAAGACTCCGGCCAACAGCGCCATGGTGGCCTTGGCCGCGACCCAGCCCCCGAGGCCCATCGGAACGGCCAGCAGCGCGGGCAACAGCGGGTCGTGGGGACTGACCGCGTGCCCGTTGGCCAGGGTCTCGGTCTGCACCGGCAGGTCGACCTCGTGGAACGGCCGGTACCGCTCGGCGGCCAGCTCGTCGTCGATCGACAGGTTGTGGTCCTCGGCCAGGCTCAAGGCCGACAGCAGGTACTGGGGCTCGTCGGCCGTGGTCCGCTCGTAGTAGGTGGCGTACGCCGGGATGGCGATCATGGCCCACCCCGCGACGACCACCGCCACCCACAGCACCGTCGAGCGCAGACCGAGGACCGGCATCGGCGTTCAGGCCAGCCGTTCGGTCCGACGGACGACCAGGAACCACGTCAGCACGCCGGACAGCGCCACCAGCACCAGGCTGGCCAGGCCCGGTTCGGCCAGGAACCCGGACTCGGTGCCGGTCCAGATCCGGGTCGACAGGGTCTCGAACCCGGTGGGAGCCACCAGCAGGGTGATCGGCAGCTCCTTCATCGTCGACAGCATCACCAGCCCGGCCCCGGCGGCCAGACCCGGCAGCATCAGCGGCAGGTCGATGGTGGCGATGCGCCGGACCCACCCGGCACCGAGCATCCGCGCCGACTCGTCCAGCCGGTTGGGCACTGCGGTCACCGCCACCCGAGCGGCGCCGAGCGACTGGGCTCCCAGGTGCACGACGTAGGCCGACACCAGCAGAGGGAAGCTCTGGTACAGGTCGATGCTCTTGGGCAATCCGACCGACCACGACACCACCGACAGGGCGACCACCAGACCGGGCAGGGCGAATCCGGCCGCCACCAGACCGGTGAGCGCACCGCCGATCCGGGAGCGGTAGCGGGCCGACAGGTACGCCGCCGGCAACACCACGGCCACCGCAACCACGGCGGTGACCAGCCCGATCCACACGCTGTTCACCGCAGGAGTGGTGAGGTCGGCCAGGCCGGTGCGGGCGCCTCCGGCGGCCAGTCCGGTTGCCTCGCCCCGCAGGCTGCGGGCGGCCCACACCGCCAGCGAGGCCAGCGGTCCGCCCAGCGCCAACGCCACCCAGGCCACGACCGCAGCTAGAGCCGGCCAACGCCACTTCCCCAGAGGAACCTGCAGCGGACGCTTGGCCCGAGTGGCGTCGGTGGCCGGACGTCGTCGGGCGACATGCCGTTCAACCACAACCACCCCGACCGCCAACAGCCCCAACAGCAGGCTCAGGGCGGTCGACCGGTCGCGGTCCAGGATCCGGTTGGTGTAGATGGCGCTGGTCAGCGTCTCGTAGCGCAGCATCACCACCACGCCGAAGTCGCTCAGGGCGTAGAGGAAGACCAGCAGGGCGCCGGCCCCGATGGCGGGGGCGATCTGGGGCAGCACCACCGTGCGGAACACGGTGAGGGGACGCCGGCCCAGCAGCCGGGCGGTCTCCTCCAGCGAGGGCGGCAGGGCCACCAGCCGGGCCGCCACCGGAAGCTGCACGTAGGGCGTGGTGAACAGGGTCAGCACCATCCAGGCGCCCCAGAACCCCTCGGGCCGGGTCGGCTCCAGCCCGATCCACCCCAGAGGGCTGTCGAGCAAGCCCCCAGGAGCGACCGCGGCCATGAGGGCCAGGGCGCCGACGAAGGACGGGAACACCAGCGGCAGCGGCGTCAGCCCGGCCCACAGCCGCCGCAGCGGCAGATCGGTGCGGGTGGTCAGCCACGCCAGACCAGTGCCGACCACCGCGCTGGACAGCGCGGTGGACAGAGCCAGGATCAGGGTCCGACGCAACGGCTCGAGGGTGCTGGCCGAGGTGTAGAGCGACCACAGGTTCTCCTTGCCACCGACCGTCCGCTGCAGCAGATAGAGCAACGGAGCGACGAACAGCACGCCGATGACCACGGACACCGTGACCAGGGTCCGCGGCGCGGTCCGACCCCGCGGAGCGGCGTTAGCTGCTGAGACCACTTCGCTGGATCAGCTCGGCCGTCGACTCCAGGTCCCCGCCCAGCGTGCTCAGGTCGACGCGGGTCGGGTTGATCTGGTCGAGCGGCGGTAGCACCGGGTTGGGCTGGACTCCTGAGGCCAGCGGGTACTCGAACGTCTCGCTGGCGAAGTACTTCTGCGCCTCCTCGGACAGCAGGAACTCCACGAACTTCCTGGCCGCCTCCGGCTGGTCCGTGTCCTTGACGATCGAGGCCGCGGTCACCAGCAGGGTGGAGCCGTAGTCGCCGGGGGCGAAGAAGTGGTTCTCCACCGGCAGATCGGGATTGTCGGACTTGGCCACGAAGGCGTAGTAGTGGTTGACCAGTCCCATCGGGACCTCCCCGCGCCCCACGGCCTCGACGATGGCGGTGTTGTCGTTGAAGGTCGGAGGGTTGCCGTCGGCCATGGCCTGGAGCCAGCTCCCGGCGGCCTCCTCGCCGAGCTTCTCCCGCAACACGGTGACGAAGTCCTGGAACGACCCATTGGTCGGGGCCAGGGCCACCTTCCCGGCGTACTCCGGCTTGATGAGGTCGAGCACCGAGGTGGGCAGCGTGGCCGGATCGACCAGATCGGTGTTGTAGACGAGGGTGCGGACCCGGCCCGACAGCCCGATCCAGGAGCCGTCGGCCGCGGCGTCGCCCTCGGGCACCTTGCCCAACAGGTCGCTGGAGATCTCGCCCAGCCGACCCTGTTCGTCGAGGAACCCCACCGCTCCCGGGCTCTGGGACAGGAACACATCGACGTCGGTGTGGTCGCCTTCCTCGTCCAACAGCAACGCCAGGTTGGCCGAGTTGTCGTACCGCACGTCGATGTTGGTGTCGGTCTCCTCGGCGAACTTGTCGAGCAGCGGCTTGATCAGATTGCTGGTCCGACCGCTGTAGATCACCAGGGTGTCTCTGCCGCTGCCGCCCCCGCAGCCGGAGATGACAGAGCCGCCTACGGCCAGCACCATCCCCAGAGCCGCGGCAGCGCGCCATGAACGCTTGTGCCCGCGCATACCGCGCAGGCTAGCCATACCTTGGAAGAACTGTAAAGATTCCCTAACTATGACTGATGGCGCGGACGATATGGCGGAGCATGAGCGACCGGTGGTCCTGTTCCTGCCGGCCTACAACGAGGCCGCCACGGTCGGCGCAGTCGTGGCCCGGGCCCCGCAACAAGTGTGCGGTCATCCGGTGGAGGTCGTGGTGATCGACGACGGATCGACCGACGACAC
>DASXTK010000308.1:0-3969 GCA_036505485.1 Acidimicrobiales bacterium
GCGCCAGTCCTTGCCGCCGGCAAGGTCGTTCGTCCAGCGGGGCGCTCCACCTTGCCCCCGGCTGCGGCCCGGCATCCACCGCCGACACGAGAAGCCAGCCAACCCACAGCCCTCCAGGGAGGGCGGATCCCTCACGCCCCCCTTGACAGCGCCCGACCTCATGGGTGCGAAGACGCGGCTTAGCACGGCGCTGGGCCTCCGATCCATGGTAAGGATGGGGTCGCCGGTTCGATTCCGGCGGGGGCTCCACATATAGGCTGACCAGGAGAAATGCTGACTCGCGGCTGTCCGGTGGCTTCTTGTACCGAGCACATTGCAGCCGGGATGCGACCGAAGCTCAGAACTCGTCGCGACTGCTGTTGAGTCCTCTGACCAGCCGCGTCGCTGCCGAATGAGCCTGGCCGGCACTCAAGGGGCCGATAGCACAGCGGTTGGAGAGCACATCCCTGCGTGTTGGCAGACTCTCATGCGGGAGCCGCCAGGTCGGCTGCGAGCAGGCCGGCGTGCGCGGGTCAGTGTGGTACCGCCATTGCGAGGGCACCGTGACGGGGCCATCTCCTGCATGGGCCACCTACCGAGACCTGTGTTGGGTTGACGGCGGCAGGCCGGGCCGTGACGATCCCGTGCAGTTGGCATCAACGATGCTCGCCATGCCGTGGAGCCTCCGGACCACGACGGCTTGGGCGCCGTCACCCGCATGCGCCAGCCGCACCGCACCACCGGGAGGGGCCATGAGTGAACTCGACGACTTCCTTACCCCGACCCTCGACCGCCACCTCGAAGCAGAACAAGCGCTGATCAACGACGACCCGGGACCGCGCCTGGCCATGTGGTCAACCCAGGACCCGGTGACCGTGTTCGGGGCGGAGAAGAGCGTCATCGGATCCGAGCAGGTGACCCAGGCCTTCCACTGGCTGGCCACCCGGTTCTCCAATTGTACCGATTACCGCTTCGAGCTGGTGGCCGCCGGGGCCAGCGGGAACCTGGCCTACACCCTCGGCTACGAACACGTCGTCTTCTCCATCGACGGCGGCCCGGTCGCGCCGCTGACCCTGCGGGTCACCCACCTCTACCGCCGTGAGGACGGCGAGTGGAAGATCGTCCACCGCCATGCCGACGTTCCCCCGACCGGTCAGCCCCTTCGCGCTGATGCATCGACGGAGGAGGCATCACGGGCAGGGTGATCAGCTTCGGTCGACCATTCTCGTGCCAACTCATCACCCAAGACCCGGGTAGTTGGCAGGACTAGCAGCTCTCCGGTCAAGTCAGCGAGATCGCCGTGCGTCCTTGCGCCCTCTACGACCGGGAGTGAAGATCGCAGCGGGTGAATTGGAGGTTGGTGATGGCCCTGAGGATCGTCTGCATGTGCGGGTATGTCATCCAGGGCGACGACGACGATGAGCTCTGGATCAACGCGCAGGGTCACATGGGCGTCCTGCACCCCGAGTTGGTCGACAGCGTGACCCGCGAGGATCTGCTCGCGCAGGCCGAGCTGCTCTAGCCGTCGGCGCTCTGCAGCAGCAGCCGTCGGTGGACGGCCTGCAGGCTGGGGCTGGGCGCGATCCCGAGCTCCACTCGGAGCAGGACCCGGAGGCGGTCGTAGGCGCGGAGCGCCTCGGCGAGGTTGCCGCGCCGCTCTAGCGCTTCCATGAGGATCTGGTGTCCGGTCTCGCGGTAGGGCGCGAGTTCGGTCAGCATCCTGGCTCGCTCCTCGGCTTGGGCGAGCGCCGGGCCGCCAAGGCCGAGGCCGGCGGCGGCAAAGCACTCCAGTCCACGCAGCCGGACCTCCTCCAGGCGGCGCCGCCACTGGTCGATCCAGGGCGCTTCCAGGCCGGTGAGGAAGGGCCTGGTGGCGATGTGGTAGGCGATCCCGGCCGGGCCCCAGGCCTGCGCCCACCGTCCCTCGGCGATGGCGGACTCTGCCCGGTGGGCGCCCTCCAGGGCCGCCTCGACGTCCACGAAGGTCGCCTGGGGCAGCAGCAGCTCGATCGCCGTCCGCCCGCGGAGGTGCCCGGCGCCCAGGTTGTGGCGCAGCTTGGACAGCAGCACGCTGAGGGCGTTGCCCGCCTCCGCCGGGGCGTCCTGGCCCCAGCCGGCCATTAGCAGTTCGTCGCGGGGCAACGCCTGGCCGCGGTTGAGGACGAGGTAGGCGAACAGGACGCGTCCTCGGCGGCCGGGCAGCGTGTCTTCGATGCGGGAGCCGTCGACATCGACGACGAAGCGCCCGCAGAGTTGGATTTTGGCCTTGGCCCACCCGCTCATCAGGCGACCTCGGTTCAAACGGTCCTTGTGTCCTTCTTGTGACGGCAAGCATAGGGAAAGGTCGGGGAAAGGCCAGGGAAGGGTTCGGGCAAGCAGCGGGCGCCACACTGCCCTCGTCACCGACGGCCACCGGCCGCAAGAGGAGGAGCCATGGCATCCAGCAACGTCGAGGCGCACCGCGCCGGTCACGAGGCCTTTAACCACAGGGACTTCCAGGCCATGATCGAGCACTACGCCGACCACATCGCCTGGACCGACCACGCGCAGGGGCGGACGTTCAGGACGCCCCAGGAGTTCAGGACCGACTTCCTGCCCGGGTGGGTGGAGGCCGCACGCGACATCCGCATCACCGACCCCAGCTACATCGACGGCGGCCGGACGGTGGTCTGCACCTTGACCGTCGTCGGCACCCACGACGGGCCGCTTGGACCGTTCCCCGCCACGGGCAGGGAGTTCGCGCTGCCGCTGTGTGAGCTGTGGCACTTCGACTCCGGCGGGCGGGTCGTTGGTGGGGACCTCTACTACGACCAGGTCTCGCTGCTCACCCAGTTGGGCTTGATGCCGCAGCCAGCCGGCGCGTAGGCGATCTCGCGAGCCAAGAGCAAGCCACACCCCAGATCACAGGAGAAGCTGATGTCCCAGATGCTGGACCCCACCTTCTACCGCAGTCCGGCTGAGGCGATCGCCGCCCCGCCGGAGCGGCTGGCCTACGTGGCCGCGTTCGACCCGGCCGGCCGGGCCAAAGATGCGATAGCGGTGCTGGATTGTGACCCGTCCTCGCCCGACTACGGCCGGGTGGTCGGCTGGAGCGAGCTGCCGACGGCCGGCAACGAGCTGCACCACTTCGGCTGGAACGCCTGCTCCAGCGCCCTCTGCCACCAGGGCCATGGCGACCACGGCCAGCCCCTGGAGCGCCGCTACCTGATCGTTCCCGGGATCAGGTCGTCCCGAATCTATGTGCTGGATACCAAGCCCGACCCCAACAACCCCCAGGTGGTCCGGACCATCGAGGCCGAGGAGCTGGCCGCCAAGGCCGGCTACTCGCGCCCCCACACCATCCACTGCGGACCCGGTGGGATCTTCGTGTTCAGCCTGGGCGGCGCCAACGGCAACGACGGCCCGGGCGGGGTCGCCCTGCTGGACCACGACACCTTCGAGGTGATCGGACCTTGGGAGCTGGACCGGGGCGAGCAGTACTTCGCCTACGACGGCTGGTGGCACCTGAACCACGACGCCATGATCACCTCCGAGTGGGGCACGCCCCCGATGTTCGAGCACGGCCTGAACCCCGAAGACCTGCTCGGGCGGCGCTTCGGCCACCACCTCAACTTCTGGAGTATGTCCCAGCGCACCCTCACCCAGCGCATCGACCTGGGCGACCAGCACCAGCTCGTGTTCGAGGTGCGACCGGCCCACGACCCTTCCAAGACCTGGGGGTTCGTGGGCGTGGTCATCAGCGTCGAGGACCTCTCGGGATCGGTCTTCCTCTGGCACCGCGACGGGGACCGGTGGGCGGCCACCAAGGTCGTCACCATCCCGGCCGAACCAGCAGACCCCGAGCTGCTGCCGCCGGCGCTGAAGCCGTTCGGGGTGGTGCCGCCGCTGATCTCCGACATCGACCTGTCGGTGGATGACCGCTGGCTGTACGTGTCCTGCTGGGGCACCGGGGAGCTGAAGCAGTACGACGTCAGCGACCCGTTCAACCCC
>DASXTK010000309.1:0-1597 GCA_036505485.1 Acidimicrobiales bacterium
TGGAGGTGGGCCGGGCCACCAGGGCCGTCTCCCGCGCCCAGCGCACCGCGCTGGTGGTGCGCGACGGTGGCTGTGGGTTTCCCGGGTGTGACCGGCCGCAGAGCTGGTGTGAGGCCCATCACCTGCGCCACTGGCTGCACGGCGGCCCCGCCGACCTTGGCAACCTGACCCTGCTGTGCCGCGCCCATCACCGGGCGGTCCACGAGGGCGGCTGGCGACTGCGGCGCGACCCGGACGGGCGGCTGACCGCCACCCCACCACACCAACGACACCGCGCCGCATAGGCGGCACCCGGCAGCGTTCGGTGAGCCAGCTGGAGCGCGGGACCAGACGTTCTGGCTGTCAGGCGCGTCCTCGGGGGCGTGCAACCGCCAGAAGGTGTGCGCTGAGCCCCAGCAGCGACGGCTCGGTCTCGACCACGCGAGCTGCCCACACGATCAGCTCCCGATCCGCCGCGTCGTGCCAACGTCGGCCAAGCTGGGGGAGCCAGCCCGCCAGACCCTCGACCCCGACCAGCTCTACCACCTCCAGGTCGGCGCGCTCGAGCTCAGCCCGCAGCTCGTCGGGATGGTGGAGGTATGCGGTGGTGAACCAGTGCGGCCGGCGCTGCGGATTGCGGTGCTGGCCCTCGTGGAGGTCGCGCTCCACGATCGGACGAAAGTCCGGGTCGAACAGGAACTCGCGGGCGAGGCCATCGAACAGCGAACCGAACCGGGAGATCGCGGCGGCGAAGATGACGCCGCCGGGGCCGAGGACCCGGGCCGCCTCCCGCAGCGCACGGATCCGGTCATCACGTTCGGTGAGGTGGTAGAGCGGGCCGACGAGCAGGACGGCGTCGAAGCTGGCCGGAGCGGCGCGGAGGTCACGGGCGTCGCCAAGCTCGGCGGTGATGCCGCCATGCTGGGCAGTGTGGCGTCTGGCCTGTTCCACGTGCCGGGGCACGCGATCGATCAGGTGGACGTGGTGGCCGTCGTCGGCCAGCCAGGCGGCGTGGATCCCCGTACCGCCGCCCACATCCAGGATCCGGTGCGGACCTGGCGGGAGGTGTCGACGGACGATCTCGCGGGTGCGCAGCAGCTCGAGCTGGCTCAGCCCCTGGGTGATCCGGTGCGCCTCGTCGATCTCGCGGTCGTAGTGCTCGACGATCTCGTCGGGGAATCGTTCCATGGCCGGCAGGGTAAGGGTGGATTGGCGGTCTCCACCAACCAGTTGGGCGGTCTCGGATATGGATCTGCGTAGGGTGTACTTCGTGGTGCTCCGCCGCCGTGGTCCGCAGTGGGACTCGTCACGGCCGATGGAGGAGCAGTCCGACTGGCCCGCACACGCGTCGTTCATGGACGGGCTCGTCGACACGGGCTTCGTCATCCTGGGTGGACCGCTCGCGGACGAGCACCGCGTGGTGCTGGTCGTCGAGGCCGAATCGGAGGCCGCCGTCCGCTCCACGCTCGCGCGCGACCCGTGGAGCGAGACGCATCTTCGAATCGACACGATCGATCGCTGGACGATCCGGCTCGACGGGCGGCGCGCCTAGCCGAGCGGCCGGAAGGCCTGCTCGAACTGCTTGATCAGCTCCTGGCTGCTCTCCCACTGGCCGACC
>DASXTK010000310.1:0-80138 GCA_036505485.1 Acidimicrobiales bacterium
CGAGGAGTCGGAGTTCGTCAACTTCCTGACCGAGGACATCCAGGCTGTTTGGGCCGACGAGTACTCCCAGGCGGGCAAGCGCTACGACTACGCCCGGGTCAACCTGTTCACCGATCAGGTGCAGACGGCCTGCGGTCCCGCCACCTCAGCGGTCGGGCCGTTCTATTGCCCGGCCGACAGCGAGGTCTACATCGACCTCGCCTTCTATCAGGAGCTGAAGGACCGCTTCGGTGCTCCCGGCGACTTCGCCCAGGCCTACGTGATCGCCCACGAGTTCGGGCACCACGTCCAGAACCTCCTAGGCATCAGCGACGAGGTGCGCGAGCGCGAGCAGTCCTCCGGGTCACGGGAGGAGGCCAACCGCTGGTCGGTGAAGACCGAGCTGCAGGCCGACTGCTTCGCCGGAGTCTGGGCCTACACCGTCTTTGCCCGCGGCGATCTGGAGCCGGGCGACATCGAGGAAGGCCTGGCCGCGGCCGCCGCGGTGGGCGACGACCGCATCCAGGAACAGGCCGGCATGAGCGTGAACCCCGAGTCCTGGACCCACGGATCAGCGGCCCAGCGCCAGGAGTGGTTCGACCGCGGTTACAAGTCCGGCAAGCCGGACGACTGCAACACGTTCAGCTAACCCGGTCAACACAGTGGCGACGCAGTCGCCGCCGCAAAGGGTGGCAGGGCGGGGTCGGGCGGAGGGCGCTAGCGAGCCTTGAGGGCCTCGACCAGCTTGGGCAGGACCTTGTGCACATCGCCGATGATGCCCAGATCGGCCACCGAGAAGATCGGGGCCTCGGGGTCCTTGTTGATGGCGATGATGTTCTTGGAACCCTTCATCCCCACCAGGTGCTGCGTGGCTCCGGAGATGCCGGCGGCGATGTAGACCGTCGGCTTGACCACCTTGCCGGTCTGACCGACCTGGTAGCTGTAGGGCACCCAGCCGGCGTCGACGATGGCTCGTGAGGCGCCCGGAGCGGCCTTCAGCAGCTTGGCCAGCTCCTCGATGATCGAGTACTTGTCGGCCTCGCCCAGACCCCGGCCGCCCGAGACCACGATGTCGGCCTCGTCCAGCTTGGGACCAGTGGACTCCTCCACATGGCGGTTGATGATCTTGGCCACCCCCTCGTCGGGCACGCCCACCGAGACCACCTCGGCGGCCCCGCCCCCGGACGACTCGGCCGTGAACGACTTGGGCCGGAACAGGGCGATGTGCGGAGCGCCGGCGGTGAACCGGGTCTTGACCAGCTTGGTGCCACCGAAGATGGGCTCGGTCACGACCACCGCATCGCCGTCGGCCTCGATGTCGACGTTGTTGGTGATGACCGGCTTGTCCAGCGCCACCGACAGGCGGGCGGACACGTCACGGCCGTCGTAGGTGGTGCCGAACATGATCAGGTCCGGGGCATTGCCCTCGGAGACCTGGGCGGCGATGGCCGAGGCCACCGGCACACCGGCCAGGGAACCTCCGAGATCGCCGGTGGCGTAGACCTTGGTGGCGCCGTAGGCGCCCAGGTCGCCGGCGATGCTGCTGGCGTCGCCACCGAACACGGCGTCGACGGTTCCGCCCAGCTCACGGGCCTTGGTGAGCATCTCCAGGGTGATGGGTGCAACCTTGCCGTCCGCGGCCTCGGCATAGACCCAGATGCGATTCAGAGCCATGGTTAGATCACCTTCAGGTCTTCGAGGAACTTGATGACGCGTTGGAAACCCTCGCCGTCGTCTTCGACTATTTCGCCGGCGTCGCGGGCGGGGGCCTCTTCGACGGCCACGATCTCCTGGCCGGCGCCGGCGTTGCCCACGCTGCTGGCGTCGATGCCGAGGTCGGCCAACGTGAGCTGATCAACCGGCTTGGACTTGGCGGCCATGATCCCCTTGAAGGACGGGTAGCGGGGCTCGACCACACCGGCGGTCACCGAGACCAGGGCCGGCAGCGGCGCCTCGACCTGGTCGTAACCGGCTTCGGTCTGGCGCTGGACCTTGACCTTGCCGTCGGCGATCTCGACGTTCTTGGCGAAGGTCACCGAGGCGATGCCCAACAGGGCGGCCACCTGCTCGGGGACCGTGCCGGTGTAGCCGTCGCTCGACTCGGTGGCGGCCAGGACCAACTCGGGCTCGGCCCGCTTGATGGCGGCGGCCAACACCTTGGCGGTGTCGAGGGCGCCCGCCCCGGACAGCGCATCATCGGAGACCAAGATGGCCTTGGCCGCCCCCATCGCCAGCGCAGTGCGCAAGCCGGAGGTCTCACCGTTCGGGGCCATCGAGACCAGGGTCACCTCGCCGCCACCCGACGCATCGGCAAGCTGGAGGGCCATCTCGACGCCGTAGCTGTCGGATTCGTCCAAGATGAGCTTGCCGCTGCGGTCGAGGGTGTTGTCGGCTTCGAGCTTCCCGGGCTCTGCAGGGTCCGGGATCTGCTTCACGCACACGACCACGTTCATGGCGGTCATCGTGCCCGCCATTTCGCGACGCTTCCAAATCCTGCTTTGCCGACCCCTGGTCCATGTGACGGCCCGGTAACCGCCCTTTGACCAGCGCCACTAGATCATCAACTAGCTTGCGGCGCTGCTGTGAAGCTGTTGCTGCTGGTCAACTCGTCGGCCTCGTCCGTGACACCCCGCGGACGCGTGGTCATCCAGAAGGCGCTGTCCGCCGACCACGACGTCACCTTGGCCGAAACCAGCCGCCGCGGCCACGCCACCCGCCTGGCCCAAGGCGCCGCGGCGTCCGGGATCGAGGCCGTCGTGGTGCTGGGCGGCGACGGCACGGTGAACGAAGCGGCCAACGGTCTCGCCGGCACCGACTGCGCCCTGGCCACGGTGCCGGGCGGCTCCACCAATGTGTTCGCCCGGACCATCGGGCTACCCAACGATCCCATCGAGGCCACCGGGCTGCTCCTCGAAGCGTTGGGCCGGGGATCGATCCGCAAGGTGGGGCTGGGATCGGTGAACGGTCGCTACTTCCTGTTCCACACCGGGGTGGGGTTCGACGCCGAGGTAGTGGCCCAGGTCGACAAGCGGTCCGCGCTCAAGCGCTACGCGGGACACCCGTTGTTCGTCTACGCCGCGTTCGACACCTGGCTCCGGCACTACGACCGCAGCCGGCCCCGGTTCGCGGTCCACCACGAAGACGGAACCGTGATCGACGACGGCTATCTGGCCATCGTCATGAACACCAGTCCCTATACGTATCTGGGGAACCGGCCGCTCGATCTGGCCCCCGAGGCCACCCTCGACAGCGGCCTGGCCTCGGTGACCCTGCGCACCATGGCCTTCGCCCGCACCATGCGGATCATCGGATCAGCGCTGGGCAACGCCCGGAGGCTGCGCCGCAGCCGCTGGGTCGATCACCGCACCGACCTGGAGGGTCTCACCATCCAGGGCTACGGCCCGTTCCCGTACCAGATGGACGGCGAGTACCTCGGCGAGGTGGAGGAGCTCACGTTCCGCCACGCCCCCGAGATCCTGAAGCTCGTCCTTCCCTGAAATAGAGGCGTTTCTCGCGCCATAAGCGCGGCAAACGCCTCAATTTCGGCGTTGCTAGTTGGCGCCACCGCCGAGGTTGTCGTCGTTCTGCAGGTCGTCGATGGTGAAGGTGCCGGTATCGCCATTGGCGGACACCTGGACGAGGGCGAAGCCGTCGAGCGCTCGAGGCCGAACAGTCCGTAGGCCCCGCACGCCGGCGGCCGCGTAGCCCCGGATGCTGTCGGGCACGTTGCCCGCTCCGGTGGTGAACGCCAGCCCGATGATCGGCGGGTTGGCCGACAACCCCACATCGGCGATCCCGGGGTAGCTGGTCTGCAACTGGCGCAGCAGGTCCGCCTGGGCCTGGCCCAGGTCCAGCGTTGTCGTCGTGGTCTCGGGCACCGTGGTGCTCGTCGTTGTCGTGCTGGTCGAGGTGGTGGTGGTCGACGTGGTCGACGCCGTCGTCGGGACGGTCGGCGGCGGGGCGATCCGAGTAGTGGGCGGGGCCGGCCGGGTCGTGGTGGTAGTCGGCCGGGGCCGCGTCGTCGTCGGCCGGGGTGCCGTAGTGGTGGGCCGGGGCCGGGTCGTCGTCGGACGAACCGTGGTTGTGGGCCGGGACCGAGCCGTGGTTGTGGGCCGAGCCGTGGTCGTGGGCCGGGGCACAGTTGTGGTGGGAGCGACAACGGTGGTCGTCGTGGTCGACGTGGTGGACGCCGACGTCGACGTCGACGTGGTCGTGGTCTTGCCGCCTGCGGTCTGATCCTTGCCGCCGCCGTCGCCGCAACCTGCGAGACCCAGCGCCAGGGCCGCGGCCATTCCAAGCACGTACAGAGGTCGAAACTTCACACCAAGTGATCTAGCGGACCTCCGCTCAGCGTTGGTGGATGGCCGCCTTGGCGTCGTCCGGACGGTCCGTGATGATGCCGTCGATCCCGAGATCGGTGAGGCGACGGATCTCGTCGAGGTCGTTGCAGGTCCAGCAGTTGACCGCCAGCTTGGCCGCATGCGCGGTCTCCAACAGCTCCCCGGTGACCGTGGTGAAGAACGGATGGAGCGCGGTGTGCCCCTGGGCCATGGCGGTGGCGACCACGTTCTCCACGTCGTCCACACCCCACATGAGCCAGCCGGTCTGGACCTCCGGAGCGATGTCGTCGAGCAGCTCGCGGACCCGATCGATGGTGGGCAGATGGAAGCCCGAGACCACGAACGTCTCCCGTTCCGCCGGGCTGCGTGCCGCCAGCTCCCGGGCCACGATCTCGGCGATGCCCAGTCTCTCGTCGAAGTCGGAATCAGCCGGCCAGTTCTTGATCTCGACGTTGACCAGGTCCAGCCCGACACAGGTGTCGAGCACCGCGGCCAGATCGTCCACACCCCCGCTGAGCTGGTCCCAAGCATGCTCGAGCAGGACCCTTCCGTCGGCCAGGACCGGGTCGTGCCACACCACCAGATGTCCGTCGGCGGTGCGGCGAACATCCAGCTCCACACCATCGGCCCCCAGCTCACGGGCCCGAGCGAACGAGGCCACGGTGTTCTCGGCCTCCACGGTCGGGGCCCCTTTGTGCCCGATAATGAGCGTCACGAACTTCTCCTTTCGATACACGAAAAAACCTCTTGCCAAACGGTCACCTCGCCGTTAGCCTGACCCCGTCGCAGCCACACGCACTTTCTTTCACAAAGCGGTGGCATGTGAAACTCGTCACAACCGGTGACCCGATCCGCCGTGGAGGTCCCGTGGCCCTGACGCAGAGCCGCACGCTTTCTTTGTCCATAGAACGAGACGATTGGCGCGAACACGCCGCCTGTCGTGATACCGACCCCGACCTGTTCTTCCCGGTCGGCACTACCGGTCCGGCGATCGAGCAGATCGACAACGCCAAGACCGTCTGCCGGGAGTGCGACGTCCAGAAGACCTGCCTCGAGTACGCGCTGGTGACCAACCAGGACAGCGGCATCTGGGGTGGCACGTCAGAAGAAGAGCGTCGAGCGCTTCGTCGCCAGCGGGCCGCCCGCCAGCGCCGCGCCACCGCCTGATACTTGCAATCCCAGCGATACCGGCAGCATCTACGTTGCCGTTCCGATCGCCGAGGGACGTAGAGGTACCGTCAGGTCAACCTCCGTCCCCGGCCGGTCTCCCGCTCCTCCTCCCCGGCTGATGGTGATGTCGCCACCCAACTCGGTGGCCACCAGGGTGCGGACGATAGACAGCCCCAGTCCCGTGCTGCTGTCGAGCTCGAAGTCCGGAGGCAGGCCGGCGCCGTCGTCGACCACCCGCACGTTGAGGATGTGATCGTCCCGCACGATCTCGACGGTCACCTCGGCTCCCTCGGTGCTCAGATCGATGCCCGGCGGAAAGGCGTGGTCCAGGGCGTTCTGCAGCAGCTCGTTGAGCACCACCGCCAGCGGCGTGGCCAGGGCGGCCGGCACGATCCCCCCATCGCCCTTCACCGTCACCTGGACCGGCCGATCGGGCATGGCCATGGCCTCCTCGACCATCGTCACCAGCGGACGGACGATCTCCACGAACGGCACGTCGTCGCCGGCCTCCCGGGAGAGGATCTCGTGGACCAGCGCGATCGATCGGATGCGCTGCACCGACTCCTCGATGGCAGCCTTGGCCTCCGGTGAGCCCAGACGCCGACCCTGCAGCCGGAGCAGCGACGAGATGGTCTGCAGGTTGTTCTTCACCCGGTGGTGGATCTCGCGGATCGTGGCGTCCTTGGACAACAGCAGCAGGTCGCGGCGGCGCAGCTCGGAGATGTCCCGCATCAGCACCACGCCGCCGGTCACCGTGTGGCTGTCGAGCAAGGGGATGCAGCGCATCAACACGGTGACATCGAGTCCTCGGGGGATCTCCTCGGTGACCGGTGCGCCCACGGCGAAGGCCGAGCGCACCACCGTGTCCTCCAGACCCATCTCCCCGAAGCGCAGGCCCTCGGCGTTGCCGTGGATCCCGAGGCGGTGGAGGGTGGAGACCGCGTTGGGCGAGGAGTACTCGACCCGGCCGCCGTCGTCGAGGACGATGACACCGTCGCCGACCCGCGGGGCCTCCTCGCTCTCGGGGTCCTCGACGTCGAAGGGGAAGTCGCCGGCCGCGATCATGCGGGCGAAGCGGTTGAACACGTCGACGTACATCCGCTCCAGCTCGCCGGGCTGGCGGCCGATGGAGGGAGCGGACTCCCGGGTGAGCACGGCGATGACCCGGCCCCGGTGGCGGACCGGGATGCACAGCATCCGCACCCGCTCCTTGAGCGGCGGGATGGTGAGCTCACCCTCGATGATCTCGCCCAGGCGGTAGGTCCGGGCCACCAGCGGGCGGTCGTTCTCGTCGAGCACCGTGCCGACCCAATCGGCCCGATAGACGGTCTGGGCCGTGGTCGGCCGGACCTGGCCGAGCACCACGAAGCGGTTGGAGCCGTCGTCGCGGGGCTGACCCACCACCGCGAACATGAGCAGGTCAGCGAAGCAGAAGTCGGCCAGCAACCCCCAGCCCGCGGCCAATCGGTGCAGACGCGCCACCGAGGGTGGATCGAGCCGAGTGAAGAATCGGGCCAACTCGGCCAGGCTCGCCATCATCCCTACAGTCTGGCCACTGTTGGGACCCCTCACGTCACGGATCGCGCCAGAGGTGCTTTCCAAGTTCGAGAAGACCGCGCAGATCGGTGATGTCGTGGTCCGCGTAGGGCACCGAGGCGACGGCTTCGGCCCGGCCCGCCAGCTCGCTGCGCACCTCGGCCTCGCGCCGGGCCACGAGCTGGAAGTTGAGGAAGCTCTCGCCCACTTCGTGCAAGACCCGGGCCACCTGGGCCGGCGGGCCCACCGCGGCCGGCACCTCGGCCGCGACCTCTTCGAAGTGGGCCACCATGCGGGTGGCGGCGTGGGCCGCGCCCGGGGCGCAGAACCACTCGGGGAGGACCTTGTTGGCCACCAGGCCACCCAGGTGGAACTTCCGGCGGCTGAGCGCGTCGATGAAGAACTCGGCCTCGCGCACCGGCGCCGGCTCCAGGGTGGAGACCACGACGAAGGTGGTGCGCTTGTCGGACAGGGTGCGGGTGACGGCCTGCGAGCGCTCCACGAAGCCCCGGTACATGGTCTGGAACAGGAGAAAGAACTCGGCGATGTCCTCCAGGAACTGGGACCCCAGGATCCGGTCGGCCACTGTGTAGAACGGACGCGACGCCATCGTCACCAGCCGGCTGCGGGCCGGCACGGTGAGCCAGCGGAGCAGGCGGCTGGAGAAGAAGTCGGCCATGCGCTCGGGGGCTTCGAGGAAGTCGATGGCGTTGCGGGTCGGCGGGGTGTCCACCACGATCAGGTCGTAGCGGCCGGAGCGGTGGATCTCGTAGAGCCGCTCCATGGCGATGTAGTCGTGGCTCTGGACGAAGCGCCCGGTGATGTTGTCGTACAGCGGGTTGGCCAGGATGGCGTCTCGGGTCGCGGCGTCGGGCGCGTGAGCCCGGACCAAGTCGTCCCAGGACTGCTTGGTGTCGAGCATCGCCGCCCACAGCTCGCCCCGGGGTTCCACGTCCGCGTCGGCGAAGAGCTCCGGCGGGACCTGGGTCTCGACGTTCCCGAACTCCTCGAGGCCGAGGGCGTTGGCCAGGCGGCGAGCCGGGTCAACGGTGATGACCAGGACCTTTCCCCCCAGGTGGGCCGCGGCCATGGTGGCCAGGGACGCGGCCACGGTGGTCTTGCCGACCCCGCCGGAGCCGCAGCAGATCACGATCTCCTTGGTCGCGAGCAGCCGGTCGAACGAGGAGGTCGACTCCGTAGCAGCGACGGTAGGTGTCCGGGCGGCGGCCATCAGAACAGCTCCGCTTCGAGCGCGGCCGCGATCTGGCCGGTGGCCCGGACCCCATAGGTCCGCTGGAACAGCTCCGGCACGTAGAGCATCTCCACGCCGGCCACGCCTTCACGCAGCTCGTTGAGATGGTCGGCCCGGGTGCGGCGCAGACGCACAGCCAGGTCGGCGCCGTCCAGCACCGGTTCCACTGGACCCTCGGCGGCCTGGCTCAGCGCCGCGGTCACCTCGGGATCCCGGAGGCGGCGGAACACCTCCTCCTCGTTGCGGCTGAACAGCTCAGGGAGGACCCGGTTCACCACCACCGCGGCCAGATCGACCACGGTCTCCTTGCGCAGCCGTTCGGCCAGCTGCAGGGTCTCGTTGACCGGCATCTCCTCGGGTGTGGCCACGATCACCACGCCGGTCTGGGCCGGATCGCCCAGGATCTCCAGCATCCAACCGGTCTGGTCGCGCACCGGACCCACCTTCACCAGCTCGGTGATGGCCTGGGGTGCGGCCAGCTGGCCCACGACGTGTCCGGACGCCGGGGCATCCACCACGACGAGGTCGAAGGCCCCGGTGCGGACCTCCCAGCACAGCTTGCCCACCACCAGGATCTCCTTGACCCCGGGGGCGGCGTTGGCCACGAAGTCGAAGGTGCGGGCCAGCGGACCGATGCGGGACAGCAGCGGCAGCCGCAGCTGGAGCCGCATGTACTCCCGCAACGACGCCTCGGTGTCCATGGACATGGCCCACAGCCCCGGGCTGACCTCCCGCTCCTCGAAGCTGGTCGGGCCGGTCTCGAACAGATGGGCCAGGGCACCCTTGGCGTCGGCCTCGCACAGCAACACCCGCTTGCCCTGCTGGGAGGCCAGCAAGGCCAGGGCCGAGGCGATGCTGGTCTTGCCCACCCCACCCTTGCCGGTCACGAAGAGCAGGCGGTGTTCGAGCAGTTCCGTCGCCATGAGGCGCTCGCCCTGTTGCTGCCGCCCGCTGCCCGCGCCGGAGTGGCTAGCCGCCGAAGCCGATGCGGCGACCGGCTTCCGGCGTGCCGAGCTCCACGTAGGCCACCTTGTCAGCGGGGACGCCGATCTGCCGGCCCCGCTTGTCGGTCAGCCACAACGTGCCGCCGGCGGAGATGGCCGCCTCGACATGCTCCCGAACGGCGTCCGGGTTGGTGTCGTCGGCCAGCAGGACCTCGAGCTCTTTCGGCGACTGGGTCACCCCGATGCGGACGTCCACGTGTTCCTCCTCGTAGAAAGCCCGGCCATCGTAGGGGGTCAGTTCCGCTCCTCGGTCATCTCGTTGGCCCAGACGGGGTGGTGGCGGCGGGCCCAGCGGGTGGGCATGCGGCCGGTGAACATCGAGCGCAGGGCCGGAGGCTTGGAGATGGCCACCACGATGTGCCCGGCCACCACGAACCAGGTGGCGATGGCGATCCAGTCGTGGACGAAGGTGGCGCCGGTGCGGGTGGACACGCTGAAGTGCTCGAACCAGCGCATGATCCCGCCGGTGGCCATCATGACCGGGATCATCCCGGCGATGAACGCGGCGTTGGCCTTCTGCCCGGCGTTGAACTTGCCCACCTCGTTGCCGCCCTGGCGACCCCGGGACAACAGCCAGCGCCGGTCGGCCGGCGACCAGCGGTTCATGCGACGGATGTCAGCTCGGAGGGCGTCGCGCCCGCGTCCGACGTACGCCAGCACCAGAGGGACCGGCATGGCCAGGCCGCTGATGACGTGGACGTTCTTGAGGATGTCGCGCCGGCCCACTAGAGCCGAGAGCTGTCCGACGTAGAGGATCAGCCCGGTGATGGCCACGGTGAGGACCAGCGTGGCGGTGGTCCAGTGCAGGGCTCGCTCGGTCCCGGTGAAGCGGCGGAGGTCCTCCGTCTCCACGCTCGCGGCCGGAACCGCGAGCTCGGACTCAAGTGGGGTCATCGCCCTGCCGGCCGTTGGATCCGCCGACGAAGGCATCGACGTCGTAGCCGCGTTCCTCCCAGTAGCCCGGGATCTCCTGGTCGACGACCTCGATCCGCTCCAGCCACTTCAGCGACTTGTAGCCGTACATCGGGGCCACGTAGAGCCGCACCGGCCCACCGTGCTCGGCCGAGACCGGACCGTCGAGCATCTCGTGGGCCGCCATCACATCGTCCCGGCGGGCCTGCTCGAGGCTGAGGCTCTCGGTGTAGCTGCCGTCGAACGAGTACAACCGCAGGTGGGTGGCCCGGTCGGAGACCACGGCCTCGTCGAGCAGGTCACGCAGCAGGACTCCCCGCCAGTGCACCTCGGGCACCCGCCAGCCGGTCACGCACTGGAAGTCCCGGATCAGCTCGGTCTGGGGCCGCTGCTTCAGGTCGGCCAGGCTGAGCTCGAGCGGCTGGTCGACCAGTCCGTCGACGGTGAGGCGGTACTCGTCGTCGCTGCGCTCGGGCATGGGAAAGACGACGGTGTAGATGCGGAACCGGCCGGCCGTCGGCACGAACGAGCTGAGGCCGGTCGGATCGTTCTGGGTAACTGGGCGGAGGAAGCGCTCCAACCCATCCTGGATGCGCGCGCCGGTCACGATCCCGACCGCGCCGAACCCCAGCATGCCCAACACGATGCGACGACCGACCGGAGACTGGTCCTTCACTGGGTCGAGGGTACGAAATTGAGGTGTTTGACGCGCTATAAGCGCGTCAAACACCTCAATTTCGTAATGAGTCGCGCAGGCGGGCCAGGCGGTCGTCCCAGCGGCGGCCGGTGGCGGTGGCCCAGGCGGCCAGGTCGTCGAGTGGTTGGGATTGGGCCACGAACCGGGTCTCGCGCCCGGTCCGATCGGCCTTCACCAGCCCGGCCTCGCGCAGGACGATCAGATGGCGGGCGATGGCCTGCCGGCTGATCGGCACCTCCGAGGTGAGCGCGGTCGCCGTCGTCGGGCCGTACTCCGACACCGCCTGGAGGATGTTGCGGCGGGTCGGGTCGGCCAGCGCCGCGAACACCTCATCGCCAGGATCCGCGATGGGCAAGCTCACCCCACGCAGAGACCTGCGGTCAGCAACAGCAGCTCCAACCCGAGCAGGCGGCGGTCCCAGGTACGAGAGGCGCTCGCACTGACGCTGGCGCGGGCGGTGAAGCTTGGGGTCAGACGGCGCTCGGTCACGGCCACCCGGGTACCACCGGTGTCCAGCTCGGTGAGCACCACCTCGACCCGCGACGCGCCGGCGGGATCGTCGTTGTGCCACCAGGTCCAGGTCAGGGTGCTGCCGGTGTCGGCATGGTCGATCCGCAGCTCGCGGTCACGGGAATCGTCGTCGTCCAGCCAGGCGTCCCGCCGATCGGGGTCGACCAGCACCTCCCAGACCGCATCGGGGGCGGCGTCGACATCGACCGAGCGGGTGACTTCGCGCGTCTCCTCAGGCATACCTGCAACTCTACAGTTGCGCTTTCCGGTTTGTCGCCCTACGTTGATGCGCAACTAACCAGTTGCGCGAGGAAGGCGAGGCACCATGTTGATCCCCACCGTCATCGAGAGCACCAGCCGAGGCGAACGGCACTCGGACATCTACTCCCGCCTGCTGCGGGAGCGGATCGTGTTCCTCGGCAGCCCGATCGACGACGACGTGGCCAACCTGCTGATCGCCCAGCTGCTCCACCTCGAGGGCGAGGACATGGAGCGCCCGATCAACCTCTACATCAACTCCCCCGGCGGCGACATGCTCGGGTTGTTCGCCATCTACGACGCCATCCAGTTCCTGGGACCACCGGTGCACACGGTCTGCGTGGGACAGGCCGCCTCGGCCGCCGCCGTCCTGCTGGCCGCGGGTGAGCCGGGGAACCGCTATGCCCTGCCCAACGCCCGGGTGCTGCTGCACCAACCGCACGGGGCGGCCCAGGGTCAGTCGAGCGACCTGGAGATCGCGGTGAAGGAGATGGTCGTCATGCGGGAGCGGATGATCGACATCCTCACCGAGCGCTCAGGGCAGACCCGGGACCGGATCAAGACCGACATCGACCGGGACTTCATCCTGCGGGGCGAGGACGCCGTGGCCTACGGCGTGGTGGACGAGATCCTCACCCATCGGGCTCCCCGGGTCTACACCGGCTTCCGACCCACCGGCCAGGAGTCCACCGCCGCGGTCAGTTGATGCGCAACGCGGGGCTGTAGATGCGGGTGGGGGCCAGGTCGACGTCGATCGCCTGGGCGATCTGGTTGAAGATCTGGGCCACCTCGCCGTCGGGCTCGACCGCCACGAGAGGTGCGCCGCGGTCGGCCCCCTCCCGCAGCTCCGACACCAGCGGTACCTGACCGATCAGGGGCACGTCGAGGCGCTTGGCCAGCTCCTCGCCGCCGCCCTCGCCGAAGATGCGGTAGCGCTTGCCGTCGTCTCCGGTGAACCACGACATGTTCTCGATGACCCCTTTGACCTCGAGGTTCACCTTCTGGGCCATGAACGCGGCCCGCTGGGCCACCCGTTGGGCCGCGGGCTGCGGGGTGGTGACCACATAGACCTCGGCCCGGGGCAGGAACTGGGCCAGGCTGATCGAGATGTCACCGGTGCCCGGCGGGAGATCGACCACCAGGAAGTCGGGGTCGTCCCAGAAGACGTCGGTCAGGAATTGCTCCAACGCCTTGTGGAGCATGGGTCCCCGCCAGATCACCGGCTGGTCCTCGGCCGCGAAGAACCCCATGGAGATGCAGCGCACCCCATAGGACTCGGGCGGGACCAGCATCGAGTCGATCACCACCGGGGGATGCTCGACCCCCAGCATCCGGGGGATGGAGAAGCCCCACACGTCGGCGTCGACCACGGCCACGTCCTTGCCCCGGCCGGCGAGAGATACCGCCAGGTTGGTGGTCACCGACGACTTGCCGACGCCGCCCTTCCCCGAGGCCACCAACAGGACCCGGGTCTTGCTGGCCGGGTCGGCGAAGGGGATGGCCCGGCCCTCGGCGTGGCCGTGCGCTGGTTGGCTTCCGGCCGTGGCGGCCGGATCGCCGTGGAGCTTGGTGCGCAAGGTGGCCCGCTCCTCATCGGTCATCACCGTGAAGTCGAGGTCCACGGTGTCGACGCCCTCCAGCCCCGTGACCGCGTCCTCGACCCGGCGGGTGATCTCGTTGCGGAGGGGACAGCCGGCCACGGTCAGGGCCACCAACACACCCACCTGGGCGCCGACGATGGTCACTTCCCGGACCATGTCGAGCTCCACGATGCTGCGATGGAGCTCCGGGTCCTCGACCGGACGGAGCGCATCGACAACCTGGGCTTCAGTGACCGACATCTTGAGGTGTACTCCCAGTCGGGGCGACGACGACGTCGCAAGGGATTAGCACTACGACCATAGGTAGAATACCGGTCGTGGATCGGCCCCCTCTTTCGCCGACCGATTTCGCCTCGGTGGTCACAGCCATCACGTCGGCGTTCGGCGACCCCACCCGGCGGGCCATCTATCTCTACGTGCATGAGCACGCCGACGGTGCCACCGCCTCGGCGGTGGCTGAGCGCTTCGACCTCCATCCTAATGTGGCCCGCCATCACCTCGACAAGCTGGTGGCCGGCGGGTACGTCGTGGTGCTGCCACCGAACCGGCCGTTGCAGGGCCAGGGCGCCGGTCGTCCGTCCAAGCACTACAAGGTGGTGGCCCCGGAGATCGCGCTGGACCTGCCGCTGCGCCACGACGACGTCCTCACCTCGTTGCTGGGCCGGGCGCTGGCCGAGCTGGGGCCGGAACGGTCCGAGGCGCTGGCCGAGGATGTGGGCGTGGCCTACGGGCGGACCATGGCCACCTCGATGTATCCGGGGTCCGAGGGTCACCGCTCGTTCCAGGTGGCGCTGCACGCGGTGGCCGAGGCTCTCACCGCTCACGGCTTCGCGGCACACGCCGAGCGGATCGACGAAAAGCTGCAGATCGTCAACGAGAACTGCCCGTTCGGTGGTGTTGTGATCGACAACCCAGTGATCTGCGCGGTCGACCGGGGCATGGTTCGGGGCATGCTCGAGACCCTGTACGGGCAGGAAATGGTGACCGAGACGGCGCTGTCCCTGCCCACGGGGGCCGACCGCTGCGTCACGACGGCGGTGCAGGGAAGCTGACCACCGGTCGGGTCTATCTCGATCACGCCTCCACGTCTCCGTTGCGGCCCGAGGCCCGGGAGGCCCTGGTGGCGTGGCTCGATCCTGGAAAGGCCGGGGATCCCAGCCGCATCCATCAGGACGGCTTGGAGGCGCGGCACGCGATCGAGGTTGCTCGGGACCAGGTGGCTGGGCTGCTCGGGGCCCGCAACCGCGAGGTGTGCTTCACCAGCGGCGCCACCGAGGCCATCGTGGCCGCCTGCTGGGGCGCGGCCGAACGTGGCCGCCACCAGGTGGTCCCGGCGATCGAGCACTCGGCGGTACGGATGGCTGCCGAACGCCACGGCGACGTGAGCCTGGTGGCTCCCGACCGGCTCGGACGGATGGACCCGGACGCGGTGTTGGCCGCGGTCCGGCCCGACACCGCTGTGGTCCACCTGCAGTGGGGCAACCACGAGGTCGGCACGACCCAGCCGGTGGCCGAGGTGGCGGCAGAGTGCCGGGATCGGGGCGTGCTCGTCCACATCGACGCGGCCCAGGCTGCCGGACGGGTTCCCATCGACTTCGCCGGGCTCGGCGCCGACCTGCTGTCCATCAGCGCCCACAAGCTGGGCGGACCGGCCGGTGTCGGTGCCCTGCTGATCCGCCGGGGCCTGCGGCTGCGGCCGCTCCTGGTGGGTGGCGATCAGGAGCGGGCCCGCCGCGCCGGCTACGAGAACGTCCCCGGTCTGGTCGGTCTCGGCGCCGCCTGTGCGGCTTTGTCCGACCCGGATCGGCTGGAGGCCGAGGCTGCGACCCAGCGCCGGCTCAGCCAGCGGATCATCGACGCTGTCGCCGGCACGGACGGGCTGCAGCAGTACGGCGACCCTGAGCACCGGTTGCCGCACATCGTCTGTCTGGGGGTGGCCGGCATCGAACCCCAGGCTGTGCTCTTGGGGTTGGACCGGGCCGGAATCAGCGCCCACTCGGGGAGCGCCTGCTCGTCCGAGGCCCTGGAGCCGTCGCCGGTGCTGGAGGCCATGGGCGTCGACGCCCACCACAGCCTCCGCCTCTCCACCGGCTGGTCCTCCACCGACACCGACATCGACCGCTTCCTCGACGCCCTCCCCAAGGTCCTCATCGACCTCCGCGCCCTGACTGTGGGGTCAAGGAATGTCGATGGCATAGTGCCGGGGCCGTGAAGTTGTACGTCGTCCGTCACGCCGCCGCCGGGAGTCGGAGCGCCTGGACCGGCGACGACCGGCTGCGTCCGCTGAGCAAGAAGGGCCGCCGTCAGGCCGCCGAGCTGGCGGAGCTCCTCGCCGATGCCGGGCTCGAGCGGCTCGTGTCCAGCTCGTACGTCCGCTGCATCCAGACCCTGGAGCCCCTGGCCGAACGGACCGGGTCGGAGGTCGAGATCGACGACCGGTTGGCCGAGGGCAGCGACGGGGCGGCGGCGTTGCAGCTGGCCGAGGAACTGCGGGATGCGGGCGTGCGAGCCGCGGCGCTGTGCAGCCACGGCGATGTGGTCCCGGAGCTTCTGTCGCTGCTCAAGGTGACCGGCACGGCGTTCCACCAGCCGCTGGTGTGGCCCAAGGGCTCGGTGTGGGCTCTGAACAGCAACGGCACCCACTGGACCGACGCCGAGCTACTGACCCGCGCCTGACGAAACGAAGGCCGAGGCAATGCTGCCCACCCGAGCGAGGCTGAGGCGATGGTGGCCATATACGGCCACTATCGCCTCAGCCGCTCGATCATGGGCACCATTGCCTCGCCACATCGCCCCTCGGCCCGACCTTCCCTACGTGCCTCGTTGGTCGTTCCTAGCCGCCGGCTGTCGTTGGGGTCGCCTCGATCTGGGTGCGGAGTTGCTCGGCGGCTTGGGCCAGTTCGGCCGGGGGGCCGAGCTCGTCCAGGCGGTCGAGGGACTCCAGGGCCACGTCGGGGCGGCCCAGCCGGTTGAAGGCCACGGCGATGAAGAAGTGGACGTCGGGGTACTCGGGATCGGTCTCCGCGGCGTGGATCATGGTGGTCAGCCCACTGCCGTCTCCGTTCTGGAACTGCAGCCAGCCCTTGAACGTAAGCGCCAGCACGTTGTCGGGCTCGTCGGCCAGGACGTCGTCATAGATGGCGATGGCGTCGTCCAGCCGTCCGGCCTGGGTGAGCGAGGCGGCTTCGTCGAACCACTCCGGCATGTCGGTCTGGCCCGCGCTGGAACCGGCGTTCTCCGATTGCCGGATGGCGCCGGTCACGGTGTCCCCCTCGCCCCGCCGTCCCAGCCCGAGGGCCAGCACCAGCCCGGTGGCCACAGCGAACAGGCCGATACCGCCGGCGATCGCCAGGCGGCGCCATTCCGGCTTGGCCGATGAGCCCGACGACGGTGCCACCCGGGCCTCGTGGGACTCGATGGCCCGCAGGACCTTGGCGGCCCGGGCGGTGTAGTCGTCGCGCAGCTCGGCGTAGTCGTGCTCATCGACGTCGCCAGCGGCGTGTTCTCGCTCCAGGTCGTCAAGCGACGCCAGCAGGAAGTCGCGCTGGTCCTCCAGGGCGGCCAGCTCGTCGGGTCCGAGCGGACGGACGTCGGAGCGGGTGCTCACGACGGTCCGGTCGACGCGGTGTGCAGCTCGTCCAGGGCCTGCTCGACCAGCTCCCGGTCGGCGTCGCTGGCGTGCGCCCCGCCCTGGCCCTTCCAGCGCCGGAACACCAGGAACAGGCCGGTCACGGCGATCACGAACCCGGCGATCGGCAGCGCCCAGACCAACCCCTCCAGCCCCGAGCGCTCGGGGGTGAGCAGGATCCGGTCGCCGTAGCTGCCGGCCAGCTCGTCCCGGATCTCCTCGTCGGTGAAACCCTCGGAGATGCGCTGGTCGATGGTGGCTCGGATGCCCCGGGCCGCGCTGGAGTTGGAGTCGGCCACCGACTGACCGGCGCAGGTCGGGCACATGACCGACTCCGACACCCGCTGGGCCCGAGCCTCGGGGGAGACCGGACCGCCACGGTCGAGCAGGCCCACCGCGACCAGTCCGACTACCACGGCCACCATGACCACCCAGCCCAGACGACGTGCTCCCGGCTTCACGGCTGCTGGGCCTCGCGCTCGGCCTCGCGGATCGACTCCTCGATCCCAGCCTTGGTCACTCCGCCGATGAGCTTGTCCCGCACCACACCCTGAGGGTCGATCACGTAGGTCTCGGGGACCTGGGGCACGCCGTAGGCGGTTGCGATCAGACCTTGGCCGTCGAGGACCACAGGCCACCCGCCGCCGTTCCGGTCGAAGAACTCACGAGCGACGTCGGGGTCGTTCTCGTAGAGCACGCTGACCAGCACCGCGTCACCGGTCTGGCTGTGTTCGTTGTTGAACGCCTCGAGCTGGGGATGCTCCTCGCGGCACGGCAGGCACCAGGTGGCGAAGAAGTTGACCACCACCCACTGGCCCCGGTGGTCGCCGACATCGAAGCTGCCGCCGTCCAGCGTCTCTCCGGCCAGCGGCTTGGCCGGCTTGCCGATCAAAGGTGAGGTGCCCTGGCGGTCGGTGGCCGGGTCGCGGGTGGCCAGCACCACCACGAAGGCCGCAGCCACGAGACCCACGACCAGCGAGATGGCCAGCGCGGTGTGGCGCCGGGTCGGGAGCTCTACGTCGTCGGCGTCGGGCGCCTCGTCGGCGGCGTCCACCTCTTCGACCTCGTCCACGTCGGCCATCAGACCCCCACCTCGACCTTGTCGCCGGCATCACCAGCATCCCCGGCGTCATCGGACGCGGGCTTCGACTCGGGCTCGGTGACCCGGAGCGGCTCGGACACCGGCCGCAATGGATCACGCCGCCGCCCCGGGAACGCCGCCAGCAGGGTGCCGAACGCCATGACCCCTCCGCCGATCCACAGCCAGGCGATCAGCGGCTGGACGATCACCCGCAGGACCACCGGGTCGCCGGGCTTGGTCCCGTCGGGGGTCCGCAACAGCGCCACGAACACGTCGCGGATCGGTCCGGTGCGGATGGCCGGCGTGCCGATCTCCTGGCCCCCGCCGCTGAACTCGGACAGCGCCGGCTCGACCAGGTGACCGTCGACCACGACCTGGGCTCGGGTGGAGGACTTGTTGGACTCCTGCACCTCACGCATGCCTTGGAAGGTGACCTCGTGACCCGCGACCACCCGGGTGTCGCCCTCGACCATGGTCATCTCGCGGTCGATGTCGTAGCTCTTGGACGCAGCCAGGGCCACCGCGATCATCACCACGCCCAGGTGGACGATCATGCCGCCGTTGGTGCGCCCGACCAGTCCCCGCCAGCCTTGGCGCCGGGTGGCCAGGATGACCTGACGCAACGCGGCACCGGCGGCGAACCCGCCCAGTCCGAAGGCCACCACCGGGGCCAGTCCTCGGGCGCCCAAGACGACGGCTAGCGCCATGGCCCCGACGCCGGCCCAGCCGGGCCAGAACAGCCGCTGGGACAGCAGCTCGGTCGACGCCTTGCGCCACGGCAGCACCGGCGCCACCGCCATCAGGAACAGCAGGGCCAGGCCGATGGGCAGGGTCATGCGGTCGAAGTACGGCGGCCCGACCGAGAGACGCTTGTCGTTGATGGCCTCGACGATCAGCGGGAAGACCGTTCCGACGAGGACCACGAAGGCGAACCCGGCGAACAGCACGTTGTTGGCCAGGAACGCGCCCTCACGGGACGCGGGCGAGTCGATGCGGCCGGGGGCCCGAAGCTTGTCGCCCCGCCAACCGATCAGACCCAGCGTGACCACCACGGTGAGGCCGAAGAAGCTCAGCAGCCAGGGTCCGATGGTGCTCTGGGTGAAGGCATGGACCGAATCGAGGGTGCCGGACCGGGTCAGGAACGTGCCCAGGATGGTGAGGCTGAAGGTGGCACAGAGCAGCGACAGGTTCCAGACCCGCAGCATCCCCCGCCGTTCCTGCACCATCACCGAGTGCAGGTAAGCGGTTCCGGTCAGCCACGGCAGCAGCGAGGCGTTCTCCACCGGATCCCAGGCCCAGTAGCCACCCCACCCCAGCACCGCGTAGCTCCACCAGGCGCCGAGGACGATCCCGATGGTGAGACAGCCCCAGGCGATCAGGGTCCAGCGCCGGGTCTCCAACAGCCAGCCCTCGCCCAGGCGCCCGGTGACCAGCGCAGCCACGGCGAAGGCGAAGGGCACGGTGAACCCCACGTAGCCTAGGTAGAGCACCGGCGGATGGATCGCCATCAGCCAGTGGTTCTGCAGCAGCGGGTTGGGGCCGGTTCCGTCGAAGCCGGCCGGCGGGCTGAACGAGTGGAACGGGTTGGCCGGGAACAGCAACAGGGCGAAGAAGAAGGTGCAGACCCCGAGCATGGTCAGCATGGCCCAGCCGACCAGGGGGTCGGACAGGCGATGGCGGAACCGCCAGGCCACCAGCGTGGTGTAGCCGGCCAGCACCAGCACCCACAGCAGGATCGAGCCCTCCAACGCCGACCACAGGGCGGCGAAGTTGTAGAGCCGCGGGGTCTTGCTGGAGCCGACCTCGGCCACGTAGCGGACCGTGTAGTCCCGGGTGATCAGGGCCCGCTCCATGGCGGCGAAGGCGATGCCGGCGCCGAGCAGCGTCATCCACGCATAAGTGCGGCCCACCGCCAGCAGGTTGGGGCGGTTGCGCCGCAGACCGATGGCCAGGGTCAGCACCCCGCCGATCGAGGCTGCGAATCCCAGCACGATGCCGCCGGTGCCCAGCGAGGCGTTCACGGGTTCGAGCTCCCGCCTTCGCTGTTGCTGTCCGAGCCTTTGTCGGCGTTGGACATCCGCTGGTCGTAGTCGTCGCGGGCCTTGTACTCCGAGGAGTGCTTGATCAGCATGTGGTCGCTGTCGAAGAACTCGCCCGAGGCGTCCCAATGGCCTTCGAGCACCACCGGGATGCCCGGCTCGAACATGTCCTGCGCGTCGCCGGAGTGGTGGACCGGAACGGTCACGCCGTTGTAGGTGACATCGAAGTTCACCCCGTCGTCGGTTCGGACCGCACCGTCGACCACCTCACCCTGGAGCCGGAAGCGCTTGTCGCCCAGGTCGGCCTTCTGGGCCACCGCCTCGTCGGCGTTGAGGAAGTACAAGGTGGCGTCGGTCAGCCCCTTGACCACCAGCCAGCCCATGGCCACCAGCGCGATCCCCACCACCGCCAGCGGCAGCCAGCGGCGACGACTCGGATCCCGGGGCCGGGGCGCCGGCGCCAGGTCGATGTCGTCATCGCTGGGGACCTGGTCCGGGTCGTCGACGACGGTGCGGGTGCGGGGGGTCAGCTCCACCGGCGGTCTCCCGGGGGGACCCGGCGTGACAGCTTGCGGCCCCGACGCAGCGTGGCGAAGGCGTACACCCCCACCAACCCGATGGCCCCCAGCCACCCGGTGGCGACATAGCCGGGGTAGTCCATTGCGAGGAGCATGCTGGTCATACCGGCTGGGCCTCCGTCGTCTTCGTGGTCTGGGGGACGCCGGCTTCGGCCCGGCGGGCCGCTACCGCGGCCTCGAGATCGTGCTGTTCGACCTGCTGCTCCAGCCAGGCCACCCGGAAGCGGTGGATGAGGAGCCAAGCGAAGACCAGGGCTCCGGCGAGCATCCCCACGGCGAAGGCGGTCAGCATCTCGCCCTCGATCGACGGCTCGAGCTTCATCAGGGTCGAGGTCTGGTGCAGGGACCGCCACCACTCCACCGAGCGGTTGACGATGATGACGTTGGGCACCAGTAGGAGGCCCATCACGGCGGCCCGGGCCGACCCGGCCGGCGAGATCTCCACCCGGCGCAGGGCCAGATAGCCCACCAGCATCACCGCCAGCAGGGCGGTCGACGTGAGCCGGGCGTCCCAGGTCCAGAACGTGCCCCAGGTGACGTTGCCCCACAGCGAACCGGTGACCAGGGTGATGGTCACGAAGACCAGGCCCAGCTCGGCACTGGCCGCAGCCAGCGCGTCCCAGCCCCGGCTGCGGCGGCGCAGCCACATGCCCGACGCGAAGGCGGTGAGGAAGCAGCCGGTGTAGGCCAGGATCGCCGACGGCACGTGCACGTAGAAGAGCCGCACCGCATCGCTTTGGTTGACGTCGGGCGGGCTCCACACCAGGCCGTAGAGCGCCCAGAGCACCAGCGTGGCCAGGGCCGCCAGCCCCAACACCCGGGTGGCCGGCGAGCCGGTGTGGTCCGGGGCGGTGGTGTCGACGTCGACGTCGGCGTCGAGGTCGGGGGAACGGTCGGTCACGAGTCCTCCAGGAGTGCGCCGTAGGCGAGGGATCCGGCGACGAGGTAGACGACAGCGAATCCGCCGACCAGACCGCACCAGGCCCAGCCTGCGGTGACAGTGGTTCCGAGCGCCGACTCGAACGCCCGGGTGGCACCGATCAGGACCGGGGCCAGCACCGGTAGGAGGAGCACCGGCAGCAGCGTGTCCCGCGCCCGCAGCCCTCCCACCAGAGCGCCGTACAAGGTACCGGCGGCAGCGATCGCCACGGTAGCGGCGACCAGGGTGGCCGCCAGCAGACCGAAGCCGCTGAGCTCGGCGTCGTAGAGCACGGCCACGCCGACGGCCAGCAGGATCTCCAGGGCCAGCAGCTCGGCGGCGACCGCCGCCACCTTGCCGAGGAACACCGCCGGGGGTTCGAGTCCGGACAGGCGGAGCGCGTCGCGGGTGCCGTCGGCGTCGTCGAGCGCGGCGCTGCGATTGATGGCGAGGACCCCGGCCAGCAGGACCGCCACCCAGTACAGCCCCGGGGTGGCCTTCTCCAGGATGCCCCGGTCGGGGTCCAGGGCGAAGGCGAACAGCAGCAGGATCAGCACCGCGAACGGAGCGACCTGGTTGGCGGTCACCCGGCTCCGGAGCTCGATGCGCAGGTCGCGCTCGGCCACGAGGGCGATGTCACGCCACACCGGCGGCCTCCCGGCTGGGGCTCGGGTCAGGGTCCGCGGTAAGACCTGCCACGCCGCCGATCAACTCGACCGTACGGTCGGCCAGGGCTTCGGCCCGGTCCAGCTCGTGGGACGAGAACAAGACGGTCGCCCCTTGCTTGGCGGCTTGGCGGACCAGACCGTCGAGCTGGTCGCGGGTGTCGCGGTCCAGCCCGGCGTGGGGCTCGTCCAGCAGCCACAGCTCGGGTCGACGGGCCAGCAGACAGGCCAGCGAGGTGCGCCGGCGTTGTCCGGCCGACAGTCGCCGCACGGGAACCTTCCCCAAAGTTCCGTCGAGCCCGACCACGGCCAGCGCGGCGTCGATCTCGGCCCGGCTGGCCCGGCAGGCTCTGCCCCAGAACCGCACGTTCTCGTCGGCGGTGAGGTCGTCGTAGAGCCCGGTGGAGTGGGCCAACAACCCGACCCGGGAGCGCACCGGCCGCGGGTCCTGGCACAGGTCGAAGCCCAGGACGACGGCGTCACCCGACACCACCGGGACCAGCCCGGCGCAGGCGCGCAGCAACGTGGTCTTACCTGCGCCGTTGGGGCCGCGGAGGAGGACGATCTGACCCCGGGCGACATCCAAGTCGATCCCGGCGAGGGCTGGGAACCGTCCGAGCAGGGCAACCGCAGCACGGAAGTGAACAACCAGCTCCATGGCGATTGCCTGAGGGTACTGAGGCCGTTTCCACTGGACCAAGACGCGTCGGCCTGATGTGACCGCCGACACGCCCGGTGGCGGTGCTCCAAGGGGTGGGGGTGGGCGGGGTTAGCCTGCCCGGCGATGCGATTGGCCCGGGTCCTGGGTGCGATCGGACGTACCTGCATCACCGCGGGCGTGCTGATCCTCCTCTTCGTCGCGTACCAGCTCTGGGGTACCGGCCTGCACGAGGCCCGGGCCCAGAGCGCGCTCGAGGACGAGTTCGCCGACGACCTGGCCAGCGCCGGCGCCGCTTCGACCGACGGCACGGACGGGGTTCCCGGCGACAACGCCAACGCGCGGCCGGCCACCACCGTTCCGCCGTCTCCCCCGTCGCCCGACGAGGGTGGAGCGGTGGCCCACATCGTGATCCCCGCCATCGGCGTGGACAAGATCGTGGTGGAGGGCGTGACGGTCGACGACCTCAAGCGGGGACCCGGCCACTACCCCGACAGCCCGGTCCCCGGCCAGCCCGGCAACGCCGCCATCGCCGGCCACCGGACCACGTACGGGGCGCCGTTCAATCGCATCGACGAGCTGTCCGAGGGCGACGAGATCCTGATCACGACCCTGCAAGGCTCGTTCCGCTACAAGGTCAGCGAGCAGCAGATCGTCAGCCCGGACCAGGTCGAGGTGCTCAACGACTTCGGCGACAACCGGCTCACGCTCACTGCCTGTAACCCCAAGTACTCGGCCCGCGAGCGCATCGTCATCGTGGCCAAGCTGGCCGAGGAACCGACGCCGGCACCGCCCACCACCGCACCCGCACCGTCCTCCGAGCCCGACCAGCCGGTCTCATTGGACGGCGGCCTGTCAGGCGAGCGGGCATCGGCGTGGCCCGCGGTGTTGTTGGGCCTGGCTTGCGCCCTGATCTGGCTGGCCGCCTGGATCGCTACCAAGTTCACCAAGAAGATCGTTGCCTACGGCGTCGGCGGCCCGATCTTCTTCGTTGTCCTGTTCTTCTTCTACGAGAGCTTCTACCGCCTGTTGCCGGCCAACTTCTGATCAAGAATGGGGGCGTGCGCAAGCTCGCCGTCGTTCTCGTATTACTCGTTTCCGTCGCCTGCTCCAGTGGTGACGACGATGGCGGACCGGGTGGCACGTCGACGCCATCGGAAGCCACCGCGGCCGAGGTGCGGGACGAGACGTTCACGATCACCGATGCCCAGGTCGGCGAGCTCACCTTCGACGCTCTGGTGGCCGGCGATCCGGACGCCGCGGCCGACGGTCGCCTGGTCCTGCTGCTGCACGGCTTCCCGGAGTCGGCCGAGTCGTACCGCGAGATGCTGCCGCCGCTGGCCGACGCCGGGTACTACGCCGTCGCTCCCTCCCAGCGGGGCTACTCGCCCGGAGCCCGACCCCCGGCAGTCGAGGACTACAACATCCTGCGGCTGGTCGAGGACGCAGTGGCCATCGCCGACGTCGCCGGCGCCGACACCTTCCACATCGTGGGCCACGACTGGGGCGGAGCCGTGGCCTGGGTGACCGCCGCCGTCCATCCCGAGGAGGTGACCAGCCTCACCGCTCTGTCGACCCCGCACCCCGACGCCATCAGCAACGCCATGTCCGACCCGGCCGGCGAGCAGTCGCAGCTGTCGGGGTACATGGAAACGTTCCGGGCGCCCGGCAGCGAGCAGGTGTTCCTGGAGGACGGCGCCGACACGTTCGTGACCGCCTTCAGCTCCGCGGGACTGCCCACCGACAAGGCCGAGGTCTACGCCGAGCTGCTGGCCACCCCCGAGGCGCTGGGCGCGGCCCTGAACTGGTACCGCGCCAACCCGCTGCCCACCGATCTGCGGATCGGGCCGACAAAAGTGCCGACCCTGTACGTCTGGGGCACCGAAGACCTGGCCTTCGCCCGCAGCACCGCCGAAGCCACCGCGGCCCTGGTCGAGGCCCCGTACACGTTCAAGGAGCTACAGGGACGCGGCCACTGGCTCCCCGAAGAGGCCCCCGACGACCTCACTCCCCTGCTCCTCGACCACCTCGGCGGGCGGTAGCTCGGAAATTGAGGCGTTTCTCGCGCTTATAGCGCGGCAAACGCCTCAGTTTCGGCGAGGTCGACCTGGGAAGCCGAAGCCGACCTGCCGACCCGGGGCCGCGGCGTTAGGCCGCGGCGGCCGGACGGGTCACTGGCTCAGTGCTTCCGTGTCGGACGTCCCCCCGGCGTCTGTCACCAGCCCCGCCACGGTGATCTGCTCGGCCGCGTCCATGTAGCCGTCGACCAGGGTCCGCCAGACCGGCGCCAGCTCGTCGCTGCCCTGGGGGGTGGGCACGCTGGGCGACTCCCCGTCGAGCACTCGGATCACGTCGGCCACGGTGATGGTGTCGGGTGGCCGGGCCAGCCAGTAGCCGCCCTGGCCGCCACGCTTGGAATCGACCAGGCCGGCCCGGCGCAGCTCCCCCAGCACCACCTCGAGGAACCCCACCGACAGATGGTGGCAGCGGGCGATGGCCTCGCCCTTCATCGGCTCGTCTCGAGCATCGGCCAGGACCACGAGGGCCCGTAACCCGTAGCTGACTCGTGCGGTGATGCGCATGCGGCGGCGGCGCCTCCGGTCTTCGTCGGTGTTGGGTCAGGTCAACAGGTCAAGCGGTGGCCGCGTCCACCAGGCCCCAGCGGTGGCGGATGGAACGGTCGAGGGTGCCGAACACCGCAGAGTCGACCGCGACGCCGATGACCAGGATCACGATCATCCACGCCATCAGCCCGGCCATGTCCCGCAGGGAACGGGCGTTGGTCATGAGCGCACCGATCGACGGCTTCCCGGCGATGGTGACGAGCAGCTCCCCGGCCATGAGGCTGCGCCAGGCGAAGGCCCAGCCCTGCTTCAGCCCACCCGCGAACGAGGGCAGCGATGCCGGCAGCACGATGTGCCAGTAGGACCGGAGGCCACGGGCGCCGAGCACCCGGCCGGCCCGCAGCAGGATCGGCGGGATCTGATCGGCCCCGGCAATGAGCCCGTTGGCGATGGCCGGCGCCGCCCCCAGCACGACCACGAAGGTGATCGCGGAGTCGGACAGCTGGAACAGGATCACCGCGAACGGGAACCACACGATCGACGGCATGGTCTGCAGACCGGTGATCAGCGACCCGAAGGCGCTGCGCAGGAACCGCACCCGAGCCACCAGGCTGCCGACGATGACCCCGATGACCAGCGCCACCGCGTAGCCCTTGAGGGCCCGCTCCATGGTCAGCCGCACCGCCTTCCACACGGTGCCGTTCTGAATCTGCTCCCACAGTTCCGGGAACACCTTGCCGGGGCCGGGCAGCAGGTACTCCGGCTTCCAGTTCGACCACACGACGCACTGCCACAGGAACAGCGCCAGGGCGATGGCCGCCAGCTTGGGCCAAGTGGCGCTCCACAGCCGCCGGATCACCGGCTCGTGCTTGACGTCGATGGTCTCGAGGGCGTCGAGCCCGGCCAACTCCTCAGCTGTGCGCATGACGACGCACCTCCTCCCGCAACCGGGCGGTGACCTGGCCGGCCAGCTCGCCCACCTCGGGGGACTCGATCCGCCGGGGCCGGGCGATGTCCACGTTCAGCACCGCGGTGACCCGGCCGGGCCGGCTCGACAGCACCACGATGCGGTCAGCCAGCCGCGCCGCCTCCCGCACATTGTGGGTGACGAACACGATGGTCAGGTCCCGGGCGGTCCACAGGCCCTCCAACTCGTCGTGGAGGATGTCCCGGGTCATGGCGTCCAGGGCGCCGAACGGTTCGTCCATCAGCAGGACATCGGCGTCCTGGGCGAAGGCCCGAGCCAACGCCACCCGCTGACGCATGCCGCCGGACAGCTCGTGGGGCCGCTTGCGCCCGAACCCGTCCAGGTGGACGGTCTGCAGGAGGGACTCGACCCGCTCCCGTCGTTCCGCCTTGGGAACGCGCCGCAGCTTGAGCGCCAGTTCCACGTTCTTGGCCACGGTCAGCCAAGGAAACAGCGCCGCCTCTTGGAACATCAGGCCGGTACGCCCCTCGACCGAGACTTTGCCTGCAGTCGGGCTGTCCAGTCCGGCCAGGAGGTTGAGCAACGTGCTCTTGCCACAGCCGGACGCCCCCACCACACAGACCAGCTCGCTCGGCTTGACCGCCAGGTCGATCCGGTCCAGTGCCGCTACGCGGTTGCGCCCCGCGCCGTAGACCTTGGAGACCTGCTCCAGGGTCAGCGCGGGGCGGAGCTCGGACGAGGCGTCGGGGGGAGACGCCCCGTCCGAGACAACCGGTGATGCCGGAAGGCTCACAAGCCTTCTACCTCTGCCTCACCGCGGGCCTTGAGCAGGTCGTTGAGGATGTCCAGGCTGTAGATGCCGTCGAGATCGACATCGTCCAGCAGACCTACCGCCACCGCGTCGTCCTTGGATTTGTTCAGCGACGAGGCGATCGGGTCCCAGGTGAAGGTCAGGCTCTCCCAGGCGCCCTGGATGGTCTCGTCCTTGAGGCGCTTCTGGGTCAGAGCCTCGATGCCGTCGTTGGTGGTCTTCTGGGCCGTCGCTGCATCGGCGTTGGCCTTGTCGATGGAGTCGAGCAGGCCGTCGATCAGAGCCCGCACGTTCTCGGGGTGGGCCTCCAGGTAGTCGGTGCGCACGATCAGGTGGGTGGTGACGAACTGACCGTCGGGCCACAGCTCCTTCTCGTCGACCAGCACATGGCCGCCGCCCTCGAGCACCAGGCGGGTGGCCCACGGCTCGGGCACCCAGGCCCCGTCGATCTGGCCGCCCTGGAAGGCGGTCAGGGTGTCGGCGTTCTCCTGGTTGACGATCTTGACGTCACCGCCGCCGGTCTGGTCGGTCTCGTAGCCCTTGTCCTTCAGCCAGGCCCGCAACGCCACGTCCTGGGTGTTGCCCAACGAAGGCGAGGCCAGTGTCTTGCCCGCGAGGTCCTCGGGGCTGGTGATGGCGCTGGAGACGACCAGCGCGGCGCCGCCGGAGGTGGTGCCGGCCACGATGCGCAGGTCACCGCCGACTTCCTGGGACCGGGCGAAGCCGTTGATGGCCGGGTTGGGACCGATGAAGGTGGCGTCGATGGAGTTCGACTCCAGCGCCTCGACCGCCTCGGTCCCGGTCGGGAAGGTCTGGGGCTTGAGCTCGGCGTCACCCAGCTTGTCTTGGAAGATGCCGTCGTCGACGCCGATGATGGCCGGCGCATGGGTCACGTTGGGGAAGTAGCCCAGCCGCAGCTCGCCGCTGGGGGCCTTGGCCGTGCCCAGGTCCGCGGTCCCGGCCTCGTCACCGCTGCTCCCGCCGCCGCCGGTCGAGGCCTTGTCGTCGTCATCGCCGCACGCCGCCGCCACCAACCCCAACACCACCAGGACACTCAGAATCGACCAGGACCAGCGTCTTCCCGCCCGTCCGGCCCGCCCGTTTAGAACAAAGTCGATTGACATAGTGGGTTTTCTACATCGCGGAACCGAATTTCGCAACCGACACTGTTCTGTGACCTGCCTGCCGCGCCCTGGCGCGGCAGGCAGGTCACAGAACAGATCCCGGGCCGTGTGTGAAGATCGGGGCGTGCAAGAGGCTCGATCCGGAGCGCAATCTGTCGAGCGGGCGTTGTCCGTCCTGAGGGCGTTCGAGGCCAGTCCCGGAGCGCTGGGGATCACCGAGGTCGCCGCCCACACCGGGCTGTCGATCAGCACCGCCCACCGGCTCACCCGGGCCTTGTGCGCCGGTGGCCTGCTGCGGCAGGATCCGCGCAGCGAGCGCTACCAGCTCGGCCCCACCCTGGTCGTGCTGGGCCGCCGGGCCGAGGACCAGCTGGGCTACGCCCACACCCTTCCCATCCTCGAGGAGTTGGCCGAGGTGACCGACGAGTCGGTCAACCTGGGCATCCACTCCGGCACCGAGGTGGTCGTGGTGCTGGACGTCCCGTCCCGCCAACCGCTGCGCTTCAACCAGAGCGAGGGCACCCGGGTCCCCATCCACACCTCGGCCATGGGCAAGTGCCTGCTGGCCTTCACCCACGACCCCATGGCCGCGGTCGAAGCCCTGGGCCGGCTGCATCGCCTGACCGACCGGACGATCACCAACCGGCCGGCCCTACTGGAGGAGCTGGACCTGACCCGGGCGCGGGGCTGGGCCGTCAACGACGAGGAGCGCCACACCGGTGTCCGGGCCGTCGCCGCCCCAGTCCTCGCCAGCGATGGCACCGCTGTGGCCGCCGTCGCAGTCCAAGGACCCGCCATCCGCCTCGACGACGCCGCCATCACCGCTGCAACCAAACACCTCCTCGCCGCCACCGCCCGGGTCTCCCCCCTCCTGTCCGGCTGACAGAAACGGCTGTTGTGGGATTGGATTCCGTGATGTAGAAATATGACCCATGCAGTCAGCTTTAGCCGCCGAGCGGGAGCTCTCGTTACCTGACCATCTCCGGGCGGACATTGCGGTGGGGATCGCGCAGGTGCCGGAGGCGTGGCGGTGGTTGGTTCGGCATGACCCTGCTCGGCGACATCCGGTCCGGCTGGTCGCCACGGCGGCCTACGAGGTGTGGGTCATCGGCTGGACCAAGGATCAGCACGTCCAGCCGCACGATCACGGCGGATCGGCGGCGACGGTGCTGGTCGCCGAGGGCGAGCTGACCGAGCTGAGCCTGACCGGGCAGCGGCGGCAGCTGGTGCCCGGGGTTCCGTACCACCTGGGCGCCGATGTGGTGCACGACGTGGTCAACCAGGCCGACACCCCGGCCACGAGCGTTCACATCTACGCTCCGCCGCTGCGCTCGATGACCTACTACGACCCTGCGAACGGCCAGCCGGTCCGCACCGCCACGGTGGAGGAGGAGATCCCGGTGCTGTCGCATTGGTATGGCGCCCGCCTGTTGCACCCCACCGCCGGATCCCGGAGCATTCGGACATGAGCACTCCGTCCATCGACCGCTACCTAGAGCAGGTGCGCGCTGGTCTGCCGACCCGGGCCAAGCCCGACGATCTGGCCCAGGTCTGGGCCCAGGGTGGGCTGGTGATCGACACCCGGCCCAGCGAGCTCCGCAACCGCGACGGCGAGCTGCCGGGCGCCCTGGTGGTGGATCGCAACGTGCTCGAGTGGCGGCTCGATCCCACCAGCCCCCACCGGCTAGCCGAGGTCACCGGCCCCGATCAGGAGATGGTCGTGGTCTGCAACGAGGGCTATGCCTCGTCCCTCGCCGCGGCGACCCTGCAGCAGCTCGGTCTGCGGCACGCCACCGACCTCGACGGCGGGTTTCAGGCCTGGCGCCGCTATCACAACAACGGTGTCTGATCGCCACGAGATCCGGCTTCGACGCCAAAAAGCCACGTAAACGTACGCAAACGAACATGGTCCCTACGAGGCGCGTAGCATGGCCCGCGGTCACAGAGCCCAGTGGCTGGGGGAAGGGCGGGCCGAGGTGGACGAGACGACGCCGGGTTGGTTCCCGGATCCGAGCGGTCGCCATGCGCGGCGCTATTGGAACGGAATTCGCTGGTCGCGACACGTAGAGGATGGGGGTGTTCGGTCGGTCGACCCCTATGCAGCCGGCACCACGACCGTGATCCCGCCGGCACCGCTGCTCCAACGACAAGACATACCCCTCGAGCGGCCCGGGACGCGGGCCCACCGGTCGACCGGGGCGACCCGCACGATCGGTCTGGACCGGCCCATCGGCTCGCGGCCGCAAACCGGCCCGACACCGCCGATCAGGCTGGACCACGGTGGTGGTCGTAGCCGGATCCCGGTCCTCGTCGTGGCGCTCGCCCTGCTGATGGGTGCCGCCGCGGCAGTGGTCGTGGCCGGCGCGGTCCGCGACGACGGAGGCAACGGGCCGGGCCCTACGGAGATGTCCCAAAAGCAACAGTTCACCAACCACATCTCGGGCTACGTCTTCGACACCGGGGTCGGCTCCATCGATCAGACCCAGGCCAATTGCCTCGCCGATCAGCTGGTCACAACCCTGGGGGTCGACCACTTGGCCGAGCTGGACATCCTCCACAGCCTGGATGTGGGACGGGGTACGGAGGGTCGACTCTCATCGATCCTCAGCGGGCCGGAAGCTCAGGAGGCCTACCACTCGGCCTTCGAGTGCCTCGACGATGCCAGCCTGGTCGGCTTCATGGCCCGGTCGTTCCCGCCGGAGAGCGAGATCGGACCGGAACGGGCCCAGTGCATGGTGCAGGGCTGGCTGGACGGCATGGGCCGCGACCCGCTCATCGCCATGTACACGACGTTCGCCACCCAGGGGCTGGCGGCCGACATGTCCGCGGTCATCACCCCCGAGCAACAGGACGTGGTCATCGGCGTAGCTGGAGGCTGCACCGACCCACCTTCTCCCGCTCCCACCCCCTGACGACGGCGGAGGATCGACTGCCGGCCGTAACATGGCAGACGGCATGAACTCTCCCTCGCCACGGTGGCTGCCGGATCCGACCGGTGACCACGAGTACCGCTATTGGGACGGAACGGCGTGGACCGACGATGTGTCCGACGCCGGGGTCACCTCCACCGACCCGATGGGCGACGACGCGGCGGCGCCGGCCGAGGATGCCGCCGGCGTCGACGCTCCCGGGCCCGGATCCGACCCCGCCGACGACGACCTGACCGCAGAGGCACCCATTCGGGCCCCGGCCGGCAAGCCTCCGGGCCGGTCGACCCGGCTGTTGGTCGGGTTGGGTGTCGTGTTCGTGGTCCTGCTCGCCGGGATCGCCTTCGTGGTGCTCAACCAGGACGACAACGACAAGACCACCGAAGCCCAACAGAACAGCGATGCCCAGCTCATCGACGACATCTCGGTCGGTCTGCGGGAGAGCATGGGCGATCGTCTGACCGACAAGCAGGCCGATTGCCTGGCCGAGTCCATGGTCGAGGAGTTCGGCTCCGATCGTCTGATCCAGGCTGGATTTGGAGCCGCCAACTCCCCCGATCCCTTCGCCCTGCTGGAGGACAGCGAGGTGTCCACGCTGTTCCAGCTGATCATCTCCTGCGGCGTCACCGACTTCGGCGGTGACCTCGGCGGCGGCTAGGTGCTAGCGGCCGGACCACGTCGGGGGGCGTTTCTGCTCGAAGGCGGCGATGCCTTCGGCGGCGTCCTCGGTGGCGGCGGTGACCGAGAGCATCGGGTGGAGGAGACGAAGGGACGTGTCGACGTCCTGGTCCCACACCGCATAGAACGCATCCCGGCCCAGGCGCACGGCTGCGGGTGACTTGGCCGCGAGTGTGGCCGCCAGCTCATCCACCCTCTCGGCCAGCTCGGCTGCCGGAACGACCTGGTTCACGAACCCGATGCGTGCTGCCTCCTCGGCGTCGACGCGCCTTCCGCTCAGCATCAGCTCCAGGGCGATCTTGGGCGGCATGGACCGGACCAGCGGCACGGTGACCAGGTGGGGCCACAGCCCCACGTCCACCTCGGGGACACCGAAGACCGCATCGTCGGCCGCCACCACGAGGTCGCAGGTCAGAGCCAGCCCGAACCCGCCGGCCAAGGCGTAGCCGCGGACCTGGGCGATGGTCGGCTTGCCGAGCTCGTACAGGTCCCGCAGCAGCCCGGCCAGCTCGCCCCGAGCCTGGTGCAGCTCGAGGAATCCGGGACCCCGACCCTCGGCCGTGGTCATCTCGGCCAGATCGGCGCCGGCGCAGAAGGCCCGGTCACCGGCTCCGGTCAGCACGCAGACGTGTACATCGGGGTGGGCCTTGGCCTCGGCGAACGCGTGGCGCAACTCGCGCACCAGCGCCCACGACAGGGCGTTGCGACGTTCGGGACGGTTGATGGTGATGCGGGCGATCGGTCCCGCCACCTCGTAGAGCAGCGACTCGTAGGCCATCATCTACCAGGATGGCCCAAACGCCCGCCCACCCTGGAGACCCATCGGCCGACCCGGTGCTGGTCCGCCGCCGCCAACTGGCCCGCTGGGCCGAGTTGGGTCAGCGTCTGGGCTATCTGCTCTTCGGGATAGCCATCGTGCTGTTCGTTGTGGCCACAATTACCGAGCTCCCCCGGGCTATTGTGGCCGCAATCATTGCCTCCATGGCGTTGGGGTCGGTGGTGCTCGCACCCTCGATCGTCGTGGGTTACGGCGTGCGAGCGGCCGACCGCGAGGACCGGGAACGGGCAACTGCCACAAGGCGGCAACAAGGAAACGTCTCTCCGTAGCTTGACCGACGCGGAGAGCGTCAAGTGTTAGCGTCGCGTACGCCTCCAGCGGGTTACCGTGGGGTAACACCGAGGAAGATAGGAGCAACGTGTCGACACGGCTTCCTGCGGCCAGACGCCGTCGTCAGCTTCTCGAGGTCTCTCTGCGCGTCTTCGCCGACCAAGGCTTCTACGTCACCTCGATGAGCGACATCGCCGAAGCCGCCGGCGTCACCAAGCCGGTGCTCTATCAACACTTCGCGTCGAAGCGTGACCTCTACTCCCAGCTGCTCGACGAGGTGGGCAATCAACTCCAGGAAGCCATCACCAAGGCGGTTGCCTCCGCGGGCTCGGGCCGCGAGATGGTGGAGGAAGGCTTCTCCGCCTACTTCAACTTCGTCGACTCCCACCGCGACGCCTTCCAGATCTTCTACGCCAGCGGCTCGTGGCGCGACGAGGAGTTCTCCGCCCAGGTCCATGAGGTCGAGAACTTGCTGGCCGAACAGGTGGCGGGGCTGATCGAGATCGAGGGCATCAGCGACGAGCAGCGCCAGCTGCTGGGTCATGGGATCGTCGGGATGATCGAGGGCGCCAGCACCCACTGGTTGTCGTCGCGGGCCACGGCCGATCCCGGGGAGCTGACCCGCCAACTGGCCGACCTGGCCTGGCGCGGTCTGCGCGGCGTCCGCCCCGAGCACCAGTAGCAACCACCTCTAGCTCGTCGTCAGCTCCTGTTCGAGCTGGGCCAGCTTGGCCAGGAAGTCGTCCTTGAACTGACGGAACCTCTCCTCGATCGCCTGCAGATCCTTGAGGGAGATCTGGCGGTGGAGCTCGTCGTTGTAGAAGTCGAGCAGCTCCCGCTCGTCGGTGGTTCCACGGATGCGCAGGGAACAGGTTGCGAAGTCCGCAGCCCGTTGGGCGTCTCGCAGGGTCATCGCGTACAACGCCGAGTCGGGGGCCCAGCGCAGGGTCTGCGGGAAGGCGGCCCGGTTGTCCTGCCGGGTGCTGAACAGCGTGAGGTACGAAGCCGAATCGCAGATCTCGACGCGGTCGAAGTTGGGACGGGGCGTCAGGACCAGCTCGATCTTGGCGTGGGCGTGACGGCTCAGGAACAGGCCCATGACGCAGAGGTCCACCGCCTCGACCAGGGCCCGCTGCACGGCTTCCTTCCCTGGGGCAACATCGGTGATCGCATATTCGTGCTGGATCCGGGTCTCGATGGCCTGCTCGCTGTTGGGATCGCCGACGATCACCTGCACGTCGTTGATGCGGTGTGTGACCGAGAGGAGCCGAGGTCCCACGTACCTTCCGGTCAGGCCGTAGAAGATGTACCGATCGGTGCCTTGCAGGTCCTCGGACAGGTCGTGGTTGAACCGGCCGTCGAAGCTCATGGCCTCGCCGTAACTGGCCAGCGGGACGTACAGCCGTTGCTGCTCCCGGTGAACGTCGAGCATGCGATCGGCGGCGGACTGCACCGCGCCATAAACCGTCTCGGTGACCAGCCGCTCGCTGACCCGGTTGGTGATCAGGATCTGCAGCGTCGAGAACACCGTGGCCGCCAACAAGCTGATGGCCAGGCCCTGCCAGAGGATCCGCGCCGTGCCGGTCGTGTTGGCCGCGAAGACGAACATCAGCACGCTGAGGATCAGCGAAACCAGGAAGAAGATGGTGAAGAGGCTGATGTGAAGCCCCTTCAACAGCTGTAGCGCCGTTCCTGTCCGCCGCGCCTCGGGGATGCCCGTCTCTTCCCCCATTTGCCCAAGTCTATGGCCGACACGGAGCGTCACCGGGCCGGTACTCGACAGTTGTGTCACCCCGTGCGGGCCGCAGGGGCGGCGCTGACATCGACCTCCGCCCTGGCTGAGACGATCGACTACTCGATGCGCATGCCCGAGATGGCCCGGCCGATGACCAGCTGCTGGATCTGCTCGGTGCCCTCGAAGATGTCGAAGATCTTGGCGTCGCGGTGCATCCGTTCGACCGGGTACTCCCGGGTGTAGCCGTAGCCACCGAGGATCTGGATGGCCCGCTCGGTCACCCACACCGCCACCCGGCCGGCCTTGAGCTTGGACATCGAGCCCTCGGCGTTCTTGTAGCCGCCGTTGCGGCTCAGCCAGGCGGCACGGTGGACCAGCAGTCGGGCGGCGTCGATCTCCATGGCCATGTCGGCCAACATGAAGGCGATGGCCTGGTTCTGGATGATGGGCTTGCCGAAGGCCACCCGCTCCTTGGCGTAGTCCAGGGAGTATTCGTAGGCGGCCCGGGCGATGCCGATGGCCATGGCGGCCACCGACGGGCGAGTGGCCTCGAAGGTGGCCATGGCCGGCTGCTTGGCCCCGGTGGCGGCGCCCTCCCGGGCCCGGGCCAGCTTGGACTCCAGCTTCTCCCTGCCGCCGAGCAGGCAGCGTCCCGGGACTCGCACGTCATCGAGCACGACCTCGGCGGTGTGCGATGCCCGGATGCCGTGCTTCAGGTACTTCTGGCCCTGGGACAGGCCTTTGGTCCCCGGCGGCACCACGAAGCTGGCCTGGCCCCGGCTGCCCAGATGGGGATCGACCGTGGCCACCACCACGTGGACGTCGGCGATGCCGCCGTTGGTGATCCAGGCCTTGGTGCCGTTGAGCACCCACTCGTCCTTCGCCTCGTCGTACTTGGCGTTGGTCTTGAGCGAGCTGACATCGGAGCCGGCGTCGGGCTCGGACACGCAGTACGCGCCGAGCTGGATCTTGTCCGGCGTGCCGAAGCACTGGGGCACCCACTCCATCACCTGGTCAGCGGCGCCCTGCCCGGCGATGCCGGCCGCGGCGAGGCCCGATCCGAAGATGGACAGGCCGATGCCGGCGTCACCCCAGAACAACTCCTCCAGCGACAGGACCAGAGTGAGCCCGGTCGGATCGCCCATGCCGGCCTGGGCGAAGAAGTCGAAGCCGTACAGACCGATCTTGGCGGCCTCCTCGACGATGGGCCAGGGGAACTCCTCTTTCTCGTCCCACTCATGAGCGGCAGGCCGCACGACGGTCTCAGCGAAGTCGTGCACCCATTTCTGGAGTTGCTGCTGATCCTCGTTGAGTAGCAAGGAAAACTCGCTCATCAGTCACACCTCATGGGTAGGGGCGAGTCGGCAAAGTTGGAGAAAGTTACCTTACGGTAACCGGACTCAGCACGTTGGTGATCGGGGCGCCGACCGGGGTTGACGGTACCCATGGCCGGGTCAGGGGAACCTGGAGCACCCGGCCACCGGGTCCTTCACCGACGCCTCGGTCGGCTTCCTGGGCGTGGCCCTGGCGTTCGGGCTCTCGCTGCTGGTGGCGGCCTACGCCATCGGGCCGATCTCGGGCTGCCACATCAACCCAGCGGTCACCCTCGGCATGTGGCCGGCTGGCAAGACGAAGACCGAGCAGCTCCCGACCTACCTCATCGGCCAGGTCGTCGGCGCCCTCGTCGGCGGCGGCCTGTTGTCTCCATCCCGATCGACAAGACCTCGGTGAACCCGGCCCGCAGCCTGGCCGTGGCCTTCTTCGCCGGCGGCGACGCGGTCAAGCAGCTGTGGGCCTTCATAGTCTTCCCGCTGGTCGGCGCCATCGTGGGCTGGCTCGCCCATCAGGCCCTGGCCGAGGACGGTGGTCGATATTGATTCGGTCCCGTTCGCTAGGGCTCCGGGGCGGAATCCGTATCGATCGATCTGCGCCAACCCCGGGGCTGAGGGACTACGTTCCTCGGCGGAGGTGTCCGAGCACCTGGTGGGCTCCGCCGCCTTCAAAGCGGTTGGGACGGGCACTCCCCGTCCGGCGGGTTCGATTCCCGTCCACCTCCGCCAAGCTCCGTTGAACCTGCAGAACCGCGGCTTTCCCACCCGCGTACCGCCCCGACCAATCGGCCAGTAACTTCCGCGATTGCCCGCTGCAGCGGCGGCCCGGTCGAGTGCTGATCCTGCGGTCGCGGCTTGGGCCGGGAGCGCTGGGGGCCCGGGCCCTGGGTGGGGCTCCGTGGGCGCTGTGCCTGGTGATCGCTGCGGTCGGGTTCGCCGGTGTGACCCCGTTGGCCTGGGTCGGTGCCGGGCTGGTGGCCGGGATCAGCCTCTCGGGCTCGATATGAGGGCTGAACAGCAGCGCCACGCTGCTGCCGCCGGTCCGGCGGGGCTCGCTCAATGACCTCAGGATCGGGGTGGCATTCCTTGCCGGCTGCGCCGCGGGAGCCAGCCTCGTCGGCGTGGTCCTGCTGCTGGCCGGCGGACTCCTGTCGCCGATTCCGGCCGGTTGGCGGCTTTCACAGCTCTGGTGGGGACCGTTGTGATCCTCGCGGCCGACCGCGGCGTCCACGGGTTGAAGCTGCCCCAGACCGCGCAGCAGATCCCGGCGACGGTGGTTGCGGTGCGGCGGCCGGTCAACGCCTGGCGGTTCGCGGTTCCTTATGGGACCGGCCTGCGCACGTATCTGCCGTCGGCCAGCCCTCACGTCCTGGCCCTGTGGTTGGTCCTCGCCGCGCCGAGCTTGTTGGTGCCCGCCGCGGCCGCGGCTTTCGGGGTGGGGCGGGGGATCTCGCTGCTGATGCGCTCGCTGACCCGCCAACGGCTCGACTACGGACGGTCGTTCGAACGCATCACTGGGCTGCTGCGCCCGATCTCCCCTGTGCTGGTCCTCGCCCTGGCCCTGGTAGCCACCCTCCGGTCATGAGCTTGTCTGGAGACCAGTGGCGGACCCGTCGGGTCCACCTGAAGCGGTTCGAGGAGTCCGACGTGCCGTTCTACATGGAGTTGTGCTCGTCGCTGGACGTGGGGCGGCGGTTCCGTTTCGGCGGCGCGGCCGTTCCTCCTCAGGCCGTGGTGTCGGCCATCTGGGACGGGACGCTCGTCCATCTGGTCGGGGTGGGCAACCGGTCGCGGCGACGGCTCGGCGTGGTTTCGGTGACCTCGGCCGACATGCGCAACGGCACCGCCTACCTCAGCGCGGTCAGCGAGCCGACCGTGGTCGGGACCGGGTTGATGATCGAGGCTGCGGCCCTGGCGATCGACTACGTCTTCGCCACCTGGCCGTTCCGCAAGCTCTACGCTGAGGTCCCGGAGTTCAACCTGGTCTCGTTCGGATCGGTGACCCGACGGGTGTTCCAGCAGGAGGGCCAGCTCACCGACCACGTGTTCATGGACGGGTGCCACTGGGACGTCCACATCCTGGCCACCACCCGCGACACCTGGGCGCAGGAAGCCGCCCCCCGCCTCGACCGGCTGCGTCAGCGTGGACGGACGAGGGTGCCGGAGCCCGAGTCCTCGAGCACGTAGCCGGCGGCCTGGATCTCGTCGCGGAGGGCGTCGGCCCGGGACCAGTCCTTGGCCGCTCGAGCCGCGTCCCGCTCCTCGGCCAGCCGGGAGATCTCCGCCGGGACCTGGGCCGCCTCGGTGTGGAGCACCAGGCCCACCGCTCCGGTCAGCTCCCGCACCGCCGCGGCCAGCGGCGCGGCGGTCTCCTCGTCGCCGGCGTCGAGCGCGGTGTTGGCGGCGCGGACCAGGTCGAAGATCGCCGCGGTCGCCCCCGGGGTGTCGAGGTCGTCGTCCATCTTGGCCTGGAACTGGTGGAGCGCCGCGGGATCGGGAGCGGCCGTGGTCCACAGCTTGGCCACCCGCCGGGCGAAGGCGTCGAGTCGTTCCAGTGCAGCCTCGACGTTGGCCATGGCCTCGGCGCTCACGTCCATGGGCGAGCGGTAGTGGGAGCCCAGGATCAGCAGCCGGTAGGCCCGAGCGTCGTGCTGGGCCAGCAGCCCGACCAGGTCGGTGACGTTCCCCAACGACTTGGACATCTTCTCGCCGTCGGTCTCCACGAAGGCGTGGTGCATCCAGTGGTTGGCGAAGCGCTTGCCCAGGACCACGGCCTGGGCCCGCTCGTTCTCGTGATGGGGGAAGCGCAGGTCCTGCCCGCCGGTGTGGAGATCGAACCCTTCGCCCAGCAGGTCGAGGGACATGACCACGCACTCGGTGTGCCAGCCCGGACGTCCGTCGCCGAACGGTGCCGGCCAGGATGGTTCGCCCGGCTTGGCCAGCTTCCACAGGGCGAAGTCGAGCGGGGAGCGTTTCTCCTCGTTGGCCTCCACCCGGGCGCCGGCCCGCAGCGAGTCGAGATCCTGGAGGGCCAGCAGCCCGTACCCGGCGACCTGGGCCACGTCGAGGTACACCCCGTCACTGGTTTGGTAGGCGACACCGTCGTCGAGGAACCGGCTGACCAGGTCGACCATGCGGGCGATGTACTCGGTGGCGTGGGGTGTGTCGGTGGGGCGCAGGATCCCGAGGGCGTCCATGGAGTCCCACCACACCTGCTCGTTGCTGCGGGCCACGTCGGCGGGATCGGCGCCGACGTGCTGGGCCTTGGCGATGATCTTGTCGTCGATGTCGGTGACGTTGGAGACGTGTCGGACCTGTTGTCCCGACCATTCCAGATAGCGCCGCAGGATGTCGTAGGTCAGCGTGCTGCGGCCGTGCCCCAAGTGCGGCGGACCGTCGACCGTCGGCCCACACACGTACATCGACACCTTGCCCTCTTCACGGGTCTCCAACAGGACCACTCGACCCCGAGCAGTGTCGAACAACCGCAACATGCCCCAACGTTAGAACCCCCACCATCCTCCCCGAACCAGTTAGGAAACGATGGCGGGTCGATCCCGAGGGGGCTGGCATCCGGCCGTGTCCCGGTCGGGGCAACGATGGGCTCCCAGGCAGCCGGCTGAGCCGCCTGCCGGTCTCAGGGTGTTGCTGGCCGTGCCCGGGCCCTCAAGGGCACAGCTCGCCGGCCCCGATCGCTTCGCTCCGTGCCCGTCGACCTGACCCTTGACCGCCCTCGGTGGTCGTTCCCGAAATTGAGGCGTTTCTCGCGCTATAAGCGCGGCAAACGCCTCAGTTTCAGGGTCCTCGCCGAAATTGAGTCAGAAAAGCCGCTATAGGCCGCACAACTGTCTCAGTTTCGGCCATCGACCGCGGTGGGCGGTCAAGGGACGGCCGAAGGCCGAGCAATGCCACGCCGAGTAGCGGCGTGGCGGCGGCCCTTGACGGCCCACCTTCTCGTTCGAGAGTGTCAGAGGGCGGAAGTAGCCTTGAGAGATTGTGACGAGGATCCCCGACAAGCCGAGTCTCGACGGGCTCGAAGCGCGATGGCGTGAGCGCTGGGCGGCTGACGGCACCTACCGCTTCGACCGGACCAAGAGCCGTGACGAGATCTTCTCGATCGACACGCCGCCGCCGACGGTGTCGGGAGACCTGCACATCGGCCACGTGATGTCCTACGTCCACACCGACACCGTGGCCCGCTACCAGCGCATGCGGGGCAAAGAAGTCTTCTACCCCATGGGCTGGGACGACAACGGCCTCAACGTCGAGCGCCGGGTCCAGCTGCTGACCGGGACCCTGTGCGATCCGTCCCTGCCCTACGACCCCGATTTCCGGCGCCCCGAGAAGCTTGATAGCCGGGATCCCATCCATGTCAGCCGGCCCAACTTCGTCGAGATCTGCGGCGAGATCATCGAGCAGCTCGAGCAGAGCTACTTCGACCTGTGGTCGACAGCCGGGCTGTCCGTCGACTGGGACCAGAGCTACCGCACCGTCGGCCCCAAGGCCATCCGCACCAGCCAGCACGGCTTCCTCCGGCTGTTCCACCGGGACCTGGCCTTCCGGTCCGAGTCGCCCACCTTGTGGGACGTCGACTTCCGCACCGCCGTGGCTCAAGCCGAGCTCGAGGACCGGGACCTGGCTGGCGCCTACTACAAGCTGCGCTTCGAGGGTCCCGACGACGAGCCGCTGATGATCGACACCACCCGGCCCGAGCTGCTGGCGGCCTGCGTCGCCGTCGTCGCCCACCCCGACGACGAGCGCTACCAGCCGCTGTTCGGCCGCCACGCGGTCACCCCGTTGTTCCGGGCCCAGGTCCCGATCGTGGCCCACGAGCTGGCCGATCCGGAAAAGGGCACCGGCGTGGCCATGATCTGCACCTTCGGCGACACCACCGACGTCACCTGGTGGCGGGAGCTGTCACTGGACCTGCGGGCCATCGTCCAGCGCGACGGCCGGCTGCGCGCGATCGAGTGGGGCGAGCCGGGCTGGGAGTCCGACGACCCCGCCGCGGCCCAGGCCGCCTACGACGAGCTGGCCGGCAAGACGGTCAAGCAGGCCCAGAAGCGCATCGCCGAACTGCTGGCCGAGTCCGGCGGGTCCGAAGGCGAGCCCCGGGAGATCACCCACCCAGTCAAGTTCTGGGAGAACGGCAACCGGCCGCTGGAGATCGTCACCAGCAACCAGTGGTTCATCCGCTACCCCGACAAGAAGGCGCTGCTGGCCCGGGGCGAGGAGCTGAACTGGTCACCGGAGTTCATGCGGGTCCGCTATGAGAACTGGGTCAACGGTCTGCAGGGCGACTGGAACATCACCCGCCAACGGTTCTTCGGCGTGCCGTTCCCGGTCTGGTACCCGGTCGACGCCGAGGGCACGGTCGACTACCTGGCCCCGATCGTGGCCGACGAGGCCGACCTGCCGATCGACCCCACGACCACGGTCCCGGCGGGCTACACCGAGGCCCAGCGGGGCCAGTCCGGCGGCTTCGTGGCCGACCCGGACGTGATGGACACCTGGGCCACGTCGTCGCTCACCCCCCAGATCGCCTCTGGCTGGGTCGACGACGCCGACCTGTTCGCCCGCACGTTCCCGATGGACATGCGGCCCCAGGCCCACGAGATCATCCGGACCTGGCTCTTCTACACCGTCGTCCGGGCCCACTACGAGCACGACTCGCTGCCGTTCTACAACGCCGCCATCTCGGGTTTCGTCTACGACCCCGACCGCAAGAAGCTGTCCAAGTCGGCGGGCAACGCCCCCAGCGATCCAATGACGATGATCGGCGAATACGGCGCCGATGCGGTGCGCTACTGGGCCGCCAACGGCCGGCCCGGCATGGACCTGGCCTTCGACCGCGGCCAGATCAAGAAGGGCCGGCGCCTGGCCATGAAGCTGCTCAACGCCTCGAGGCTGGCGCTGACCCAGGGAGCCATCGTGGGCGGCACGGTCACCGAGCCGCTGGACGCCGCGGTGCTGGCCTCGTTGGCCGACCTGGTGGCCGAGGTCACCACGGCGTTCGACCGCTTCGACTACGCCCGGGCCCTGGAGCGCACCGAGACCTTCTTCTGGTCCTTCTGCGACGACTACCTGGAGCTGGTCAAGAACCGGGCCTATGGCTCGGCCGGCGACACCGGGCAGACCTCGGCCCAAGCCACGCTGGGCCCCGCCCTGGAAGCCCTGCTCAAGCTGTTCGCACCGTTCTTCCCCTTCGTCACCGAAGAGGTTTGGTCGTGGTGGCGGGACGGCTCGATCCACAGGGCCTCCTGGCCCGACGCCGCGACCCTCCGGTCCGCCGCCGGCACCGAGGCCGACAAGGCCGTGTTGGCCATGGCCGCCGACGTGGTCGGAGAGCTGCGCAAGGCCAAGAGCGAGGCTCGTCGGTCCATGCGCACCACGGTCAAGCAGGTCACGATCACCGACACCGCCGAACGACTGGAGCTCCTGGCCCGAGCCGAGGGCGACGTCCGTGCCGCCGGGGTGGTCGAGTCGCTGTCCACCGTCGTCGGGGAGTCCTTCGCCGTCGACGTGGAGCTGGCACCGGAGGACTGAGCGCCTCAGGTCGGCGGAGCGTCCTCGCGCAGGACGACGGTGCGTTGGCCGTTGGGGACCGCGATCCCCGCGGCCTCGAAGGCCGGTAGCAGGCGACGCCGTAGGTCACGGGTCACCCGGAACTGCTCGGACGGACGGGTCTTGACCACCAGTCGGATCTGAATCGCGTCCTGCGACAACTGCTCGACGCCCCACACCTCGGGCTGCTCGAGGATGCTGCCCTCCCACTCGGGGTCCCGCCACATCTGCTCGGCGGTCTCCTTGATCACCTCGGTAGCCCGATCGACGTCAGTCCCGTAGGCCACGCTGACATCGAGCAGGGCCCGGGCCCACTGCTGGGACATGTTGGCCACCCGTTGGATGGTGCCGTTGGGGACGTGCCACACCGTCCCTCGGACGTCCCGGAGCCGGGTGGTGCGCAGGTTCACGGCCTCGACGGTGCCGGTGGCGTCGCCGAGGTCGACGATGTCGCCCACGCCGTACTGGTCCTCGACCAGGATGAAGAAGCCCGACAGGAAGTCCTTGACCAGGCTTTGGGCCCCGAAGCCGAGAGCGACGCCGGCGATACCGGCGCTGGCGATCAGCGGACCGATGTTGATGTCCAGCTCACCCAGGATGGTAACGAACGCGACCGCCCAGATGGCCGCCCGGCTCACCGACTCCAGCACGTGGGCCAGGGCCTGGGACCGGGCCGCTGAGCGGGACGAATCCTGGAACTCGACCTTGTCGGCGAACCGGCGGATGGCCCGCCGGGCCACCCGGCTGACCAGCCAGGCCACCCCCAGCACGATGAAGATACGACCGATCGTCCCGAACAGCAGATCGGAGAACTCGGCGGAACCCTTGCTGTTGGTGACGTCGAGGACGTTGCGACAGATCCACGAGCCGGGATCGCCGCAAGCCGCCCGCAGTTCCTCAGGGCTCGGCTCGGACTGCAGGACCAACAACATCGCGGCCCACACGCTAACCGGCGCCACTCCTGGTTCTGTGACCTCCATGCCGCGCCTGGGCGCGGCATGGAGGTCACAGAACGAAAGGGGACTGCTTGGCCCAAGGTGCACACGGCGTGCGAGCATTCCCGACGTGCCCACGCAGGTCGACGCCCCCGAGTCGCAGGTCCCGGTCTACCAAGCGCCCGGCCCCGAGCCGTCGGCCCCCGGGATCGAGCTGCCGCCCGACACCCTGAGCTACCGCATCAAGCGGAAGCTGCTGGGCAAGCCGCTGCACTCCGAGCAGCTCGAGCACGAGCGGCTGGGCAAGCCCACTGCCCTGGCCGTCTTCGCCTCCGACAACCTGTCGTCGTCGGCCTACGCCACCGAGGAGATCCTCCACGTCCTGGTAGGAGCGGTCGGCTTGGCCGCGTTCTCGCTGGTCGTGCCCATCACCATTGCCATGCTGGTCGTGCTGGGGCTGCTGATCGTCTCCTACCGGGAGACGATCCGGGAGTATCCGTCGGCCGGCGGTGCCTACCTGGTCACCCGGGACAACTTCGGCATCGTCCCCGCCCAGTTCGCCGGCGCCGCCCTGCTCATCGGCTACGTGCTCACCGTGGCGGTGTCGGTGGCCGCGGGCAGCGCCGCGCTGGTCTCCACGGTCCCCTCCTTCGGGGCCTACCGGGTACCACTGTCGCTGGCGTTCATCGCCATCATCGCCTACGGGAATCTGCGCGGCGTGCGGGAGTCCGGCAAGTTGTTCGCCGCCCCGACCTTCTTCTTCATGGCCAACATGTTCCTGCTGTTGGGCATAGGCCTGTTCCGCTATCTGACCGGTGACCTGCCGGTGCTGGGCGACCACGCCGAGGGCATGGTTCCCTTGGGCAACGAGACCGGCGGCCTGGTCATGGGAGCGTCGGCGTACATCCTGCTCAAGGCGTTCGCCTCGGGGGGATCGGCGGTGACCGGCGTAGAGGCCATCTCCAACGGCGTGCCGGCGTTCCGCAAGCCGGAGTGGCGCAACGCCCGCGACACGCTGGTGATCATGGGCAGCGGCCTGGCCGTCATGTTCATGGGTCTGTCCCTGCTGGCGGCCAAGCTCAAGGTGATCCCGTTCGAAGACGGAACCCCCACGGTCCTGGCCCAGATCGGCGAGGCCGTCTATGGCAACGGCGCCCTCGGGGGCGTGATGTCGAACGTCCTCAACATCGCCACCATGTTGATCCTGGTCCTGGCGGCCAACACCGGTTTCGCCGACTTCCCCCGGCTGGCCAGCCTCCAGGCCGGCGACAGCTTCCTGCCCCGGCAGCTCACCCAGCGGGGTCACCGCCTGGTCTTCTCCAACGGGATCATCGCCCTGGCCGGCGCCGCGGCGGTGTTGGTGATCGTCACCAACGCCGCGGTCACCCGGCTGATCCCGCTCTATGCCGTGTCGGTGTTCACCGGCTTCACCCTGTCGCAGTCGGGCATGACCATGCACCACTGGCGCAAGAAGGAGCCGGGCTGGCAGCGGGGCATGCTCGTCAACGGGGTCGGCGCCCTGCTCTCGGGGCTGATCGTGTGCACCGTGGTCGTGACCCGCCGGCAGGACGCCTGGGTGGTCATCCCGCTCATGCCGCTGTTCGTGATCATGCTGCTGCGGCTCAACAAGCAGTACCAGCGGGAGCAGGAGCTGCTGGAGGCCGACGTGCCAGCTGCGGCCACGGCGCCGATCCTGCGCCGGCATGTGGTCCTGGTGTTCGCCGACCAGCTGGACCTGGCCGTGGCCCGGGCCATCCAGTACGCCCGGACGCTGACCCCCGACGAGCTGCGGGCGGTCCACTTCGCGGTGGACGACGGCGCGGCCCAGCGGCTGGCCGCCGATTGGCGGCGGCTCGGGCTGGCCCGAGTTCCGCTGGAGATCGTGGCCTGTCCGGACCGGCGGCTCAACCGGGCCGCGGTGGAGACGGTGGCCCACGAGCTGTCCGACGGCGAGACTGAGGTTTCGGTGCTGCTGCCGGACCGGAAGTACCGGGGTTTCTGGCACCGGATCCTCCACGACCGGACCGCCGACGGGATCCTGGCCCAGGTGTCCCGACTGGCCCACGCCAACGTGACGACCGTGCCGTTCCAGGTCGACCGCCCGATCGGGGACGAGACCGTGCCGCTGCAGCCGGGCGCGTTCGAGGCCGCGGCGGCGGCCGGAGGCCTTGCCGGGGAGACCAAGCTGGCCGAGCGGGTCACCCGCAACGACGACTCGACGGTGACCGCCATCGCCGACGCCCACTGGCGGGATCGGGTGCGCATTCAGGGACAGGTGCGGGCGGTGCGGGTAGCGCCGCGCCACGACGTCCCGGTGTTCGAGTGTGTGGTCGACGACGACTCCGGCACCATCCTGGCCGTCTTCCTCGGCCGCCGGGAACTGGCCGCAGTCGGCCCCGGCACCCGCATCGAGATCATCGGCACGGTAGGCATCCACCGAGCCAAGCTCGCCATCCTCAACCCCACCTACCGAGTCCTCGGCTCCACCCCCGTCTGACTGGCCCGGCGGAGAACTAGAACCAGGCTGGGAGTAATCGGGCCGAGGCTTCGGCGACGAGGACCGTGGCGACCACCAGGAGGGGTGCGCTCATGAGGTACGCGGAGCGGGGACGGGTGCGGCGATACAGGAGGACAGCGGCGGCCGCGGCGCACGCATAACCGAGGACCGCGAGGAACACGGGAGCCAATGCGCTGCCATCACTGTCTCGGCCGTCCTGATCGGACGTACGACCGCCCTGCGGCGTGGGGTGGAAGGCGACGGTGTCCAACTTGGCCACCACGACCGTGGCCGGATTGGTCGCCCACGGCATCACCGAACTGGAAGTCACCAGGGTGAGCCGGTCGTCTTCGCTCGGTCCGAAGACCTCCTCGTCCCCTCGGGGAACATGGCGCTGGCCAACTCTGGTCACCTTGTAGAGAGATCGGCCCTGCGTGGTGATGACAACGATCTCGTCACCCCGACCGAGCTCGTCCAGTTGCGAGAACTGCCCGCCGAAGCCGGACTTGCGGCCCACGATCGCACTGTTGCCTGGCTGGCCCGGTCCAGCCGTACCAGGCACATGGCCGGGTCCCCGGCGGGTCTGCTGGGGTCCGACCCCTTCCACCACGACTTGCCGGAAATCGATGGCGTTGACCTCCACGATCGCCACCGGGTCTCCGACGCCTGGCGCCTCGGTCACCTCCTGGACCCCAGGGAGGCCGAAGGCCTCGTTCGCCGCCTTCTCGATCTCGGCCCGGTAGTCACTGAGAAGATCTCGCTGGTCGCGCTCCTCCAACATCGGACCCATCCCATAGACAACGAGGCCCACGCCGACGACGGTGATCAGCAGCCAGGCCGCGGCAACCAAACCGATACGTCGCGGCGTGATGGGTGCGAGTCGCGACCGCCCGGCGGCGGACACATCGCGGGAAGGCTGGGCTTCGGAGGGGCCGATCCCCGCCGGCTCGGATCCCGCAACGTCTGGTTCGACGGCGACGGCCATCACCCGGTCACCTTCCGGACGCTTCGGCGTGGACGCATCCGTCGAAGTCCACGATCGGCGACCGATGCTCCCCGACGAGCCACGTTCCCAACGGCGGTCGGCATCTGATAGCCGGCGGTGGCCAGTGCCACCGCCGTGGTCAGAGCCACGATCAACAACAGCGCGGCGGGCGACCACAGGGTGTTGATAGCTCGGATCCCCGTAAGTCCAGGGAGCTTGACCTTGTCCTCCTTCGCGGCCTCGAGCGCTTCGTCGACGGTGTCGGGAGTCGCTGGACGAGTAGGGGTGTCCGGATTGGCGCTCGGGTCAGAGCGGTTCCCGAGCCCCGACCCTGATCCCGACCCGCTGCCGTTCGCCGGGGGACCATACGAGCTGCCTGGTGCACCACCAGTGTTCTGTGTGGTTGGCGGCGTCGTAGGTGGCGGGGTGTGCGTGCAGGCGGGCGGGGAGGATCCGACCTGCGCCAACGCGTTGGCGGCATCGGTCTGAAGGTCGGTGGTCAAAGGCACGAGCCCGCCGTCCTCCAGGGGGAGCTGGCCCTGCCCCTCGGTGGTCACATACTCGAGCCAGGCGCCCAGTTGCTGTTGCGACCCCGTCCTCGGCGCACAGTTGGCGTCCACCAGAGGCTGGGCCGGCGCCATGGCGTACTCGACGTAGGTGAGCGGATATCCCGCAGTCGTGTTGGGGTCGGGAACCAACGTCCCGTCCTGCTGGTGCTGCATCTGCGGCACGGCCGCAGCCAACGTCTCCGCCGTCGGCGTGACCCACCCGCCGGTGTTCGCCGGATCCGGGATGCTCACCACCGTCAGGCCGAGAGCATTGGCCGTCGCAAGGTCGGTGAGGACGTAGTAAGTCCCTTGGGAGTACAGCTCCCGGTAGACGATCCGGGCCAGGTCGGGTCGGCCGGTCTTGAGGTCGAGCTCACCGGTCATGTGCGGGGGGTCAGCAGCGTTGAAGTCTGTCTCGACACCCCGCGCCACGCCCGCTGCGCTCTTCCAGTCATCAGGTGCGAGCGTGTCGAACCGGGTGCTGGCGAACAGGGTCGTCGACTGCGGTCCGGTGAGCGCCAGCGCCGCACCGACGTTGCTGTTGAGGAGGTAGTTGAGACCGGGGATCTGGAGGTTGTTGGCCAACACCTCGTTGCTCTGATCGCTGAACACCAACGCCTGCTCCCATTGTCCGAAGAGAGTGGCCAGGTGCTGGTTGGTCAGCCGGAACTCTGAGTGGGGTTTGGGGAAGTCGGTCGGCCAAGACCCGTCGACCACCGGATAGCCACCGCCTACAGCCACGACGACGGCATTCAGTCCGATCGGCACCGGCACCATCGGACGCCGCGTAGGTGGATCGAACCCGGGCCGATAGCCAACGGCGCTGTAGGTGAGGTCGAACTCGCCGGCAGCGAAGGAGTTGAGTGCCGTCCCCTCCGGCGCGAAGAAGGCGCTCGTCGGGGGTGGGCTGTCGGTCGTCTGGCAGACATCCCGGGTCCAGGACAACCAGGCATCTTGGAGCCGATCAGGCATCGTGGAGGTGGCGACGTCCGGCGATTGGCCGTCGCAACCAGTGACACCTGAAGTCGGCCGGTAGCCCAGCACGGGTCCGGGCCGGACGTAACTCACCGGGTCGCTGATCCCGGTCTGGGTGTAGATCTGGTACACGAAGCGGCAGGGATCGTCGGGCCCACAGGTCATCGAATAGTCGACGCCACCCAGCCGCCAGTTCGCCGTTCCGACCCCCGGCCGCAGGATGGCGATTCCCCGTTGGCCATGCTCGGAGCCCTCGTCGGGGAACCGATGGAACCGGTCACCGTCCAGCGAGCTGTCGCCCTCCGAGAGGTGGGCGCCGATGGTGACGCAGTTGCCGTTGGTGAAGTCCGCCTCGGTGTAGGTGTAGGTCTCGTCGACCAGCCGGCAGGTGTAGACCCGCGAAGGAGTGCCGGCGTAGACGACGGCGCCCGTGCCCGCGACCGTCTGCACGTTGACCTCGACGGTCTGACCGCTGACCAGATCATCGGACTCGCTGACCGCGACGGTGAACGGATCAGAGGTCTGGGCCGCGGACCCTTCGGGCTCCGCCACCCACACGACGACGGTGAGCAGGAGCGAGAGCACGGGGATCACGCCGATCCAGCGGTGTCCGAGTACGTAGGTGCGAGTGCGATGGCCGATACGGGTCATCGGGCGGTGTCCCCCAGGGGCGCGAAGAAGGTACGACATTGTCAATGGGCCTTTTTCTCATGCCCAGGTGAACTCGATGGGACGCGGACAACCACAAGGGATGAACAGTCGTGACGCGCCGTCGCCGGCCCCGGAAGCACCGGGACCGGCGGCGGACAGTGCACTTGGCGTGGGCTACTGGATCGAGCCGGTAGGCGTCAGGGCGTCCACATCCGGCAGTGGGTGCCCGGGATGTTGTGGGTCGGGTTGGCGGTGGCGTCCAGCGGACCGAAGCCGAAGTCGATCAACGTGCTGGCCTTGTCGCCGTTGCACAGCGGGCTCTTGACCACGGGCGAGGCCACGTTGTCGAAGCCCACGAACCGCTTCGCAGCCTTGTAGCTGTTCGCACCGGTCGTGTTGTCGATGACGTTCCACACGTACCGCACTGCGGGATACGCCGGCGTCGGGTCGTTCAAGGGAACGTTGCCCTCGGCGACCGGACCGTTGGGGTCCGACGCGGTCGGGGTGCGCGGCTCCCACTTGCCGCCGACCAAACGAACCGGAATCTCGAACCCGAGTGTGGGCTCAGATGTGTCGTCCAAGTCGAGGTACGCCTGGCCGAAGCGGTCATCGGTGGTCGTGCCCCGGGCCATCGACACCCAGTTGCCCACCGAGTACGGCTCCACTGCGGTCTGCTCGTCACCGTTGTTGTGGACCGTGAGACCAGTGTTCTCCTGGGTTTGGTTGATCGGGCACGAGACGATGGTGTTGGGGTCGAAGCCGAGCATGGCGACGAACGACTGGAACGTGCCCGAGCCGGTCTGGGGCGAGTAGCGCTCGATGGGGCCTGCAGTCCCGCCGAGTTGGCTCCAGTTGGTGATGGTGCAGTTGAAGATGCCCCGCACCTCGTTCAGGGTGATGTCATGGTCGGCCGGGATGTGTGAGCTGGCCGTGGTGATCCCGAGAGTGTCGAGACCGAAGGCGTAGTACTCGAACGACGCCAGGTCGGTGCCGGGAACCGTGCCGACGGCACGGGGTGGCCCCGACGACCGGGCGATGTCGATGCACCCATCGCCGGCCTGCACCGACAGGAGCAGGGCGTTGCGCCCGGCGCTGGAGCCGTTGGGCCGGAGTACCTCACCAGCGACAGAAGTTGGGGTCCGATACGTCCGGGTGGGGCAGGGGGTGACGCCGTCGCTGGGGACCGTGTGGCCGGGGTCCGGCGTGACCAGCGAGATGGCCAACACGTTCTGGTTATCGTCCGCGTCGGGGTTGTACCCGGTGTCGGCGTTGTACTGGGCGGCCAGAGCCTTCATCACGTCCTGCGTGGTGTCCGAGCCGGCCATGGTGATCGACTGCTTGACGCCGTCATTGGTGCCACACGCTGACGCCAGGGCCGAGATCGCGAACAGCACCGCAGCACTCCCCACGACCCCGCGCGCTCGGCGGGCGCTGAATGATCCAAGCATTCTGATTCTGATCCTCCTGAGCCCCAGGGGCTCAAAGTCGGTGTCGTGCACACATCTCTGCGTTGCACGCGCCCGTCCCCCGGACGCGGCCTCGTTCTGGCACACGAAGATGAACGCCCCGGGTGGTCTCGGGAGAACCGGCGATGAAGGTCCCAAGCGCACTCGGTGAAATCCTCGGCCGTTCGCCTGGCGGGCCCCGAGAGTTCCGTTTCCGTTCGTTCTGCGGGCGTTGCCTAGCTCGAGAGGCGTTGGTTTGATGCACGCCGATGGCAACGAGCCCCCCGCTCTTGCGCGCCCGGAAGCGTCGCGAGGTCACCGACGAGCCGACGCGGACCGACCGCTTTTTCGGCTACTTCACGAGTGCTGCGGGTCTAACCGTCCTCGCCCTGATGGTGCTCGTCGGGTTGTTCCTGTTCCTCCGGGCTCGCGACGCCTTCGACGTCATGGGCACCAAGTTCTTCACCACCGTCGAGTGGAAACCCGACGATGCGTCGCCGAGCTTCGGAGTCCGGGGCCTCGTCACCGGAACCGTGCTGGTCGGGCTGATCGCGTTCGTGATCGCGGTGCCGGTGGGCACCTGCGCCGGCCTGTTCATCACCGAGTTCGCCTCGCCGCGTTGGCGCAGCGTGCTGACCTCGCTGGTCGATCTGCTGGCCGCCATTCCCAGCCTGCTCTATGGGCTGTGGGGACTGGTGTTCCTCCAGGACAAGATCGCGCCGCTGTCGGCCTGGTTGGCTCGGCACTTCGATTGGATCCCGCTGTTCCGGGTCAACGAGAACCCCGACTACATCCAGACCATGTTCATCGCTGGCGTCGTCGTCTCGCTGATGGTGATCCCCATCGTCGCCTCGATCACCCGGGAGGTGTTCTCCCAGACGCCCCCGGGCGAGAAGGAGGCGGCGCTCGCTCTGGGCGGCACCCGGTGGGGGATGGTACGACGGGTGGTGATCCCCTATGGCCGGGGTGGGATCGTCGGAGCGTCGATGCTCGGCCTCGGCCGAGCCCTGGGCGAGACCATCGCCGTGTTCCTACTCCTCCCTCAGGTGCCGGAGGAGACCATCCGCGTGCTGCAGCACGGAGGTGCGACCGTGTCGGGCTTCATCGTGCAGCGAGCCGGCGGTAGCGAGCTCAACATCTCGGGATTGATGGGCGCGGGCCTGATGCTGTTCATCATGACGCTCACCACCAACCTGATTGCCTCCACCGTCATCGCCCGGAGCCGTTCCGGCGCGGGGGTCGAGCTGTAGTGGCCACGCCGCTGCTCGCCCCCCCTCGATCCGCCCCGACCCCAGTGGCCGGGCGGGCCCGGCGCCGGCCGAGCGAACTGACCGCCACCGACATCGGCACCATCGTCGGCTGCGCCCTGAGTGCCATCGCGCTCACCTGGTTGATCTTCGCCCGTCTGACCGAAGGCGTGGGCTGGTTCGGCTTCGGCGTGGTCGCCTACCTCACCTTCGTGGTGCTCTTCGCGCTGGTCACGACCGACCGGCTCGGCCGCCTCGTTGCGGCGGACCGTGTGGCAACGGTTCTGGTCTCAACCGGAGCGGTGTTGCTGATGGTGCCTCTCGGGTTCCTGATCGTCTACATCGTCGCCAAAGGCCTCCCCCACCTACGCCCCAACTTCTTCACCGAGGACCAACGGGGGGTCAGCACCGCCGACCCATCAACGGCGGGCGGAGGATCCCACGCCATCGTGGGGAGCCTCGAACAGGTTGCCCTGGCCCTCGCCTTCACGGTGCCTCTGGGTCTCACCACCGCCGTCTTCCTCAACGAGACCCGCAGCCGGTTCCGGCGGCCCATCCGCATCCTGGTCGACGCCATGAGCGGCCTGCCGTCGATCGTGGCGGGCCTGTTCATCTATGCCGTCTTCGTCATCCCCTACGCCGACTCGGTCAAGGTGTTCGGGCTGCACATCTTCGGATACAACGGGCTGCTGGCCGCCTTGGCGCTGTCGCTGGTCATGACCCCCACCATCACCCGCACGTTCGAGCTGGTGCTGCGGCTGGTACCCGACGGGCTGCGCGAGGCCAGCCTCGCGCTCGGCGCCTCTCGGGCCCGCACCGTGTGGTCGGTCGTGCTCCCCACCGCGCGCAGCGGGGCCACGACCGCCATAGTGCTCGGCATCGCACGGGCAGTCGGTGAGACGGCACCGCTGTTGTTCACGGCGTTCGGACAGACGCTGATGAACACGAACCCTCTGGACGACCCCCAGGAAAGCCTCCCCTTGTTCGTGTACCGCTACATCCGCGAACCGAACGCGGAGATCAGGGAACGCGGCTTCGTCGGCGCCACCGTGCTCCTGCTCATCGTGCTCAGCCTCTTCGCCGTGGCCCGCTACATCGGACGGGATCGTTCGCGTCAAAAGACCCGCCGGATCACACCGATCTTCGCCCGCTCCCAGGAGAGCAGCACATGACGGACTTCGGCCAGCAGCCGGTGACGACCGCGGCCATACCTCCCCCACCTCCTCCGCCTCCTCCCGGCGCCAATGGTGACACCGAGCAGCTCGGCCTTGGCGATCAGCTGGCGCCCTCCCGGCCGGTCGCGCTGACCGGTGGCCCGCCGCCCGGAGCCGCCACCATCGTGACCCGAGACGCCTGCGCCTGGTTCGGTGAGAACTTGGTGCTCGAAGGCGTGGATCTCACCATGCCCCGCGGTGAGGTCACCGCGCTGATCGGCCCGTCGGGTTGCGGCAAATCGACCTTCCTACGCTTGCTCAACCGCATGCACGAGCTCGTGCCCGGAGCCAGTCTGGCCGGCGAGGTGCTGCTCGACGGTGAGGACATCTACCGCTACGGCATGCGGGCCCAGCAGGTCCGGCTGCGCATCGGCATGGTGTTCCAGAAGCCGAACCCGTTCCCGGCCATGAGCATCCGCGACAACGTGCTGTCCGGCCTGAAGCTGGCCCGCGTCGGTTGCTCCGACAAGAAGGCGCTGGTGGAGCGGTCGCTGCGCCGGGCCGGATTGTGGCGTGAGGTGCGTGATCGTCTGGGTGATCCGGGCGGCGCCTTGTCGGGGGGTCAGCAACAGCGGCTCTGCATCGCCCGAGCGTTGGCCGTCCAGCCCAACGTCCTGCTGATGGACGAGCCCTGCTCGGCCCTTGACCCCACCTCGACCCGCGTGATCGAGGACACCATCGCTGAACTGCGTGATGCGGTCACGGTGATCATCGTGACCCACAACATGCAACAGGCGCAGCGGGTGTCGGACCGCTGCGCCTTCTTCCTCGCAGCTGAGAACGAACCCGGCCGGGTGATCGAGTGGGGCCCGACCGACAAGATGTTCTCCGACCCCGACGACGACCGGACCTTGGCCTATGTCGAAGGGCGGTTCGGCTGACGTGGCGGCCGGGCGCTGGCACCGGCGATCGTTCCTGGCCGCGGCGGCGGTCGCCGGCATCCTCTCGGCTGGACTGGCACCCGCGGCCCAGGCCCGGCCCGAGGCACCCACCCAGGCGGGCTCGTCGGTTCTCGGTGTCGGTTCGACCTACGTGGGATTGGCCATGCAGCAGTGGGTCTCCGACGCGCAGGTGAGGGGCATCGACGTGAACTACACGCCGAGCGGTTCTCCCAATGGCCTCAACCGCTTCGCCGGCCGCACGGTCGACTTCGCCGGCACCGAGGCCGAGTTCTCGTCGCTCGGCGAGTCCGATCCGGTCACCCGCGGCTATCAGTACGTCCCGGACATCGCGGGCGCGGTGGCCATCATGTACAACGTCCAGGACAGCGCCGGGCGGCAGGTCGACTACCTGCACCTGTCACGCTCCACGGTTGCCCGGATCTTCATCGGCGCCATCACCCACTGGGACGACCAGGCGATCATCGACGACAACGCCGCCGCCAACCTCCGGTTGCCCCACGAACCGATCAAGGTCGTCTACCGATCCGGGCAGTCGGGCACCACGGCCCTGTTCTACGACTTCGTCGCCAACACCGAGCCCTCCGGCTTCCAAAACTGGGTCGCCGGTCATCAGCTTCCGACCAACCATCGCATCATCGAGATCCCTGCTGACTTCGCGCCCCTCACCCACGGGGTAGGCGACTCGGCGGGCATGGCTCAGTTCGTCGCCGGAAGCGCGGGGCTCTGGTCGATCGGGTACGATGAGTTCGGCTACGCGCTCTCCTTCGGGGCCAACGCGGCCTGGATCCAGAACGCCGCGGGAAGGTGGGTGCTGCCGTACGCCGAGAACATCTCGGCCGCGCTCGAGAGCGCCGCTCTGCGACCCGACCTAAGCCAGGAGCTGTCCGGCGTCTACAGCAGCACCAACGCCATCGCGTACCCCATCTCGGCCTACAGCTACATCGTCACTGCTTGCGCGCCAGCGGCCGACCGGAGCACCTGCCAGGGCAACTACGACGACGCCGGGACGGCCAAGACGATGACCGACTTCCTGGACTACATCGCATGCGACGGACAGGTCCCCGCGGCACGGATGGGCTACTCGCCGCTCCCACCCCTCCTCTCCCAGGAGGTGATCAACTCCATCGGCCGGATGAACGGCACGGCGGCACCCAAACAGCTCAGCCCTGAGAACTGCTCGAACCCCCGGTTCCACGGCTCGCTCGGGGAGGGCGCCGGGGCGCCTGAGGACCCCTTCGCCGGCCTGGACCCCAACGGTTCCGGTGCTGGGAACACCGGCCAACAGACCAATACCACCGGTGGTGGAGCCGACCAAGCGGCCGCCGCCGATGCCAGCGCCACGACCGAAAGCGCCGGGGCCGGACGAGGTGGTGTCGACGCCGTCGGCGGTGGATCAGGCGAGTACCGGGACGCCGATCCGGCCTCGTACAAGGGCGAAGGCGGCGCTGGTCTGGGCCGGTGGCCGATGGTGACGTTGCTCGGCCTGCTCGCCGCACCCCCTCTCGGCGGATCACTCTGGTCGCTGCGCCGCCGCGCTCGACTCCGCTAGCTCAGGCCTTGGCGGGTACGTCGAGACTGGCGAGGAGGGCTCGGACTCTGTTGCCGATGAGGTCGCGGATGGGGCGGACGGCGTCGAGGCTCTGGCCGGCGGGGTCGTCCAGCTCCCAGTCTTCGTAACGTTTGCCCAGGAAGATGGGGCAGGCGTCGCCACAGCCCATGGTGACCACCACGTCGGCGGCGCGGATGATCTCGTCGGTCCAGGGCTTGGGGAACTCCTGGGCGATGTCGATGCCGACCTCGCGCATGGCGGCGACGGCAGCGGGGTTGATCTCGCTGCCGGGTTCCGAGCCACCGGACCAGGCGGTGGCTTTGCCGCCGGCGAGGTGGTTGAACCAGCCCAGTGCCATCTGGGAACGGCCGGCGTTGTGGACGCACAGGAACAGCACGATCGGGATGCCGTCGTCATGTTTGCCTTCGACTTTGGCAAGGGCCGTGAGGCGTTGCCGAGCGAAGCGCTCCCCGAGCAGCGACAGGAAGTTGACGAAGCTGGCCTTGCCCGCGAACTGGTCGTAGCTGGTCTCCAAGAACAGCTGGATGGTCTCAGTCGAGAACGTGCCCTCGAACTCCTGGTGCAGGTGGTTGGCTGCCGTCCGCAGGGCGAGGTGTTGGTCGGGGCTCAGAGAGTTGAGATCGGGCATCGAGGACCTCCTCGAGTGACGGTTCAGGTTCAGGGAACAGCACCCGCGCCACGGCCACCGCGATGACCGCGCCTACGAGTTGGGCGCCGATGAAGAGCGGCAGGGAGGCGGGCGCGATGCCGGCGAAGCTGTCGGTGAGGGTCCGGGCCAGGGTGACAGCCGGGTTGGCGAAGCTGGTGGAGGACGTGAACCAATAGGCGGCGCCGATGTAGCCGGCCACCGCCACCGGGACTGCTGCGGCGCGACCGGAGCGCACGACCCCGAAGATCATCGTGAGCAGCCCGAACGTGGCGATCACCTCGGCCAGGGCGTGGGCGCCAGTGGCACGGTCCGTGCTGGACCAGTCGATCGCTGAGAGCTCGAACATCACGTTGGCGGCGACTGCACCAAGACAACCCCCGGTGATCTGGGCAGCTATGTAGGCGCCGGCGACCCGGGTGTCGATCTTGGCGGTCAGACGTTCGGCGAGCGTCACCGCGGGATTGAAGTGCGCCCCCGAAACCGACCCGAACGTGAAGATCAACGCGACCAGGGCCAGGACGGTCGCCGTCGAGCTCTCCAGCAGTTGCAGACCGACCTCATCGGGCGAGAGCTGTTGGGCGGCGATTCCGGAACCGACGACCGCACACACCAGCAGCCCCGTTCCCAGTCCTTCGGCCAGGCATCGAGCCGCCAGGGTCGGTTGGGCGTTCATGCGCAGGGCCGTCGGCGAGAGCCCAGGGGTTCGGAGGCCAGCTCGCCGAGCCGGTCGGCGAGCTGGGCGATGACCCGCCGGTCGAGGGAGTAGTAGGTGAAGGCGCCGACCCTCTCGGAGGTCACCACACCGGCCTGGCGCAGGACCCGGAGGTGATGGCTGATCAGTGGCTGGGCGGCGTCGAGCTCGCCGACCAGGTGACAGGTGCACAGGTCCTCGACGGCGAGGCGCAGGACGATCTCCCAGCGCAACGGTTCGCCGAGGAGCTTGAGCAGCGCTCCTGCGTCGGTCGTGATGTCGACGGCCATCGCATCAATGCTCATTGATGTACTGGGGCTGAGGCAAACGAACAGCGCGTGGACACCAGGTGTCGTCTCGGAGCTGTGACCTCTGGCTCCCGGCATGGAGAGGAGCCAGAGGTCACCAGGTGGGCCGCTGGGTCAGAGGCCACCGCGCCGCCACGGTCCGGTGATGGCGCAGGTCATGCCGCTGCCCGCTTCGCTCCCGCCGAAGACGTTGACGAACAGGGTGGCGCCGTCGGAGCTGAAGCAGGCCCCGGCGAACTCGCTGTCGTTCAGGACGTTCACCGCGAACTCGAACGGCTCTCCGCCCGGGACGAGGCCGATGACCCGGTTGACGTTCTCGATCCCGGGAGCCAGCGGATGGGTGTCGGCATCGATGTCGGAGGCGTCGTCCTCGCAGGTGATGATCCCGCCCCGGGGGGTGATGGTCACGTTGTCGGGCGAGTCGAGCGCGCCAACCCCGGTGGATTCGTAGATCAGCTTGAGCTTGTCGCTGTTGGCCCGGTACTCCCAGATCTGGCCATAGCCCTCGGCGTAACCGTCGCTGTTGACATCACCGTTCTTGACGTCACCGCCACTGGTGGAGATGAACACGATCCGGTTGCCGGCGGCCCAGATGCCTTCGAGGCGGTTGAACCCGGCGCCCCCGGCCGTGTGGCCCTGGGTGAAGCAACTGTTGGCGCCTACGGCTCCGAAGTCGATGACCGGGTCGGGGTCCACGTTGTCGACCGGCACCCAGGTGACGCGTAGCTTCTCGCCGACGGTGCGGCCCTCACGCAGGTCGACGCCAGGTTGTCCCTCGATGCCGAGCATCTCCAATGCACCACCGGCGGACAGGTCACGAGGATCGTTCGGGACGTACCGGTACAACCCCGACGGGCGGCCGGAGCCGGCATCTTCGGTCTGGTACACGATCCCTCGCAGGTCGACCGCGCAGGCCTCATGGGAGAAGCGGCCCATGCCGGTGATCGGCACCGCCGGCACCGTCGCGGTCGCGTCCCCAGGAAGGAGGAAGGCATAGCCGTGCTTCTGCTCCCATCCCTGCGCCGGGCCGGCGATGGTCTCCTCACAGGTGATCCACCCCGAATCGTGCTTGGCGATCCCGCCCGCGCAGTTCACGATCGTGCCGTTGATCCCCACGAACTCGTTGACCACGGTTCCGCTGCGGGTGTCGAAATCGATCACCGTGACCCCGCCGACCCCTTGGGCGTCGTACTTGGTCTCGGCCGGACCGCCCACCGCGCCGATGCCCTCGGGTGTTCCCGGTCCGGTACGGACCTCCTGGTTCCGGGTCAACCGGGCCACCTTGCGCCAGCGGGTCGGCAACGCCGCCGTCCCGTCGTGGTTCTGGGCGTGCACGCCCCCCGACATCAACGGGGCACCGGTCGCGCCGAAGGTCACGTAGGTGAATCCATCGGGCAGGGCCAGGACCGGCACGCCACCATTGGCCGGCGCCAGCGGCGCCAACGGCCCATAGTTCCCTCGCCCGTGGCCACCCATCGCGCCGGCGGCCGCCACGTCCAACACCCCGGTCGCCTTACCGACCACGGCCAGGCCGAAGCCGGCGGCCGAACGGGTCAACAACTCACGACGAGTCACACTCACGACAACGTCCTCCCCTTTGTGGACATCAAGCAATGTTGAGTCCACACCTCGGAGAGAACAGGCGCATAGCCCCTGCACAACGGTGCGGTGAACACTGTGCCAACATCACCGCCGTGGCGGCGCGGACGAACGTGGGGCGGCTGCCGCAGGGTCGCTACTGGGTTGGGTTCTCGGGATTCTTCACCGCCGTGTTCGGCGTGATGTTCCTGTTCGGGGCCATCAGGCAGGGACCCAACGACGAGCCCGGCGAAATCGCCGCCGCGATCGAGTCCCTAGCCGCCACCCACAACATCCCCGCCGACCTCGACCCCGAACCCCTCCGCTGCCGCTGGTTCTAGGCGGCGGCGGGACTCTTTGAACGGAAATGGTTGGCTACCAACCATTTCCGTTCAAAGAGTCCGGGTCCAAGCATCACGACGTCTCGTCCCCGCCCATGCCAGCCCCAAGGGGCTGGCCTACGAGCCTCGCTGCCGCCGACGGGACACCGCCGGACGTGAGGAGCGGAGCCGTTCTGGGGGACTAGCGGCCGATGGAGTCGAAGAAGGCGGTCAGGTCTTCTTCCATGCGGTTGAAGGAGGCGGCGGCGAAGAGGATGGGCTGGTAGCGGGTGATGTCGTAGTCGAGGGTGCCCATCTGTTCGATGTCCCAGGGGCGGATCTCGGCCCGGCGGAACACGTCGATCTCGCCGTAGGAGGACAACAGCCCGGCGCCATACGCCTTCAGCTCGCCGTCCTCGTGCACCACCCCGAACTCCAACGTGAACCAGAACACCTTGGAGAAGAACTGCATCTCGGAGTCGTCGACCGCCCGGACCGACGCATGGCCAGCCGCCTCGTAGAGGTCGGCCAGGTCCCGGTTGGCCAGCATGTTGGCGTGGCCGATTATCTCGTGCACCACGTCGGGCTCGGGGGTGTAGAAGGGCACCGAGTGGTGGCGGATGTACTGCGTGGAGAGAAACGTCCGTCGAGCCAGCGCTCCGTAGAACACCCGGGTCGGGACCAGCCCGGGCACCGGTTCGATGTGGAACCCGCTCAGGGCGTGCACCCGCTCGTCGACCTCCCGGAGCTGGGGCACCCGCTCGGACGGCAGGGTCAACGCCTCCGCGCCTTCGAGATAGGCGCGGCAGGCGTAGGTCTGATGCTTGGCCGCCAGCTCGCTGGAGACCACACGCCAGACGTCATCTTCCTCCGGCGTGTAGTGGACGTCAGGGATCGGGTCGCCGCTGCGGTAGGCCGCGCCGACCTCGGATATGGCACCGCGTCGGGCCCGGTAGTCCGGGTCCGAAACCCCCGGATGGTCGTCGGGCAACTCGACTGGTCGCCCGACGGCATACGGGGTCGGCGACTTCAACGCTCTTCGACCATGTCCCGCATGGTCGACATGTCGTCGAGGTCACCCAGTCGACCGACCAGTCCGGCCAGGACGACGATCACTGCCATCACAATCAGGCTGAAAACCACAATCTCGATCAAGGGGGCACCTCTTTCGCTCGGCCAGCGCCCGCATACGGCCCGGCTGTGGGAGGGGGATTCCCGACAACGACCTAGGGGGAAAGGCCGCTCTCAAAGAGGTAAGACGCTGGAAGGCGTCGATTCGTTCCCCGAACCCGCTCCGGTCCGCCGCTAGACGCTGGTTTTCACGCTCTTCGCCACGGTGTCGTCGTCCGGATGCCCCATTGAACCCGGATCGTTCACCGTTACCCCCGCCGTCAATCCTCTACCCCTGGATCCTTGACCCAAACCGCGCGTTCCGATGATGTTCTGTCCCGGAAGCGGGATCGACGGCGGTCAGCCGCCGAGGACGCGTTGGGCCCCGGCGACGATGTCGTCGATCTGGGGCAGGATGGCCCATTCGAGCGAGGGCTCGTAGGCCACATGGCAGTCCTGGGCCGCGACCCGCCCTACCGGTGCGTCGAGATCCCAGAACAGCTCGTCGGCGATCCAGGCCACGATCTCGGCCCCGAACCCGCTGCGCTGCACGTCCTCGTGGACCACCAGCACCCGCGATGTCGACCGCACCGACTCGGCCACGATCTCCTGGTCCCACGGAACCAGGCTGCGCAGGTCGATGACGTCCACCGACACCCCGTCGTGGGACAGCCGCTCAGCCGCCTGCAACGACTTGTGGACGGTCGCCCCCCACGTGACGATGGTCAGGTCGGGTCCCCGGGCCGCGTAGCGCCCCTTGCCGAAGGGCAGCACGAAGTCCGGCGGCGGGTACAAGCCCTTGGTGTAGGGCTGGCGCAGCAGGTGCTTGTGCTCGAAGAACAGCACCGGATCCTCATAGGCGAAGGCGGCCCGCAACAGCCCCACCGCATCGATGGCCCGGGACGGGAAGGCGATCAGCAGGCCGGGGATGTGGGCGAAGATGGACTCGCCGCACTGGCTGTGCCAGATCGCTCCGCCGGTGAGGTAGCCGCCGATCGGCACCCGGATGACGGTCGGGCAGCTCCACGAGCCGTTGGAACGCCACCGGATGGTGGCCGCCTCGCTCTTGACCTGCTGCATGGCCGGATAGATGTAATCCATGAACTGGATCTCCGGTGAGGGCCGGAGACCCCGCAGCGCCTGGCCCACCGCCCGGCCGATGATGTTCGACTCGGACAGCGGGGTGTTGTAGCAGCGAGCCCGGCCGTAGGCCCGTTGCAGACCGTGGGTGGTCCCGAACACGCCGCCCTTGCCCTCGACGTCGGCCAGGACCGCCTCTCGGGCGTCGGCCACGTCCTCGCCGAAGACCCGGATGCGCTCGTCGGCCCCCATGACCTCGTGCAGCCCACGGCGGATGGCTTCGCCAAACGCCACCTCATCGCCCTTCCTGGCCTCGTCACCGGCCGGCGGTTCCCCGGGATCGGGCAGGTCAGGCAGGGCGACCACGTGGTCCAGGACGGTCTTGGGGTCGGGTCGCCGGGCCGCCAACGCCTCTTTGGCCGCCTCGGCCACGAGCCGATGGGCCTCCTCGCGGATGGCCACGGCCTCGTCGGGGGTGATCACCCCCCGCTCCACCAGGGTGCGCTCCATCCCGTCGATGGGATCGTGCTCCAGCTCGGACTCGATCTCCTGGGGCAGGCGGTACTTGCTCTGCGTATCGGCGGCCGAGTGCGAGTAGGGCCGAGTGACCCGGGCGTGGATCAGCGCCGGTCCCACCCCGGCCCGGACATGGGATATGACCTCGGGCGCCATGTCCCGCACCGCGAAGTAGTCGGTTCCGTCCACGGTGGCGACCAGCAGCCCGGCGAACCCGGCGACCAGCTCGTTGACCGGAGCCGGTGCCTGCTCCGACGCGGGAACGGAGATGGCGTAGCCGTTGTCGGCCACGATGTAGAGGACCGGGAGGTGCTCGGTGCAGGCGGTGTTGAGGCTCTCCCAGAACTCGCCCTCCGAGCAGGCGCCCTCGCCCAGGCTGACGTAGGTGAGCTCGTCGCCGTGGGCCGGCATGTCCAGCTCGGGGCGGCGCACGATGTAGCGACCGGCCTCGGCGCAACCCACCGCGGGGATGCACTGGCTGCCCGTGGGGCTGGACTGCGTCACGACGTTGAACGGCCGGTAGCCCCAGTGCGCCGGCATCTGGCGGCCCCCGGATGCCGGGTCGTCGGCCGATCCGACCGCCTGGAGCAGGAGCTGGGTAGCCGACATGCCCAGGCCCAGCATCAGCGCCGAGTCGCGGTAGTACGGGAAGAACCAGTCGTATCCCGGTCGTAGCTCGTGGGCCAAGGCGAGGTAGAGGGCCTCGTGGCCGGCTCCGGAGATCTGGAAGAACACCCGGCTCTGCTTCTGCAGGGCGATCTCACGGTCGTCTATCGCCCGGGAGATGCAGGCCAACAGCAGGTCACGGCGCAGCTCGTCGGTGGGATAGGACCGCCGGCGCCGTTCCTTGTCGCGCCGCTTGGTCTTGCTGGAGGTTGAGGATTTGGTCGTCGCACTCATGTCATCGCACCTCCTCGGCCTCCGGCGAGGCTTCGCCGCCTACTGGTCCCTCAAAGCCGTGCACTCCTGTGTACCCGGTTTCGACCTACTTCCGCTGACCAACCCCTCCAGGCGGGTGATGCTGTCATCTGCAGCGGCCGCCCGGGGTGATGCGAACGGTGACCTGGGCGGCGCCGGCTCTGTTCCGCAGGGTGAGCCGGGTCGAGCACGGAGCCGACGAGACCTTGGCCCCGGTGACCTCGACGGTGTAGCCGTGCCGGTACTGCAGGTTGGGGATCGAAACGACGGTGTCCAGGGTCCTGGGGTAGGTCTGGCCGCTCGGTCCGACCGTGTCGTAGGCGAGGTCGTAGATGCGGGTCGCCGGGTCGAAGTGGGCCGAGGTGGGCGTTCCGGTGGTGGCGGCGGGATACGGCGTGTTCAGCGCCTGGAGCACCGCTACGTCGCGGACGGTCGCCAGGCTGGCCGGCAGCTCGCGCTCGCTCACCAGTTCCTCCCGATAGGCCCAGAACTGCCAGCTGACCAGGGCGTCGTCCACCTGGCCGGTGAGCCGCTGCAGGGTCGGCACGTCCATGGTGGCGCCGAACTCGGTCTCGATGAGCGGCCGGTCGTCACGCTCGGCCGCGGCGACGGCGTTGTCGACCACGCCTTGCTCCCCGCCGACGTCGACGGCATAGGAGTGGAACGACAAGATGTCGTCGCTGTCCGCTCCCGGCAGCGTCGTTCCCACCATGCCGAAGTTGAACAGGACGAAGGGCTCGACGTAGACGCCCTGGGTCTGGGTGATCTCCCGCACCGCGGCGGTGGCCTTCTGGTGGAACGGAACCAGTCGCTCCTGCTCCAGGGCGGCGCACTCCTCGGCCGGACCGAACACGCACGGCTGCCAGGTGGCGCCGGGCCACGGTTCGTTCATCAGCTCGTAGCCCATGACATAGGGGTCGTCAGCGAACCGCTCGGCCACGGCGCGCAGTCCGTCGATGTAGTGGTCCTGGATCCCGATGCCATCGGGGCCGGCTCGGTTGGACCAGAAGCTCTCGAAGGCCCGCTGCATGGCCGGGTTCTGGACGTAATACAGAGGGAACACAGCATCGGGCGGGTTGGGCAGGCCGTCGTCGATGCCCATCCAGTCGGGCAGGCCGTTGCCGTTGTACTTGGGGGCGAAGCCGTCCTGGTGGAAGTCCAGCAGCACGAAGATGCGCCGACGGGCGAGGTCCCTTACCGAGGTGGCGATGTTCTCGATGTACTGGTAGTCGATCTGGCCCGGTTCCGGCATCAGTCCCAGGAAGTTGATGCCCAGGCGAACGGTGTTGAAGCCCTTGCCGGCCAGGAACTTGGCGTCGTCGGGGCCGAAAGCGTCGGCCGCGGGGTAGTAGGGCGCCGACTTGAACACCTCGTTCACGCCGTGGAGGAGGACCACCCGTCCCGTGGCGTCGGTGAACCAGCGTCCGTCGTTCGACAGAGGTGCGACCGGACCCAGCTCCGGTCGCTCGTCGTGCCTCGGCGCCGCCGGACCCTCAGTCGATCCCCCGAACCCCGCCGCCCCGATGATCAACGCCACGCAAACGCCGAACGCTGCAACCTTCTGCCCCAACTTCACCGTGATCCCCCACGTCGTCGGCCTAGTTACCGCCCGGCAACCTAGCGGCCGAGCGCTCACGCGTTCAGCCGCCCCGACCCGACCGCCTAGCTCGCGTCGAGGGTCCGCCGAACCAGCTCGGCACGCAACTTTGCGTAGAACTCGGTCATCTCAGCAAAGGTCGCGTCGTCCACCTCGAATCGATCCCGGTCGAGCCGAACCATCTGCCCGAGAGATTCCGCAAAGAAGTAGGGGCTGAAACCTTCGTCCTTCTCAGGTGCCCAGCGGAGCAGATTCTCGATCCCGTGCATCTGGGCGAGAAAGAACACATCGACGAAGTCCCGGGGAGCTGCCCGGCCAAACAGAGCCAGGAGCTTGTCCACCGCAAGCTCCTGGGCAGATCGAGCGGGACCTATGGCCGTCATCACCGAGTCCCGCCACTGGTAGTCGTAGGCAACATCGACATCGGAGCTATCCCCGTCATCTGCGACACGCAAGCGTACGAGCGTCGGGTGGCGAAATGCCTCCTCGCAGAAGAACCCTTCTTTCAGCAAGGCTGCGTGCAAAGCATCGGCTGCCGCGTGGATCGTCCGTCGTTCGACCCCAAAGAGATCGAGATCGTTGGTTGAGCGGTCGACAAGTCGCTGAACGATCAACGCTCCTCCGCCTGCGAGGGCAAATCCCTCGGCTTCGGGCAGGGCGAAGAACGTCCGCGCTATGCGCGCTTGGAGGGGAGTGAGACCCATCGCCTCGTGACATGGACGCCACGGATTCGTTCGAAGTAGTCGGCCCATGCGGCCTCGACGTTCGCCGGAAGGAACAGCTGCTCCCAGATCTCGAGAAGCTCGTCTACGTCAACGAATTGGCGGATGTGCTTCACATCTCCCTGCTGCAACACGATCTCGTAGAACGCGTTGCGATCCGCCGCTTCGTCCAGGTCGAAGGGCCGGAGCGGATAGCTCCAGTGCACTTCGAGCGGCAGCTCCACGAGTCGGGTCATGACGCCATGCTAGAAGCTGCACCGACAACCGCCCGGGAGCCCCGATACCGCCTCCCTGAGACGAGATCGGATGTCGCCGGCGAGGGACTCGAGGTCCGATGGATCGAGCAATCGCTGTTCGTGACCGAACGCGCTGCCCCAGTGCGGGTCCGTGAACTCACGGTCGCGCCACCGCCTCGGCGATTCGAATCGTGGGATGACGTGGAGGTGCACCTGGGAGTCCAGGTTCATGAGGAAGGCGAAGTTGAACTGGTCCGGCTGGAACAGGGTTCCTAGCGCCGCAACCAGGCGACCAATCTCCTCGTGAAGCGCAGTCCACTCGGTCGGCTCGATATCGACCACTGCAGTGCACGCCCGGCGAAGGACGAGCATCGTCTTGCCCAGCAGGTCCTGGTTGCGATTCACAGCGAGCGTCCATAACGACCGCTCCTCGATCACGCTCTCCGGCATCAGCACAAGGCCCACCCTTCCATGATCACCGACGGGATGGAATAAACCCGCCTCTGGCAACATGCGTCGGTGTGGGCGTGGGACGGTGAGTACGTCATAGAGATTGTCGAGACCATCGCATGAGGACTGGATCTTCGCCCGGGCGTCCGCCTCACGCTCCTCGACGAACTACATACCGCGGCCTCCGAAGAGGGTCAACTAGTCCTCAACTCCGCCCCGAGGTCGATCCGTTACCGCCACATCTCCTCCGACTCGAGTGCCTCGATGTCGACGCGGGTGGAGAGCATCGCTAGGTAGCGCCGCTGGCGATCGGCGGGGTCGCGTTCCGCGTCGTTTGGCATCGCTACATCTTGGCCCGTCCTTCGAGCTGGTGGCCACGAGAGACGAGGCAAGATCGGCGGCGGCCGGAGGCCGATGCCATCTGGAGAAACGAGTCGGCCGGCGGCCGACACCCATTTCTCTAGGCCTCAGGCCGGGCCCGGGGGGAGTCGGGCCCGACCCAGCTTTGCTGTCGACTAGACGTTGCGGCGGTAGCGGCCACCCACCTCGAACAGGGCGTGGGTGATCTCGCCCAGGGTGCAGCAGCGGACCGCATCCATGAGCACGTCGAACAGGTTGTCCCCGTCGAGGGCGGCCCGGCGCAGGCGTTCGAGCATCTCCGGTCGCTCGTCGGCGTGGCGGTCCTGGAACGCCCGGCGCCGCTCGAGGCACCGCTGCTTCTCCTCCTCAGAGGAGCGCGCGAGCTCGAGCGGCGCCGTGGCGTTGCCGTCCTCCTCGGTCTTGGGCGGCAGGAAGGTGTTCACCCCGATGAGCGGCAGCGAGCCGTCGTGCTTGCGCCGCTCGTACAGCAACGACTCGTCCTGGATCCGTCCCCGCTGGTAGCCGGTCTCCATGGCCCCGAGCACGCCGGACCGCTCGGCCAGCCGGTCGAACTCGTCGAGGACCGCGGCCTCCACCGCCTCGGTCAGCTGCTCGACGAAGAAGCTGCCCTGGTTGGGGTTCTGGTTGAAGGCCACACCCCACTCGTTGTCGATGATCATCTGGATGGCCATGGCCCGCCGCACCGAGGCCGCCGTCGGGGTGGTGATGGCCTCGTCGTAGGCGTTGGTGTGCAGGCTGTTGCAGTTGTCGTAGATGGCGGACAGGGCCTGCAGGGTGGTGCGGATGTCGTTGAACGCCATCTCCTGGGCGTGGAGCGACCGACCGGACGTCTGCACGTGGTACTTCAGCTTCTGAGACCGCTCGTTGGCGCCATAGCGGTCCCGCATCACGACAGCCCAGATCCGCCGGGCCACCCGCCCGAGCACCGAGTACTCGGGGTCGAGTCCACTGGAGAAGAAGAACGACAGGTTGGGAGCGAAGTCGTCGATGTCCATGCCCCGAGCCAGGTACGCCTCCACGTAGGTGAAGGCGTTGGCCAGGGTGAAGGCCAGCTGGGTGAGGGGGTTCGCGCCGGCCTCGGCGATGTGGTAGCCGGAGATCGACACCGAGTAGAAGTTCCGGACCTGCTGGGCCACGAACCATTCCTGGACGTCGGCCATCATGCGCAGGGCGAACTCGGTAGAGAAGATGCAGGTGTTCTGGCCCTGGTCTTCCTTGAGGATGTCGGCCTGCACGGTTCCCCGCACCGTCCGAAGTACGAAGGGACGGATCTCCGCGGCCTCCGCGGCGGTCGGCGCTCGCCCATGCTCCGAGGCGAAGGCGGCCAGCCGCTGGTCGATGGCCACGTTGAAGAACATGGCCAGGATGGTCGGCGCCGGTCCGTTGATCGTCATCGACACCGACGTCGTCGGATCGCACAGGTCGAATCCGTCGTACAGAGTGGCCATGTCGTCGACGGTGGCGATGGACACGCCGGAGTTCCCGACCTTGCCGTAGATGTCGGGCTGCAGATCGGGATCGAACCCGTACAGGGTCACCGAGTCGAAGGCGGTGGACAGCCGGGTCGCGGGCTGGCCCTCGGCCAGCAGGTGGAACCGCCGGTTGGTGCGGGCCGCCTCACCCTCGCCGGCGAACATGCGGGTGGGGCGCTCGGCCTCCTGCTTGAACGGGAACACCCCGCCCGTGAACGGGAACCGCCCGGGCAGGTTCTCGGAGCGGAGCCAGCGCAGCAGCTCGCCATCGTCCTCGAACCGGGGCAGCGCCACCTTGGGGATCGGCGTCCCGGCCAGCGACTCCTTGGCCAGGCTCGTCTGGATGCTCGCTCCTCGCACGTTCACCACGTACTCGTCACCGCTGTAGGCCTCGACGGTGACCGGCCAGTCCGCCAGCAGGGCCTTGGCGTCCTCGTCGAGCGCCGAATCCGTCCGGTCGATCAGAGCGTCGAGCGCTCCTGACCCGTCCTCGTCGAGGAGGCCCCGCGTCCGCAGAACGGCCTGGCGTTGCCGGGCCAACTCCACCTGCTCGGCGGTGACCCGGTGGTAGTCCCGGACGGTGGCGGCGACCTCGCCCAAGTAGCGGACTCGAGCCGGGGGAACCACGGTGGTGATCCCGGTGGGAACCCGGGTCTCGATCGGAGCCAGCCGACCACCTAACTCCGCGGGCAGGCCGGACTCGTGCAACCGGTTCCGCAAGTGCTGGTAGAGCGCGGTCACGCCGTCGTCGTTGAACCGAGCGGCGATGGTCCCGAACACCGGCAAGCTCTCGGGCGAGGCATCGAACGACACATGGTTGCGCTGGAACTGGCGCCGCACGTCCCGCAGCGCATCGTCGGCGCCGCGGCGGTCGAACTTGTTGATGGCGACCGCGTCGGCATAGTCGAGCATGTCGATCTTCTCGAGCTGGCTGGCCGCCCCGAACTCCGGGGTCATCACGTAGAGCGACACGTTGGCCAGATCGACGATGCCCACGTCGCCTTGGCCGATCCCTGGGGTCTCGATGATCACCAGGTCGGACCCGGCGGCCTGACACGCGGCGACGATGTCGGCCAAGCCTTTCGGCAGCTCGTGGGAACCCCGGGTGGCCAGCGACCGCATGAAGACCTGCGGATGGTCGATGGCGTTCATCCGGATTCGGTCGCCGAGCAGCGCTCCACCAGCCCGGCGCCGGGTGGGATCCACGGCCAGGATGGTGATGCGGAGCTTGTCCTCGTGGTCGAGACGGAACCGGCGCACCAGCTCATCGGTGAGCGAAGACTTGCCCGATCCGCCGGTGCCGGTGATGCCGAGCACCGGCACCGAGCGGGTCGTGGCGACCCGGCGCAGCTCGTCGAGATGCCGTTGCCCACCCTCGACGAACACGCCGTTCTCGATGGCGGTGATGACGCGCGCCAGTTCTCGACGCTCGCCCGCCAATATCGCCTCGACGCTTTGGGGTACCTGATCGGGCGTGGTGAGATCGACGTCGCAGGCGACGATGATCGTGTTGATCATCCGCTCGAGCCCCAGCTCCTGGCCGTCGGCCGGGGAGAAGATGCGGGTGACGCCGTACTCGTGGAGCGCCGCGATCTCCTCGGCGACGATGACGCCGCCGCCTCCGCCGAACACCTTGATGTCGGGGCGTCCCACTTCCCGGAGGCGGTCAACCAAGTAGCGGAAGTACTCGAGGTGCCCGCCCTGGTAGGAGCTGATGGCGACGCCCTGCACGTCTTCCTCGAGGGCTGCCTGCACCACCTCGTCCACCGAACGGTTGTGGCCCAGATGGATGACCTCGGCCCCCTGGGCCTGCAGGATCCGGCGCATCACGTTGATGGCCGCGTCGTGGCCGTCGAAGAGGCTGGCGGCGCTGACCAACCGCACCGGATGCGCGGGGCGGTGCAGCCTGCCGCCGGCTGCAGCCGCCCCCAACGCGCTCGTTGAGACGGCCGGGCCGGACTCGACCTGCGGTTCCGCCATCGCCCCTCAGGCTACTCCGCCGTCCAAGTATCTAGCTACCGAGCATCCGATACCCGACTGTCTTGCTACGGAGGGCCAGCGCCGAGGCATAGGCTGTGCGACGGTGAGCAGCCGTCCCCTGCCCTTCGATGCGATCGCCGAGGCACGACGCCAATGGGAGAGCCACGGCTGGCCGGCGCCCAACGCCATGGCCGCGGTCACCTCGATCATGCGGGCCCAGCAGATCATCCTGGCCCGGGTCGACGCCGCCCTGCGTCCGCACGACCTGACCTTCGCTCGCTACGAGGCCCTTGTCCTGCTGTACTTCAGCCGCCAGGGGGCGCTGCCTTTGGGCAAGATGGGCGACCGGCTGATGCTCCACCCCACCAGCGTCACCAACATCGCCGACCGGCTGGAGCAGCAGGGCCTGATCAAACGGGTCCGGCATCCCACCGACCGACGCACCACACTGGCCGAGATCACCCCCGAGGGTCGCGAGGTGGTCGAAGAGGCCACCCGGGTCGCGGCGGGAGAGGCCGCCTTGGGTATCGGTGGACTCTCGGACCGCGAGCTCGACCGGCTCACCAAGCTGTTGCGCAAGGTCCGGGTCGACGCGGGCGACTTCCCGGAGGAGTAGCTCCCAGGAGGTAGGTTGACACGCTCCTTGTAGTTAGGCTTACCTAACAGAAGCCGAGCTGGAGGAGTTCCCCTGTGCTGACTGTTGGTGATCGTTTTCCTGCGTTCGAGCTGACCGGTGTGGTGTCGTCCGATCCGGGTGAAGCCTTCCGGACCATTGGAAACGGCGACTACGAGGGCCGCTGGCTGGTCGTGTTCGCCTGGCCCAAGGACTTCACGTTCGTCTGTCCCACCGAGATCGGGGCCTTCGGCGACCTCACCGAGCGGTTCCGGGACGCCGGCGCCGACGTGATGGGCGTCTCCACCGACAACGAGTACGTGCACCTGGCCTGGCGGCAACAGCATCCGCTGCTGGGCAAGCTGCCGTTCCCCATGCTGGCCGACATCCGTCGGGACCTGTGCCAGCGGCTCGGCATCCTCAGCCACAGCGAGGGCGTCGCGCTGCGAGCCACGTTCATCGTGGATCCCGAGGGCACGATCCGCCACGTCACGGTCAACGACCTCGACGTCGGTCGGGACCCCAACGAGACGCTGCGGGTGCTCGAGGCCCTGCAGACCGGTGAGCTCACGCCCTGCGCCTGGACCCCGGGCCAGCCCACCCTCACCTCCGTCTGAGCCGGTCGCCGCGATGATCGAGGAGGGGGACCAACACGCCTGCCCGCTCGCCTGGCTGGTGCAAGACGTCGGCCGGTACCTGACCGACGACGACGCCGACGAGGCCGAGGTGGACCGGGCCGGTCGGGACGCGGTCCAGCAGGGATCGGAACAAGTCAGCCGGCTGTTGCGGAGCGCCTTCGCGGCCCACGAGGTCGTGGCCACCGAGCTGCGCATCACCGGACCTCGCCGCGACGGGCGCCGGACGGTGTTCGCCGACGAGCCGACGCCGGTGGCCCTACTGCTCCTGTGCCTGCAGCTGTGCGACATCGGCGACGAGGTGGCATTGCTGCAACACACCGCGGCCCCGCGGCACTACCACCCGGTCGGCGATCTGGCCGTTCGGCATGGACCAGGCCGAGACGCTGACCCGCCCACCCGGCAACGCCGCCGCCCCGGTGGCCGGCATCCGCTAGGAGACGAAACGGAACGAAACCGAGGCGCCCAAGCCAGCCCCGAAGGGACTGGCTTCGTCCCAGTGTGTTCGCGGCACCTGCCCGGGCCGTCAAGGCCACGGCTCGTCGGCCCGATCGCTCCGCTCCGTGCCGCCAACCCGGACCTTGACCGCCCTCGGTGGTCGAATGGCGGGACTTACTGATCGTTACGGTGGGAAGCGACCGAAACGGTCGCTTCCCACCGGATCGTTGGCCCCGCCCCAGCGTGTTACGCCATGGCAACGCCTGAACGGATTCGGTAATGTCGCTGGTATGACGGTCACGGTGGACAGGCTCCCGGGCGACAGCGTGCAGGTCGACGACGTCGTCGCCAGCCTGGAGGAGCAGGGCTACTCGCTGATCGAGCGGATGCTGTCCGAGGACGAGGTGACGGCCAAGCGGGACGAGCTGGCCCGGCTGTCGGCGGAGACGCCCAAAGGCCGCAACGACTTCGAGGGGTTCGACACCCGCCGGGTGTACGCCCTGTTCGGCAAGTCCCGCATGTTCGACGACCTGGCCCTGCACCCGTTGCTGACCGGGGCGGCGGACAAGCTGCTGGAGTACTACCAGCTGTCCGCTCCGGTCGGGCTGACCATCGGACCGGGCGAGACCCGCCAGCCGATCCACACCGACGACCTGATCTATCCGCTTCCCTGGCCCCACCAGCACGTCGTCCTCAACACCATCGTGGCCCTGTGCGACTTCACCGAGGCCAACGGCGGAACCCGCATCGTCCCCGGCAGCCACCGCTGGCCCCGCACCCGCCGGCCCACCGAGGCCGAGGCCATCCCGGTGGAGATGCCGGCGGGATCGGCCCTCACCTACGTGGGCACCACCTGGCACGGCGGCGGCGCCAACACCACCGACCAGGTGCGGCCGTCGATCCTCGTGGAGTACGTGGCCGCCTGGCTGCGGCCGCAGGAATCGCAGCTCCTCGTGGTCCCGCCCGAGGTGGTGCGGAATCTGCCCCAACGGCTCCAGGAACTGCTGGGCTACAACATCTACCCGCCGTTCGTCGGCTATGTGGACGGCCGCCATCCTCGCCACACCTTGCCCTGACCCCCCATCTGTGAACGGATGGGGTGACGTGTAGACGCTGCCGGCGTCGTCGAGCCTTTGTACTGGCATGACGCACGACGACAACCTCAGCGCTCTGCTCGAGCGGGCCGCCGGGCCCGAACCCGGGATGGGGGACTCCGGCGACGTGCGACGGCGAGCCCGTCGCTACACCCGACGACGCCGGGCGGGTCTCACCGTCGGTGTGGTGGCACTGGTCCTCCCGGCCCTGTTCGCCGCCGGGAAGCTGCAGTCGAACGACCACGAACCGGCCGTGCTCGCCTCCGACAGCACGACCGTTGTCCCCGGCGACCTGCTGTTCGAACGAGCGCTGGCCGACGGGACGACCATGCGGGTCAGCACGACCGATGACCGGAACCAGGTCGCGGTCGAGCTGTCGGGAGTCGACGGAGCTCAGGCCATCCCGATCCAGGCCGGGGTAATCACCGGGCGGGCCGGCACCGAGGCGTGGCCCTGGGATGTCGCCGCCATGGTCCCCTGCCCAGGAAACGAATCGGTGTGGCTCCATCTCTGGCCGGACTACGACCTGATCGGGGATGAGATGGCCATGGCCGACGGTCTCGCCGTCGTCGCGGTCCCCCGAGATCCGGCGGCGATCGTCGACGACGTCCCGGGCTTCGAGGACCTGGTCGAGGGCGAGGTGCCAGGTCAGGACGCTGACACCACGCAGGCGCCATCGACCGAGCGTTTTTCTGTCAGCGGAACCGAGGGCGGCGGAGCCGTCTCCTATGTCGACTTCACCGACGGGACCGACCACAAGTTCCGCCCCGGCACCATGATCTTCGCTGGGGATGAGCTGCACGCGGCGACCGGCTGGGTCGAAGACGTGCCCGCGGGTCTGATCCCCGAGCCCCGGGATCCCGGCAACCCGTGCGCCGGCTGATGACCGACGCTTCGACGTTCGACGAGCTCTACCGGGACACCTATCGACGACTGGTGGTCAGCCTCAGCCTGGCCACCGGTTCGCGGGAGGAGGCCGAGGACCTCGCGCAGGAGGCCTTCGCCCGGACGCTGGTCCGGTGGAGTCGGGTCCGGCACGGCACCAACCCTGCGGGCTACGTCTACCGGGTGGCGTTCCGGCTCCACCGCCGCAGCTTGCTCACCCGCTGGCGTCGGCGGGGCGCGCTCCGGCTGGTCGAGACCCGGGCCGAGCTCCAGCTCCATGCCTCGGGCGACCTTTGGAGTGAGGTCGCCGCCATCCGCGACATCGTCGATGGCCTCCCTCTGGGTTGTCGACGAGCCGCAGCTCTCTGCCTCTACGCGGAGATGACGGCCGAGGAGGCGGCATCCGTCCTCGGAGTCACGGCGTCGACGGTCCGCACCCAGGTCCAACGAGCCCGGCAGGCCATCAGCGCCGCGGTCAACGTCAGCAGCGAGGAGGAGGACTCGGGTTCACGACCGAGCCCGGCCATCGTCGGTTGACCCGCCGCCGCCGGCACCGCCCTGGACCATCGCGGTGTCGGTGACGGCCTCCAGACTGGCCTGCTGCTGGGCGACACCTGCGGCATCGAGAGCCGCGACACCGAAGATGGCCAGGATGGCGGCATAGATGGCGCCACCGATGCCGTAGATCTCGAAGCCCATGATCACCGCGATCACGATGGCCGCCGGTCCCACCGACAGCGATCGGGGCACCACCACCCGCCGGATGAACAACCCGTCGGCGATCTGCAACAGCACGAAGCCCACGGCCAGGCGAGCCACGCCCCCGGGCGTCCCCAGCCCGGCCTCCAGCAACAGGGCGAACATCCCACCGACGATGATCCCGAAGCCGGGCACGAGGCTCAGGGCCGCGATCGCTACTCCGATCACAATGGGCGCGGGCACGTCCTCCCAGTAACACAGCGCCCATGCGATCAGTCCCGCCACTGCGGCCTTGGCCAGGCCGAACAGCGCATACGTGCGGCCGTGCATGAACCCCACGCTGACGATCCCCCGCACCCGCTCGCGGCGTTGCGGATCACGGATCTGATCGATCGCGGCCTCGCTGGTCCGCGGGCCCGAGGACAGGAAGAACGCCGTCAGCACCGCGCACACGAAATAGGCGCTGCCGGTGCTGGCCGCCTTCTCCGACGCCAGCCCGCTCGTGGGGTCGCGGAGCCGGTCGAGCACCTCGTTGACCCGCTGCTCCAACCGGAAGTTGGTGGCCGCCTCACCGAAGCGGTCGGACTCCTCCAGTTTCTCGGCCGCTCTCGGCGCCTCGTCCCGCAGCCGGTCGAACTGGTTGCCGAGGTCGGCCAGGATGCCGCCGACCACGCTTCCGGCCAGGAGCCCCACCAGCAACAGTCCGGCGAGGATGGCCACGACCCGGGGGACCCAGCGGTCGAGGAGCCGCACCAGCGGTTCGACCAGTGCGGCCACCACCGCCGAGGCCACCGCCCAGCCCAGGGTGCGGCTGGCCGCGGTGGCGACACCGAAGGTCCACATACCGACCGCGATCCCGGCCAGCACCACGGCCACGACCTGTGGACCGACGGTCATCTGGATGGTGGCGTGAGAGCTGGCAGCTGGGTCGGAAAGGCCGGTTGCTTCGGGGTTTTCGGAGGCGCCGAAGCCCTGGTCACCGGTCCTTGGCTTGCCCGTAGGCGCATCTGCGGGCCGGTCCGACATCGCTGCGTACACTACCGACGTGTCGGCCGCTGACCCGGAGCCTCTGCCGCCGCCATCGAAACCGGCGCTGCCGCCGGTGGCCGATCCCGACGCCCCGGTCGTGCAGGTGGCTCATCTCGACTGGCGCTCCGGCGCCTGGATCGCCGCCGGGCTCTTCGCCGCCTTCATCCTGGTCGGGTTCATGCGCAACACCACCGGCAGCATGACCCGCATCGGGGTCGGCATCCTCCTGGCCTTCGCCCTCGACCCCCTGGTCGTGCGGATCCGCGACCGTTTCCAATGCTCAAGAGCCCTGGCCGTCGGCATCGTCGGCGTGATCATGGCGGCCCTGTTCGCGGTGTTGGTGTTCGTCCTCGGCCCGCCCGCCATCACCCAGGCCGAGCGGTTCGGCCGGGAGCTTCCCGAGACTGTCGAGGACCTCTACACCTTCCCCGTCGTAGGCGGCTGGCTGGAGGACCGGGACGCGGCCAACGAGGTGCGGGACTGGGCCGCCGACCTGCCGGCCCGGATCGACACCGACTCGGTCACCGAGATCGCCCGCAGCGTGCTGGACGGGGTGCTGGCCGCGCTCATGGTCCTGGTGGTGGGGCTGGCGGTGCTGGTCGACGGCGACCGGGTGATCGCCCGACTGCAGGCCGCGATCCCCGACCCGGCGATGCCGGCCGCGCTGCGGGTCGGACGGACGTTCCAACGAACGCTTGGCGCGTACTTCGCCGGTTCGCTGCTGGTGGCCAGCCTGGCCGCCATCTTCATCCTCGCCGTGGGGTTGGCCTTCGGGGTGCCGTTGGCTCCGGCGGCGGCGCTGTGGATGCTGGTGGTGAACCTGATCCCACAGATCGGCGGGTTCCTCGGCGGGTCGTTCTTCGTGATCCTGGCGCTGACCCAGGGGGTCTACGTCGGGGTGGCCTGCCTGCTGCTGTACCTGCTGTACATGAACCTGGAGAACCACGTCATCCAGCCCACCATCGTGGGCCAGGCCGTCGACCTGTCACCGCCGGCCACGATGCTCGCGGCGCTGATCGGTGGCGCCGCCGCTGGGATCCCGGGCGCGCTGGTTGCCACCCCGCTGGTCGGAGCCGGCAAGTCCTTGTACATGGAGCTGCGCTGGGGCCGTTCGCCCGCGGCCCCGCGCCGCGGCTTTCGCCGTTTCCGCTTCTGGCGGCGCTCCCACCCACCGGCAACCGCCGCGGAGGGTTAGACCACGGCCTTCTGGTTGAGGGTGTTGAGGCGCTCGCAGGCCTCGAGGTACTCCTCGACCAGCCGCTGGACCACCTGGGCGGCGCGCTCGACCCGGTTCATCTGGCCGACCACCTGGCCCACCGGGTTGAAGTTCACGTCCTTGGCCGCCTCGGGATAGCGATGGCCCCGCTGGACCGCGTCCAGCGCCACCATCATCTGCAGCGGCATGGGCAGCGGTCCCGGGCTCTCCTCGCCCTCCCAGGCCTCGGTCCAGTCGTTGCGGAGCATGCGGCAGGGCTTGCCGGTCCAGGCCCGGGAGCGGACGGTGTCGTGGCTGGTGGCGTCGATGTAGGTCTGCATCTGGGCCGGGGGGACGTCGGCCTCCTCGACGGTGAGCCACAGCGAGCCGGTCCAGGCGCCGGCCGCACCCATGGCCAGGGCCGCCGCGATCTGACGTCCGTCGCCGATTCCGCCGGCGGCCAGCACCGGGAGATCGCCCACGGCGTCGATGACCTGGGGCCACAGGACAAGCGAGGCGATCTCGCCGCAGTGTCCGCCGCCCTCGGTGCCCTGGCAGACCACGAAGTCGAGCCCGGCTTCCTTGTGCTTGAGGGCGTGGCGGACCGATCCGCACAGCGCACCCACCAGCCGCCCGCTGGCCTGGATGTCGGCCACGATCTCGGCCGGCGGGGTTCCCAGGGCGTTGGCGACCAGCTTGGCCTTGGGGTGGCGCAGGATGACCTCGATCTGCGGCGACGCCGTGGTGGCGGTCCATCCGAGGAGCTCGCGGTGCTTCTCCTCGGACGGGAGCTCGGGGACGCCGTGGTCGGCCATGACCTTGGCCGCGAAGGTGCGGTGCTCGTCGGGGATGTGCTTGGCCATCTCGGCCTCGAGCTCGGCCGGGGTCATGTCCTCGATGCCCATGCCCTCGTACTTGGACGGGATCACGATGTCGACGCCGTAGGGCCGGTCGCCCACGTGCTCGTCGAGCCAGGCCAGCTCGACCTCCAGGGCGTCGGCGTCGAAGGCCACCGCCCCCAGGACCCCCAGTCCCCCGGCGTTGGTCACCGCAGCAACGACGTCACGGCAATGGCTGAAGGCGAAGATCGGGAACTCGATCCCCAGTCGGTCACAAATCGGTGTGCGCACACCCCCAGACTAGAACGTGTTTCAGTTCTAGGTCCACCGCCACGCTCAGCTCTCGCGATGATCGCGGACGGTTAGACCTGGTAGGTCGGTGAACGCGGTGGAATCCGCGGTGACCACCTCACGGCCGGATGCGATGGCCGTGGCTGCGATCACAAGATCGTGTGCCCCCCGGGGTCGGCCCTGCCGACGAACGGCGGCAAGAAGCGTGGCGTGGGCATGCGCAACCTCGAGGCCGTAGTCGATGCGAGGGATCGTCGCGAGAACGTCGGTCAGGAAGTCCTCGCGCACTGTCCGGCGCTTCCCCTTTGCCAGTGAGACACCGACCCCCAGCTCGGCCAGGGTGATCGTCGCCAGCGCCACGTCGTCGTTGTCCTCGATGACGTCGTCGAGGTCACCGCCTGCTCGTTCGGCATCGATCAGGAACGTGGTGTCCAGGAGCAGCCGAGTCAGGATCGCTCCTCGAGCTCGACCATTTGGCGGACGGCGGCCAGGTCCTCCGACCAGTCAGGGTCTTGCTGATGCCGCCGAAGCAGCGCCTTGGCATCAGAGCCGCGTCCGGAGCTGACCGGCTCGAGATGGGCCACAGCCTTCCCCCGGCGCACAACAGTGAATCGCTCCCCGCGGTGCTCCACGGCGTCAAGCAGATCAGCGAAGTTCCGAGCCGCCTCGGTAGCCGTAACCTCAGCCATGGAATCATATTATCAGACTTCGACCCCTACCCCAGGTCCGCGCGAGTCCCGGGGTCAGGGGTGTAGGTGCGGGGGGCGCGGTAGGAGGCGCCTACTACTGGGCGGCCCTTTCCGGAGGTCCAGCGCCATTGGATGGAGACGCGGCCGGCTACGCGGTGAGTACGGACCTTGGGGACCGAGTGCTCCCAGAACTGTTGGGTGGCGCCGCCCATGACTATGAGGTCGCCGCTGGCCGGGCGCAGGTCGTGGGTGGCGCCCTGGTCCGAGGCCTCGTGGTCGTAGCGGTTGGGTCGGGGCCGGAGCAGCCACGGCCGGGTCGCGCCCAGCGTGAGCAGGACGATCACCGTGTCGTCGAGCCAGCGCAGATCGCGGTCGCGGTGGAATGCCTGGCCGTCCCGTCCGTCGCGGTACCAAGCCAGCCCGTAGCCGTCGAACGGAACCTTGTACTGGGCCCGGATGGCCTGCTGGATGGGACGCAGCGCCGGGTGCGCCGGCTCGGCGCTGGTCGAGTACGAGGCCCCCAGGCGAGGCTCGTCTATCCAGCGGTCGTAGCGGAAGATCCGGCCCTGGCGGAACGGAGCTCGCTCCACCACGGCCTCGTACAGCGAGTCGGCGCCCGACAGCCAGCCGCGGACCAGGTCGACCCAGGACCGTTCGTCCAACCAGATCCGCTCGACCACCGCGTCCTCACGCACCGCGATCGAGTCGTCAACAGCACCGGCATCCGCGCCCACGGAGCCGACGGTATCGGCGTTAGCCGAACTCTTGGAAGCGGTAACCCTTCTCGGGGTCGAAGGTGACCTCGTAGACCCAGCCGACCCGGTCGGCTTGGGGGGCGGGGCCGGTGCCCCGGTAGGCGTGGAAGGTGGCGTACACGTTGCCATTCGGTCCCAGCACGAAGGCCATACCTCCGCACCCGGAGAACTCCGCGCCGGTCTCGATCGACGGATCCGACGACGACCGCAGCCACGGCTGGTCGATGCTCAGCGGAGTGCACGGTCCGAGCGGGCTCTGGCACGACGCCAACCCGGTGGCGTAGTCCCGGGTCTCCCAGCGGTTGGCGGACCAGGTCAGCAACCACTCGCCGGTGGCCGGGTGCTGGACCATGGCCGGGCTCTCGATCGGCCCGATCCCGGGCTCGTCGGGGAACCCGTCCTCCCAGGGGAAGTGGCCGACCCACAAGGTGAATTCCTCCCTCCCGAGGAACCCCAGGCCATCGTCGGTGAGCTGGGTGCCGACGATCTTGCCGGTGGGGTTGGCCGGGTCGTCCTCCCGCCACAGCAGGAACCAGGCCGCCCCATCGGTCACGGCATAGGGATCGATGTTCCACGCGCTCTCGCTGCACCGCAACGGCGAGCCCTGCGGAGCGAACGGACCCTCAGGTGTGGTCGACACCGCGATGCCGAGGCACTTCACGCCGTCGACGGAGGAAGCCGCGAAATACATCACATAGGTCCCGGCGATCGGTGCCACCGAGGGAGCCCAGATCTGACGATCGTCGGGCTGCACCCACGCCGGCATGTCCGGCATGGCGTCACCCCGCAGGTTGCCGGGCTCGGACAAGGTCGGGCTCACGAAGTCCGGCACCCAGTAGCTGGGACAGTTGCCCGGCACGCACTGCGTCGACGTCGTGGTGTACACGTGGTACTCGCCGTTGGCGTAGATGGGGCTGGGGTCGGCGAACGCACGGTCCAGCTTCCAGAACCGGTCCCGCGACCAGCTCTCCCACGGGCTCCGCGACGCCACGATCCAAACCACGATCCCGATCACGACCGCCAGCCCGAGCATGCCTTGGCGGCTCGGCGACTCCTGTGCCATTCTCCCGCATGCCTACCCCATCGACGCCGACCCATCCCGGGGGACAGGGGAACGGATCGGGCTCCCAAACCGTCTCTTTGTCTGAGGCCATCGACGTTTGGGGACCGGGGCATGTGCGGATTCGCAGGGTGCGTCGCACTGACAGAAGGCATCGATCCACCCACCGGATGGGTCGAGTCCGCCTGTGGACGGCTGACCCACCGCGGTCCCGACGACGCCGGCCTGTACACCGATGACCAGGTGGCGCTGGGATTCTGTCGGCTGGCCATCCTCGATCCCTCGCCCCGGGGCCATCAGCCGATGGCGTCACGCGACGGTCGCTACCGAGTCGTCTTCAAC